>CAZRHT010000038.1:0-30327 GCA_964599895.1 uncultured Holophagae bacterium
TGATTGTACTTGAAAGTGATCAGCCGATTGTGGGGTTTGAATTATGGGGAAATCTTACACCTGAACAGGATTATATTTCCGGGATGCTTGCAACACCGGTACCGCCGATACAGTTTCTTGAAGAATTCGAAAGAGATGATTACACAGCTGAGGGAGATCTCTGGGAATTGTGGCAACTATCGGACAATCAGGATACCGGGCTGGGCTGGGATCTTGCATCACTGACCAGTTATGGAACCAGTGGGAAATTTCACGATATTTATAACCAGGCTGTGCCGGATGGGTATGACTACATGGTCGGATTTTATGGAGGGGAGGATCCTCAGACCAACGAGTTGATCCGCAACCATCAGATTCTTGTTTCTCCTGTCATGATTCTTCCGGACAATGTGACCGAGGTTTCGTTCTTTTCTCAATTCGGATGGCCGGATTATGCTGAAGATGGGGATGGCTTTTACATAACACAGGACATAAACGTGGGAGAAGGTTGGAGCCTGGACACCGCAACGACTCTCCAGACATTTACGCCGGCCTATATACAAAGCATTCCCCTTTCAAATGAGCCTGCAGTGAGTGGAACAGATGATAGCTTTACGCGGTGGAAGAGGGAGTCATATGACATATCAACTTATGCCGGAAAGACGGTTCGGTTTATTTTTGAAATTGATTCGGCGTACGGAGAATCCTGGCAAATCGACCATTTTGTTGTAAAATGATTCTATGAAAGTGGTCAGCAAACGCTTGGTTTTGACATTTGCGATTCTTCTTATTTTTGGGACATGGACGTCTGCAGCGACTGTGCCCGTACCCTCCCTCAAACGTCTGAAAAAGGAAAATAGCATCCGATTCCTTGTGCCGGATAAGAAGGGGAGGGTGAGAGATATCATTTTCAGTCAGTCTATAAGTTACAAAGGAAATCCGGAACAAGTCGCTTCCGCATTTATCAAGAATTATGGGAAGGACCTTGACTTTCCAGCCGATCAATTTGTGCCTGTCAGAAATACCACGAATGGAAATGAAACAATTCTGTGGTTGCAGCAACTTCACAATGGGTTGCCTGTTTTCTACGGACGAGCCTATTTTGTGCTGAATGGTGGCCGCGTAGAAATTTTCAGGGACAGTGTAGAGAGAGTTTTCAGTGATGAGAAATCACCCGTGCTTTCCCCACTGATGCTCCCCAACCTTTCGTTTTCTGCCATGCCTGGCACAGACCGGCTGGAAGAAGGTCCCGTTCTTGGATATTTCAAAGGGATGCCCGCATATCGAGTTGTTGTTTCTGGAAGAGATCAATGCTGGGAGGCTTTTATGGATGCTGGAACCGGAAAGCTCCTGTTCAAGCGCAATATGATTCACGAAAGTCATGACGGTGTCGGGATGGTTTTCCATCCCAATCCCATTTCAACAACTGGTGACATTAGCCTGGTTGATAACAACGATGAAGATTCGGAAGTACTCGACAATGCCAGAATGCAGGTGACGCTTCACCTGCTCGATGACGCCTCCGGTAAACTCAAGAACCAATATGTGGATCTAACGGCTGCTGGCATTGATTCAAGGGCGGTTCCAGGCTACACACCGGGGATGGCACAGTCGGTTAATGGTGAGTTTAATTATACCCGAAACGATTTTCGCTTCGAAGAAGTGAATGCATATTATTGGATAACGGAACTCAGCAGATACATTGCGGATACTCTGGGTTTTCCGGAGAGAGTCAATTACAGTGTGCCGGTAAATGTCCATTACATGACCGACGACAATTCGTATTACATGGAAACAGACCGGGGCCTTCACTTTGGTGATGGCATAGTTGATGATGCGGAAGATGTTGAAATTGTACTTCACGAATTTGGGCACGCAATCCAGCATAACGCCATTCCGGGCCTTGGACAGACCTGGGATGCAGGCTCCCAGGATGAAGGTACCAGTGATTATATTGCTGCCACCTTCAGCGGGGACACCCGCTATCCCGATACAATTGGAGAGTGGGATGCAACCGGGTATGATCCCGATCCCGATAATGATCCCCCCAGACTTCGTCCCATAGTGACGGATCGCCATTATCCGGAGAATATGGGAGAGCCCTATCCTTTATCTCGGACAGGTTCCGCAGATATTCACTGGGATGGAGTAATCTGGTCATCCACACTCTGGCAGATTCACAATCATATCGGAGCAGAGAAGATGGACAGTATCTTGATGAAGGCATTGCCGACCATGGCACCGGATACCCATTATCCATCCTCGGCCGTTCGTCTTTTGAATGCAGAGATTTCCCTATATGGTGGACAATACACGGAAACGCTCTGTTATTTTTTTACCAGAAGGGGAATTCTGGACGACAATTACATTCTAAATCCTCAGGCAGGTACAACCCCTTTCCATCTCTATTTCCCACTGGTGATGGAAGACGGCGATATGACATCCCACATTGGAATTATAAATCCTGGTTCAGAAGCTGTGCCGTACACTCTCCAGGTCATTGGAGATAACGGATGCCTTGTGTACAAAGCAAAGTCGGGAATTATTGCCGGAAACGGAAAAGTGTGGTTGTCCCCGTTGAAAGGTAAGGTACAAGCCGCTTGCTGGATAAGTCTGTCATCTACTTCCCCGCTTGCCGGCTATACCAGCATGGTGAGCCGAAACCTGGACAGGTCTACATTTCTCCCGGCTGTTGATTATCTTTCGGACTCGCTTGTTGTTCCTCACATTGCCCCTGAGTCGAATTACTGGGATACAAAAACGTCTCTGGTCAACGTGTCCAGTGAATTTCCCGTTGTGCGCTATCTGCCGCCCGGAGATAGCGCAATCGACATTACTTCCCTGAATAGAAAATTTGCTGAAACATCCTTTGACTGGCTGAGAGATATTTACGGAGGTGAGTATCCGGAATCCTTCTCGGGTTGGGGCATTATTTCTTCGGACAAGAAGACGTTAGCTGGAGTGGAAACCTTCCGAAAAAAGGGCGAAAATGTCCAACAGTTTGCTGGTTTCGTCCTCAATGATGAATCCAAGGCTGCCTCAGTTCTTTACTTTCCCCATGTAGACGTGAACGGTAGTTACTGGTGGACAGGTATCGCGCTGGAAAATGTATCTGAAAATGAAACTGAACTGACATTGACTCCATATGACAAAGATGGAGTGGCACTGGAAGTTGTGACATTTTCTCTTCCTGCCAATACCAAGATAGTAGACCTTGTCCAGAATTTCTGGATAACCCATGGAAAGGAGTATCCGGCGGCCACCGCCTGGGTGAAAGCTGAAGTTGGCAATGGTGGCCTGATTATTGGTTTTGAGCTGTTCGGAACACTGGAAGAGAAGGGCGACCGGTTGCTTGCAGGTGTGCCGGGCCTCAGTGAAGCCAGTACTGGCCTGATTTTCCCACACATTTCCACCGACCCGGATTTCTGGACTGGAATTGCCGTCTTAAACACAGGTTCAGCACCCATTTCATTGACCGTGGAAGCACTTGATGACAGCGGAACTGTTTTGCAGAGCGAAAACCCGAGTGATCTGAAGCCAAATGAAAAATGGGTTATTCTTGCAGGAGATATCTTTGCCAGCGGTATCCCGGCAGGAACATCACAGATTAGAGTACACGGAAATCAGCCCATGGTTGGTTTTGAGCTCTGGGGAAATTCCGTTCCAGAGCAAGATTATATGTCGGGAATTTCAGCGTTTCCCATCGTGAATCAGTAAATAAAAAAGGGGGCGATTCTGCCCCCTTTCATCAGTTCTAGAATAGGTTACTCTTTCAATCCCATTTTTCTGAACATTACCATGGCGGGACACCAGTCGGTAAAGGCGGATTGAAGCAGGTTTAACCCCACAAATCCATTCAAAATAAGCCAGTAAGGGCTAACAAAGTATGCAAGTAAAGCGGATGCCAGTATGACAACGCCCGCAAGTGCACGGAGTCCCTGGTTTACAGTCATATTAGTTTTTCCTCCTGTTTGCAATAATTTGGTCAACATGGTTCCTGTGAAACATAAAATATAGTAAAGGAATAACAAAGAGCGTCAGAATCGTGGACAAAATCACGCCGAAAATCAGTGAGACGGCAAGGCCCTCAAATATGGGGTCCATAATAATCACAAAACCATCCACAATTAAGGCGGCTGCGGTCAGGACAATGGGTCGGAATCGGATAATACCGGCTTCAATAACCGCATTTTTCAGAGAAGCTCCTTCAATCAATCGAATTTCCGTGAAATCGACCAGGAGAATGGAGTTTCGAACTATGATACCCGACAATGCAATAAAGCCGATCATGGAAGTGGCCGTAAAGAAGGTGTGAGTTAACCAGTGGCCCGGAACAATGCCGACAAGGGTCAATGGTATGGGAGCCATAATTACGAGAGGTGTCAGGAATGAGCGAAACCAGCCTACAACCAGAAAATATATGAGAATCATCACTGCTACAAACGCGATCCCCATGTCTCTGAATACTTCATAGGTAATTTGCCATTCACCGTCCCATTTCATCTGATAGTCTTTGTCGATAAAGGGTTCGTCTGTGAATCGCTGGTTCAGGCCGTAGCCTTCCGGCAATTTTAATTGCGCAATTTTTTTCTTCATTTTCAAAATGGCATAAATGGGGCTTTCTTCTCTTCCAGAGACTTCTCCGGTAACGTATACAACCGGTAGAAGGTTCTTGTGATAAATCCATTGTGGGTCCATTGTTCGCTTCACCTTGACCAATTCCGAAAGAGGCACCATTTTTCCGTTAGCCGCGTGGACAAAAACACTTTTAAGATCCCTCAATGAGGAACGTTCTACCTGAGAAAGCCTGAGATTTATGCATACATCTTCCCTTTCGTGGGGCAATTCCGCCAATCCTATGTGCATGCCATATTCAACAATTGCGATGGTTTTTGTAATCTGTTCAACCGAAATCCCGTGGGCAGCGGCTTTGACAGAGTCTGGTACCAGGGAGAGTTTTTCCTGGTTGTCCTGTACGAACCAGTCCACATCTGTCACCCCTTCAGTTGTATTGAAGATATGTTTGATCTTATCTGCAATCTCAATCTGACGTTTATAATTGGGTCCGTAGATTTCAGCAAGCAGAGTGGATAGCACGGGTGGACCGGGAGGAATTTCCGTGATTTTGACGTTTGCGTTATGTTTTCTGCCGATATCCAGAATAAAGGGACGCATTGCTTTGGCAAGGTCATGACTTTTGCGATGTCTGGCGTGTTTGGGAACAAAATTCACCTGAATATCTGCAACGTTCTCGCCCCGACGCATAAAATAGTGCCGGACCAGTCCGTTAAAGTTGAACGGTGCTGATGTACCGGAATAAATTTGAAAATCACTTACTTCAGGTACAGTTCGCAGATATTCGGAAATGTCCCTTGCCGTGGCCGTAGTTTCCTCCAGAGTAGAACTCTCAGGCATATCAATAATCACCTGCATTTCAGCTTTGTTATCGTATGGCAACATTTTTACAATGGCATGTTTGGTCATAAAAAGTGCAACTGATCCCAGAAGAAGGAATACGACCAGACCCAGAAATGCCCATCTGTGGGTCGGTTTTTCAATAAGAACTCCCATGAACTTCTTATATTTTCTATACATCCATCCGCTCGTCTCGCCTTCCTCCATTTCATCAGCCTCATGTTTTTCATGCTTTTCGTGCTTCAGAAGATGGTAAGCCAGCCAGGGTGTTATGGTGAATGCGACAAAGAGCGAGAAGAGCATGGCAGCTGACGCGTTTATCGGGATCGGCCGCATATAGGGCCCCATCATTCCCGAGACGAAGGCAAGGGGCATGAGTGCCGCAATCACAGTGAAGGTTGCCAGAATAGTCGGATTGCCAACCTCATCAACAGCTTTTGCAGCAATTTGAAGCAACTTTCCTTCACCATGATGGAGAACAAAATGACGATGGATGTTTTCCACAACGACTATAGCGTCATCGACCAGGATTCCGATGGCGAAGATGAGCGCAAACAGCGAAACCCGGTTAAGGGTATACCCGAAGAAATAACTTGCAAACAATGTCAATGCAAGAGTGACGGGAACAGCAATGAAAAGCGTAATAGCTTCTTTAATTCCCAGTGCAAATCCAATAAAAATGGTAACTGCAACAGTCGCAATAAGTATATGGAGAATCAATTCATTGGACTTGTCCTGGGCGGTCTCACCATAGTCGCGGGTGATGGCGGTGTGTACGTCTGCGGGAATAATATAGCCTTTAGATTCATTAACCATCCGTTTCACCGCAGATACGATGTCCACGGAGTTGCTGCCTTTTCTCTTTGCAATTGAAATTGTGACAGCTGGGGAAAGATAGGTCTTATAATCATCAATTCCCTTCTTTAATGCACTGGGACCTGCTCCAAAAAATACATAATTTGTAGGATCCGTTGCTCCGTCCTTGACCTTTGCCACATCTTTAAGGAAAACAGGTTTATGCATGTATACGCCAACTACAAGATTTTCAAGATCATTGACGGAACGCAGAAATTGACCAGCTTGAACAACGTAGGATTGATTTGAGTTCTGAAACTGACCGGCGGGTAATTGCCAGTGCCGTTTCATCAACATATCGGCGATCTGGAGTGGGGAAATGTTCTTCATTTTCATCTTGATCGTATCAGGAATAACCTGGAGTGTTCTGGGTTCTCCACCAATAATCCTTATTGTTGAGATGTTCCGAATACGGTTGATTTTGTTGGCAAGTTCCACACCAATTCTGCGAAGATCATAGGCACTGTAATTGTCACTGTAAAGTGTGACTGCAGCCTGGGGCACGTCATCAATTGATTTCTGACGTATCAGGGGAAAGGAAATCCCTTTGGGTATTGAGTCATAGTTGGATTGGAGCTTGTCCAAAACTTTTACCAGGCTGTCTTCTGCGTCCTGTCCTACATAAAACCGGACTGTGACAAGTGAAAAACTGGAACCGGAGGTGCTGTACACGTATTCCACGCCTGGAATGTCCCACATGAGTCGTTCCACAGGCTCCGTAACCTTTGATTCTACCTGAGCAGGGTCCGCCCCGGGATACTGAACCATCACATCAATCATTGGAACCACGATCTGCGGTTCTTCCTCCCGTGGGGTTATGAGAACAGCAAAAAGGCCCAGCAGGAGTGAGAATACCAGAAGCAATGGTGTTAACTTAGAGCTGATAAAGTAATGGGCAATGGATCCGGACAGACCGAGTTTTTCCTTGCGCATCAGTTTGTCTCCAGCTTGAGACCGTCGAAGAGTTTGTTCACAGATGTTGTTGCAATTCTTTCTCCTCCGGAGAGCCCTGAAGTAACCTCAACCTTATCACCAAACTTCTTGCCGGTCTGGATGATGCGCATCCGGGCAAACCCTTTCGGGCCCTGAGTAAAAACGACACTCAGCTCACCCCTTCTTGCAATCCAGTTTTCAGAAATGAGGATGCGTCTTTTCTGCACACCGGGAAAAGAGGCCTGTCCATACATGCCTGCACGCAAGCCTTTTGTTTTATTAAGTTTGATATAAACTGCAACTGTGTGGGTCATAAAATCGGAACCCCCACCAATTTCTGCGATTGTGCCGGTGAGCTCTCCATCAAAATTGTCCAGGGTTACCGGAACCACTTCGTTTATTTTGACGTACTTTGCGTCTGATTCACTTACCCTGCATTCGAATTGCATATTGGCCGGGTCTATAATGCGGAAGAGCGGGCGACCGGGGGCGGCAAAATCTCCAACATTGACCATCCTCTCGACAATAATGGCATTAAAGGGCGCACGGACAGACGCATATTTCAGGTAAGCGTTCGCTTCCTCCACTGCTCCAGTTGCCATCTGGACAGCTCCCTTTGCCGAATTGAACTGATATTCCATCTGTTCCAATTCCACTTTTGAAGCTGCTTTACGTTTGTACAGCTCCTGAAAGCGCTTGTAGTTGCTGTCTGCGATGGTGAACGCCGCTTTTGCCTGGGCCAGTGCCCCTTTTGCCTGTTGAAGTTTTGAGTGAATATCGGAACTGTCGATTTCGAGCAGAGACTGGCCCTTCTTAACCATATCTCCTGCCTTAACCCTAATCGCGATGACAGTCCCCATAGATTTTGCAGAGATATAAGCATCGTTGGTGGAAGTGATCTGCCCAGGCCCTGAAACAGGTTCCGGTAAGATTTCTGTTTTTACAATCTGTATGCGGGTCTTAACTGGAGGCAATTGTTTCATTTTCCCCATCTCGTTATGGGAACAACTTGTACTTATGAGAGCCGTAGTAATTGTGGCTATGAGTAATATCCGTGTCATGGTGGTCCCCCCTTACTGGTCCTTTCCAATCATATAGTTAAGGTTCTTCTCTGCTTTCAAATAATCAAAAAGTGCATGAAGTTTATTTGTTGCTGCCTGCTGCAATGCCGTGTCAGCGTCAAGCAAGTCTGTTGTTTTTTCAACACCTTTCTTGTATCGTTCCTCTCTCAGTACCACATTTTCCTTTGCTTGCTTATATGAGAGTTTAGCCACTTTATATCGTTGTTCAGCTTCCTGGAGTCGAAACAATGCCTGCTTAATCTGAAGCTGAATACCGTTCTCCATCTGAGTCAGGTAATTGTTATAGGATTCATACTGGGATTTTGCCCGGTTGACTTTCGCGCGGGTACGTTTTCCGTTAAAAAGATTGTATTTTGCCACTGCCATGACCTTGTAGGAATCTCCCTCAAATCCGGCGAAATTGGAATCATGATAGTTCAGTTGGCCAACAAGGAAAACTTTGGGTTTATATCCAGCCCTTTCAACTCCGATCTTCTGTTTAGCCGCTTCAACTTTCAAGCGCATTTCTTCAAGATCCGGGCGATTTTCCAGACCCGATTGGACGAGCAGTGGAAGGTCATAGGATTTTGGTTGATAAGTGAAAACGTCTGTGAGCTTGTATTCCTGCTTTTGGTCTGTGCCCATTACATTGGAAAGGAAGGCCATAGCAAGGCGCACATTGTTTTGCGCCTTAATTTGATGTTGTTGCATCTGACCCAGAAACACTCTTGCTTGCAGAAGATCCGCTTCCATTATGAAACCGGTGTCAAAATAAGCCTGCGCAGACTCAACGTGTTTCTGAACTGTAGATACGACAGAATCCATAAGTTCCACGTACCGTTCTGCCAGCAGAACATTCAGATATGCCTTCGTAGTTTGAAATGAAACATCCTGACGGGCCCGATCCAGTTTTTTGTCTGATGCCGCCGCCATTTTTTCACCGGCAAGAATACCGTGTTTAATCTTCCCACCCATGTAGAGAGGCTGCGAAATCTGTAGCTGAGTAACATAGTCATTAATGGGGGATGGGTGGTTGGGATCTGCCGTGGCAAAATCTGCCATTGAGAATTTTTCCTGACTGAGCTGCAGGCCAAAAACATCCGCTGGAGAATTGGTTCGAACGTAGATTTCACTGACATCTACCTGGGGCAGGCGATAACCTTTTGCTTCATCCTGATATGTTTGGCCCGTATCCCGTTCGGATTGAATCGCCTTGAGATAGGGACTACTTTCAAAGGCAATTCTAATTGCCTGTTTGAGTGTCAGTTTCTGGCTTGCTTTCATTGGAGACGTTGCGAATGCACTCGCAAATATCCCAAATCCAATTATTGTGAAAAGAAAAAATTTAGTTCTCATTTGCATACATAACCCTCCATAGTCTGCAGTCATGTTTCATAAATTTGATACAATTTTATCTAATAAGTTACATCCAATTTTAACACAGATTTTTGGGGGAAAATAATTTCACTTCGAGTGACCCATGATATGGTATTATTCCGTATAAGAAATAATTGAGCCGAGGTGAACTATGCAAAGAGTACGTCTATATTTTCTGGATAGGTCAATCATAGATGGATACGTGGAAGGGACAACCACGGGAGAAATCAGGCTGATCGACCTGTTAAACAGTGCGACAAACAAGAGAAAATTTGGAGAAGCGGAATGTATCACCATTACAGATGGCGTGCAAATGATTTTCCAAAAGGCAAATGCGGAAATTGATGACGGAACCGAGCAACTTGAATTCCTGAATGATTCAGACGTGGAAGAAGGAAGGGAGGTCCCCCTTGATTTTATGCTGGATGAAAACCTGAATCTGGCCAAGACCATCAACCTGGAAGGTAAGATCTACATAGTGAACACAATGCAACTGGTTTTTGCACATAGTCTTTCAGAATTCAAGGGCGTCCAGAATGAAAGGGCAAGAGCAATGAAAACAGGGACTTCATTTGATATCAATGTAGTGACGATGAATAATTACCTTTGTTCCGGTAAGGTTCGCGTTCCAGCCATCAACCGGGAACTGCCGAAAACGTTTTCACCCGGCAGGCAGTTTGTCGTGCTGAGCGATGTGAGAATGAGTTATGTGCCCTCAACTAAAAATCTGTACCGGGTACACGATCACATAATTGTAAATACGCAATTGATTAAAGCATACTACTGACCTATAATCAGCCCGACAGTAAAGGAGGTGTTGAAATGCCATTCATCGAAGATATTTTTGCCCGGGAAATCCTGGATTCCAGAGGAAACCCCACCGTAGAAGTTGACGTTTATCTTGAATCCGGGATTATGGGTCGGGCGGCGGTCCCATCCGGTGCATCAACAGGAGAAAGGGAAGCTTTGGAAATGCGGGATGGCGATCCTGAGCGCTATGGCGGGAAGGGCGTGCTGAAAGCCGTACAAAACGTAAATGAGATTATAGCGGAAGAGCTAATTGGCCTGGATACGAGAGATCAGGTGTTTATAGATGAACTCATGATTGAACTGGATGGAACTGAGAACAAGGAGAAACTGGGAGCCAACGCAATTCTCGGTGTTTCCATGGCTGTTCTCAGGGCTGCAGCAGCTTACAGTGAATTGCCGGTCTATCAGTATCTCGGAGGTGCCTGTGCAAGGGATATCCCTGTTCCCATGATGAATATCCTCAATGGCGGTGCCCACGCAGATAACCGCGTAGACATCCAGGAGTTCATGATTGTCCCGGCTGGAGCTCCAACTTTCAGAGAAGCGTTGAGATATGGCGCTGAAGTGTTTCACACCTTGAAATCTATTTTGAAAGAAAAAGGGTACAGAACGTCAGTGGGAGATGAAGGTGGATTTGCGCCCAACCTGAAATCAAACGAAGAAGCACTGAAATTGATCGTTTCCGCAATTGAAAAAGCCGGCTATGAGCCGGGAAAAGATGTATTTCTTGCCCTTGATCCGGCCGCCAGTGAGTTTTACATAGACGGAAAATATGTGTTGTCTTCAACAGGGGATAAACTGGATTCCAGTGGCATGATCGGAGTGTATGAAGACTGGGTAGGCAAATACCCCATCGTCATGATTGAGGATGGGCTGGCCCAGGACGACTGGGATGGCTGGAAAGAAATGACAGAGAGACTGGGAAACCGGATTCAGCTTACGGGGGATGACATCTTTGTTACCAATACAAAGATTCTCCAGGAAGGAATTGATAAAGGAATCGCCAATGCAATCCTTATTAAACTGAATCAGATTGGAACTGTGACCGAAACAGTTGAAGCTATCAAAATGGCCTACAGAGCAGGATATGGAGCCGTTGTTTCCCATCGATCCGGTGAAACGGAAGACCCTATTATTGCCGATCTTGCAGTGGCGTTGGGAACCCGTCAGATTAAAACCGGTTCAGCGTCGAGGACGGACAGGCTGGCAAAATATAACCAGTTGCTTCGCATTGAAGAGGAACTGGAAGACGGTGCTCTTTACGCAGGAACAACTCCTTTCGATAAATATCTGTAAAGACTTAAGGAACCGAAATGCGTCGAAAGAAGCCCAACAAAAGCAGGAATTTTGTAATTCTCAGTGTATTGCTGGTCTGCTACCTGTTGGTCTGGACTGCCATCATTTACAGCATGGCAGATGGTTACAAAACCTTTGTTTCACTAAAACAGAGACGCGAAGCCCTTATGAAAGAAGAAACAGCCCTGAAAGAACATATGGATGATATTCGAAAGAAATCGGAAATGCGCCGGGCTGATTCTCCTTTCTTTGTAGAAATGATCGCCAGGGAAAAACTCAAGATGGCTAAAAAGGGTGAGGTGATTATAAAAGTGGTGAAAGATGACAAAACCACGCATTAATGTTCCGACCTATCTGACACTGTTCAGGATTTTCCTTGTCCCCATTCTTGTCGTCGTCATGTTAACCCGTTTTGAAGGGAAAGTCTGGCTGGGGGTTGGTATCTTTTGGCTTGCTTCCATTACAGATTTCTTCGATGGATATCTCGCCCGGAAAAAGAGACAGGTTACCAGCCTGGGAAAACTTCTGGACCCGATTGCGGATAAGCTTCTGATTTCTGCTGCGTTTATTTCTCTTGTGGAAATGGGCCTGGCGCCGGCATGGATGGTCGTAATTATCGTGGGCCGGGAATTTGCTGTTTCAGGATTGCGGCAGGTTGCGCTGGCGTATGAAATAGTGATTCAGGCTTCCATGCTGGGTAAATTTAAAATGGTAGTCCAGGTCATCGCAATTTCACTGTTGATCCTTGGTGAGAAATTCCATTTTCTCTGGGTTCCGGGAATTGTTTTTCTGTGGATAGTTCTTGTACTGGCGATCGGGTCAAGTATTGACTACTTCATGAGATTCTGGCGAAAAACGGGGGACGTCCTGCTAGTTCCTCAGGAAGGAGATGAATGGGTGGACAACGATGAAGCGTAGAAAACTTAAAACAATTTTTTTCACCGGAATTCTGGTGATAACACCCGCTCTGGTCAGCCTCCTGGTAATTTACTATATTTTCGACAAGATGGATGGCATTCTAAGCCCCTTAATCAAACGATCGCTTGCACTCTATGCTCCTGAAGTCGCAATTCCGGCCCCTGTTGTCAGCATTGTATCGGTTCTTTTGATTTTGCTACTTATCTTTATTGTAGGCCTGCTGGCAGGGAACTATATTGGCAGCAAAGTGTTTTCTATTCTCGATTCTCTTATGTCGAGAACACCTGTCGTAAAGGGTGTTTACACCGCGGTTAAGCAGTTTATGAACGCTTTCAAAATCAGCGATTCCAAACGGTTTCACAAAGTTGTTGCCCTGGAATACCCCAAAGACGGAATGTGGGTTATCGGCTTTGTTACTTCAGATGTGGGAGCATCAAAAACGTATGCAATCTCGCAGAACCAGGAGCCTTTGATCAATGTATTCATTCCCACGACTCCCAACCCCACATCCGGATATCTTGTTATGGTGTCACCTGAGAAAGTTCGGGAACTGAACATCACAATTGAGCAAGGCATCAAATTTGTCGTCTCTGCCGGCGTCGTACAACATGATGGGCCGCATGAGCCGCATAGCGGCCCCGTGCACAGTGAATAGCGGATGGTATGTAGAGAGCTGGCCGGGGATGGGTTGGGAACGGGAAGAGATGGATGTTCTGTTCTCCGTCGCAGCCTGTGCTCGGTGTCCTGAAAGGGGGGAAGAGAGGACCGGGTAGTGACCAACTCCCTTCTTTCACTTGCACTCGCAGTCGACCGGAGACCTGTTCAATGCTGTTGCAATCAGCATTCCCCTGTATTACACTCTACTGGTTATGGATAGAGAAAAACAACTTGTGAAAGGAATTGGCATTTTTGATTCGGGAGCCGGGGGGTTGACCGTTTTGAAGGTCTTGCGTGCCGCATTTCCCGGTGTGAATTATTACTACCTCGGTGATACCGCACGGCTCCCCTATGGCACGAAATCAAGTGAGACGATTGTGCGATATACGAAGCAGAACGCGTCTTTTCTACTTACCAAGCGTATTGATGTACTGATTGTCGCTTGTAATACAGCATCCGCTTACGCGATTCCCGCGTTACGTGAGTATGCGGGAGATATCCCGGTCACCGGTGTTATTCATCCCGGCGCAAGGCGGGCCGCTTGCACAACAAGAAACGGGAGAATCGGAATCATTGGAACTCAGGCCGCGATTTCATCCGGAAAATATCAAACTAGATTGAGAGAAATTAATCCGGACCTGAAGATTTTCAGCTCGCCGGCTCCACTTCTGGTTCCATTGGTGGAAGAGGGACTGATTTCAGGGGAAATCTCTGAAATGGCAATTTCAATGTACCTGGGGCCACTTCTAAAAGAAGATATCGATACACTGATTCTGGGATGCACCCACTACCCAATGCTAAAGCAGACGATTCAGGAAATGTACCCAATGCTTAAGCTGGTAGATTCTGCAGAGCCTATTCGGGACATTCTGTTCGAAAAATATCGGTTTAAGGATGGGAATGGGAAAACAGAAATATTTGTAACAGATTACCCCGAGGGATTCGCTTCCTTGAGCAAGAGATTCCTTGGAGGTAATTTTGACAGGATTGAACATATTGACCTGCAGAAACTATGGAGAACAACAGATGACAAGAAAATCAAGAAGACAAAATGATGAGTTAAGGAAAGTAGAGATTATTACGGGTTTCCAATTGTACCCGGCAGGTTCGGTATTGATTTCATTCGGGAGAACGCGGGTTATCTGCAGCGCAACGATTGAAGAAAAAGTTCCGCCTTTTCTGAAGGATCAGGGGCTCGGTTGGGTGACGGCAGAGTATGCCATGCTCCCTGCCGCCACTGGAAGCCGAAATACAAGAGAATCTGTTAAGGGCAAACAGCAGGGACGCAGTGTAGAAATTCAGCGACTCATTGGCCGTTCCCTCAGAGCGGTGGTGGATCGGCAAATTCTCGGAGAACGATCAATCCTCATCGACTGCGATGTAATACAGGCTGATGGTGGCACAAGGACGGCGTCGATAACCGGAGCATTTGTCGCACTTTCCCTTGCTGTAGAACAGTTGTTGCGGGAACGGGCGATTCAACAAACTCCAATCTTGAGCCAGGTTGCCGCGATTTCCGTCGGGGTCGTAAATGGAGATATCTTGCTGGATCTGGATTATGGAGAAGACTCCAATGCGGACGTGGACATGAATATAGTTGCAACTTCAGAAGGTAGCCTGATCGAGATCCAGGGAACTGCTGAAGGCTCGCCTTTTTCCAGAAAAGAAATGGACGAAATGCTGAACGTGGGACTCAGCGGAATTGATAAATTGATGTCATTTCAGCGTCAAGCCTTGAATCAGTGAACACAATCATATTTGCCACCGGAAATAAAAACAAGATTCGGGAACTTGGTGTAATACTCCGAGGTGTTGTTCAGATAATATCACTTGCAGAAACAGGTACGGAACCTGATTTCGAAGAAACCGGTTCATCTTTCCTTGAAAACAGCATTCAAAAAGCGGTCTACTACTCAAAAAAGGTCACTTTTCCTGTTGTCGCGGACGATTCCGGCCTGGAAATTGACGCACTGAATGGGGAGCCGGGTATTTACTCCGCAAGGTATTTCAGTCCCAGGATGCCGTACAGTGAACGTTGCCTGCGGATCCTTGAAAAGATGGATACTGTGAGGAACAATGAAAATCGATCTGCCAGATTTCGCTGTGCCGCCACCTGTGCTTTTGAGGGGAAAGTGATCGCAACGGCTGAGGGACAGGTAGAGGGCAGGATTGCATTTGATTTGTCCGGGAATGACGGTTTCGGTTACGATCCGATCTTCTATTATCCTTCATTTCATAAGACATTTGCGGAGCTTTCAATCGAAGAAAAGAACCAAGTCAGCCATCGTAAAGAGGCCTTTTATTCACTGACCGAGAAGATGCTGCCCTGGCTTCACGCCCGGTAAAGGAGTTCCCCTGAATTACATGCTTCTGCGATACTGTCCACCCACGTCAAACAATGAGAATGTAATCTGACCGAGGGAGCAATAATTTACTGTATCTATCAGATAATCAAATATATTCTCTCCTGACGCGGCAATGCTTTGCAATTCTTTCAATTTGTCCGCACACATTCCTTTGTTACGTTGATGGAAGAGTTTCAGATTATGAATCTGCTGTTTCTTTTCTTCTTCGGTGGAACGGATAAGCTCTGTCGGAGTTTTTCCCTGCCCCGTGAGATGGGGTGGTCGTTCAAAAGTATTGACTCCGATTATCGGCAATTCTCCCGAATATTTCAGTCTTTCATAGTGCATGGATTCTTCCTGAATTTTACTTCTCTGATACATGCTCTCCATTGCTCCCATCACTCCGCCCCGTTCACAAATACGCCCAAACTCCATCAGTACAGCCTCTTCCACAAGATCGGTTAATTCTTCAATGATGAAAGATCCCTGAAGGGGATTTTCATTTCTTGCCATTCCAAATTCCCGGTTGATAATTAACTGAATAGCGAGTGCCCGTCGAACCGATTCTTCCGTTGGGGTGGTTATGGCCTCATCATAGGCGTTTGTATGAAGGGAGTTGCAATTGTCATAGATGGCGGTCAGTGCCTGAAGAGTGGTTCTGATATCGTTGAAATCAATTTCCTGGGCATGCAGAGAGCGTCCGGATGTTTGAATGTGATATTTGAGCTTCTGACTGCGTTCATTCGCACCGTAGCGCTTTTTCATCGCCACTGCCCAGATTCTTCTTGCAACTCGACCAATTACAGAATATTCAGGATCCAGACCATTGGAAAAGAAGAAGGAGAGATTGGGAGCAAACTGGTCAATGTCCATCCCCCGGGACAAATAGTACTCTACGTAAGTAAAGCCATTTGCCAATGTAAAAGCAAGTTGTGTTATGGGGTTTGCTCCGGCTTCTGCGATATGGTACCCGGATATGCTGACCGAATAATAGTTGCGAACACCATTAGAAATGAAACTTTCCTGAATATCTCCCATCATTTTCATGGCGAAGTCTGTGGAGAAAATACATGTATTCTGCGCCTGATCTTCCTTCAAGATATCTGCCTGAACGGTTCCACGGACACTCTTGATCGTTTCAGTTTTGATGCGCGCGTATACGGCCGGGTCTACCAGTTCGTAGCCAGGAATACCAAGAGTGAAAAGGCCGAAAGCCCGATTTCCTTCAAGTGGAACATCGGAGCTGTACTGTGGCATATCAACGTTCCTTTTCCTGAAGTATTCTTCTTTCACCTTAGTAGCTTCTTCAAGTCTCCCTTCTGAGCGAAGATATTTTTCCACCTGCTGGTCTATGGCTGTGTTGAAATACATGGCCAGGAGCATGGGAGCAGGGCCGTTGATGGTCATTGAAACTGATGTCTTTGGGTCGCAGAGGTCGAAACCACAGTACAATTTTTTCATGTCATCAACTGTTGCAATCGACACGCCGGCATTACCAATTTTCCCATATATGTCAGGTCGGACTGCCGGGTCATAACCATACAGTGTGACAGAGTCAAAAGCTGTGGAAAGTCTTGCGGCATTCTGGTCGGATGCAAGGTAATGAAAGCGCTTGTTGGTCCGTTCCGGGCAGCCTTCACCTGCAAACATACGAGTGGGATCTTCTTCCTTTCGTTTGAATGGGAACACACCGGCAGTGAACGGAAACATTCCAGGTACGTTTTCTTTTGCTTTCCACTTGAGAATATCGCCCCAGTCACGATAGCCGGGAAGGGATATCCTGGGAATTCTAAGTCCGGAGAGAGAAGTTGTTGAAAGGTTGTTTTCAATTTCCTGATTTCGGGTCCGGGTTAAAAGTTTCTCCTGTTGGTACAGGGACTTGAAATGGCCCCATTCCCGGAGTTCTTTCAGGTAGAAGGCATCAATATGTGTCTGAATTTTGGAAATGGCGGTTTCCAGATCTTTAAGTGTGTCATTCCCCGGATGAAAATGTGCCAGTTTCACCACAGATGTTCCCTTGTTCACTTCAGTATTTGCGATGTTTCCCGGAGTCTCAAAGTTTTCCGGTTCTCTTAGAGTTCCCAGTGTTGTTTCCAGTGCCTGAAGACGGCAGGCGAGCCCTGCCTGTTCCTCGGTATAGCGATGATACCGGAACTGGTTATCCGCGATCTCACTGAGATATCGGATGCGGTCCGGTGGAATCACGCTGTGGGTCCGGGGATAATTGAATGGAATTTCTTCCGGTACTGCGAAGGTAGTATCCAGCTTGCTGTTGACAATGCCCATGAGGTGGCTGAAGAAGGAATCTACTCCTTCATCATGGAAGCGACTGGCAACCGTGGGATAAACCGGTAGAGTCTCGTCAGGTGCGTCCCACAAGAGATGTGCCCGCCGATATTGCTTGCGAACATCCCGCAGCGCGTCCGTGGAACCTTTTCTATCAAATTTGTTCAATACAATGGCATCTGCATAGTCAATCATATCAATTTTTTCAAGCTGGGTGGCTGCACCGTAGTCAGAGGTCATCACATAGACGTGAACATCGGAAATGTCTACAACTTCAGTGTCGCTCTGGCCGATTCCTGATGTTTCAACAATAATCAAGTCGGTTCCCGCAAGTTTGAGAATCATGGATGCCTGATGAACGGCCGTTGATACGGATTTATTGCTGCCCCTGGTGGCCATAGAACGCATATAAATGTTGGGGTGGGGAAGGGTGTTCATACGAATCCGATCACCCAGGAGAGCCCCGCCGCTTTTCCGTTTTGACGGGTCAATTGAGATCACTGCAATTTTCATTTCAGGATACTGTGAAACAAATCTCCGCAAGAGTTCGTCCAGCAGCGAGGATTTTCCTGCACCACCGGTACCGGTTACACCCACAACAGGAATAGCATTGTTGTTGTTCTTCTCCATTTCACTTGTAAGGATTTCTTCCAGGGAGCTTTTTCCGGACTTATGGAGACTTTCGTTCTCGATGACGGAGATTCCTCTCGAAATGGCACTCTTGTCACCTTTTTGGATGCTGGAGAAGAGTGATGAATTGAACTCGGAGAGGGGATTACTTTCCTCAAACAGTGGATAATTGCACTGGTTCAGCATGTAGCGCACCATCCCTTCAAGGCCCATTGTTTTGCCATCTGACGGAGAAAAAATCTTTGTAATTCCAGAAGCTTCCAGTTCAGTGATTTCATCCGGAGCAATTACACCGCCGCCACCACCGAATATCTTCACATGTTGCAATCCGGCATCGTCCAGACACTGCCGGCAGTATTTGAAATATTCCATGTGGCCGCCCTGATAAGAAGAGATGGAAACGCCATGAACATCTTCTTCAAGGGCGGTTTGTACCACCTCATCCACACCACGATTGTGGCCAAGATGTACCACTTCCGCTCCCTGTGCCTGAAGAATCCTTCGTATTATGTTAATGGAGACATCGTGACCATCGTACAAACTGGCAGCTGTTACGAATCGTATCTTTCTGTTCAAAATTTCCTCCAATGGCTTTGCTTTTTCACATGATTCCATTATAGCGAAATTTTGACGCTGTCTCACCGGGAAATTACTGAAATCTACAACCTGAAGAATTGAAAAGGCAACATTTCTCAGGAAATGTTCGATATTCTGCTCCCGATCCGGCAAAATCCCCGCATTACTATCGCGCCGGTTGACAGAAATGGACAATTTTGTAACAATTCACTGTATTGATTTACACGAGAGGTATTGATGAGTATTTACTTTCTTCCTTTTGAAAAAGAACTTGCCGGGAATTACAACAAGCTGGAAACTGCACTGGCATTTGATAAGATAGACGAAGCCAATCTCCTTGAGAAAAAAATTAACACATTAAGAAAAAGCATATACAAGAATCTTGATGAATGGCAGATCACACAAGTTGCGCGTCATCCAAACCGTCCCTATACACTCGACTATATTGAGGGCTTGATAGAGGATTTTACTGAATTGCACGGGGATCGCAATTTTGCTGATGACCCGGCAATTATAGGAGGCTTTGGCCGTTTTCAGGGAATGCCCGTTTGTGTGATTGGCCATCAGAAAGGGCGTGATACCAAAGAAAAGATAGCTCGCAACTTTGGCATGTCCCGTCCTGAAGGATACCGTAAAGCACTTCGTTTGATGAAACTGGCCGAAAAATTCCAGATCCCTATTATTACACTTGTTGACACTCCCGGGGCCTATCCCGGTATTGACGCTGAGGAAAGGGGACAGGCGGAAGCGATTGCCCGGAATCTCAGGGAAATGGCTTCGTTGGAAGTGCCAATAATCACGGTTGTGATTGGAGAAGGTGGAAGTGGTGGAGCGTTGGGCATTGCGGTTGCAAACAAAGTCCTGATGCTGCAGTACTCCATCTATTCCGTTATTTCACCGGAAGGATGCGCTTCTATCCTTTGGAAAGATGCTTCAAAGGCCGAAGAAGCCGCTCGAGCTTTGAAGTTTACCGGTCCGTCTCTGAAAGAATTCGGCATCATTGACGAGATCATTCCGGAACCAATTGGCGGAGCCCATGCCAATCCCAAAGCAGCCATCGATAAAACCGGCGAGTGCGTGAGCAAGCAGCTGAAGAAATTGTCTCGGTTAAAGCCAGAGGAATTGCAGGAGCAAAGATATAAAAAATTCAGACATATCGGGAAAGTAATTAAAGTAGAGCAGAATGTATAAATGGTCTCTAAAGCAATTTGACGTCCAATCGGTTTCCAAACTTACTACAGGAAATCAAATTCCGGAGTTTCTTGCAAAACTTCTTGTTATCCGGGGAATTGACACACTAGACAAAGTAGAGAGATTCTTCAACGGTACCATGGAGGACCTCCATGACCCATTCCTGATGAAAGGAATGGAGGCAGCTGTGACTCGCATTGTTGAAGCACTGGACCGGAAAGAAAAGATCATAATTTATGGAGATTATGACGTGGACGGAATTTCCGCCATTGTAATTCTCAAACAATTTCTAACTGAAGCTGGAGGGGACGTAACATACACTCTTCCAAATCGCTTCAAAGATGGATATGGGGTTAAAGTAGATAAACTCATTGAAGAAAGAAAGCAGTTCCCGTTTCGTCTGTTGATAACTGTCGACTGTGGAATAAAGGCTGTTGAAGAGGTCAACACCCTCACTGAGATGGGGGTAGACGTAATTATTACTGACCACCACGAACCGGACAAGGAATTGCCGGATAGAGCGGTGGCTATTCTTAATCCCAAAGTGCCGGGCAGTGGATTTGAACATGAGCCACTTGCCGGTGTAGGAGTGGTGTTCAAACTTGTGCAGGCATTGTCCCAACGAACTACTCTCACAGAAACCTTGGATTTTGCGTTGAAAATTGTATCTATAGGTACCGTGGCCGATCTTGTTCCACTTCTCAGCGAGAACCGGATTCTTGTGAAAGAAGGTCTGAAGGCCATCCAGAGGACATCGACGCGTGGGCTTGAAGCCATGCTTGAGAGCTGCAATATTGACAGAGAAAGCATGGCTTCTGTGGATATCAGCTACAAGATTGCCCCGAGAATTAACGCGTTAGGAAGGCTGGGAGATGCGACAAACGCAATTGAGATGTTTACGACCAATACGGAAACCGATGCCCGTGAATATGCCAAGTATATGAATCGGAAAAATGCGGAGCGCCAGCGGTTGGAAAAGACACTGGAAACAATGGTGATGAATCAGATTGAACAGGAAGACATGGAGAAAACCCGTTTCCTTCTCCTTTCCGGAACAGACTGGCATAAGGGAGTAATTGGTATCGTGGCTTCCAAGGTCCAGAAAAAACACTATCGGCCGGTTGGCATTGTAAGTATTGAAGATGATATGGCTTTTGGCTCCATACGCAGTATAGAGGGCATTAACATCATTGATGTACTGGAAAATTTTGAGTCACTTCTGAGCAGTTACGGCGGTCATCAACAAGCTGCAGGTATAACCCTGAAGAGGGATAACTTGCAGGCCCTGAAGGATGGCGTCAATGAATATTTGTTTCAGCATTTCCCGGAGGAATTGTTTACTCCCAAGATTGAAATAGATTGTGAAGTTGAATTCAGTCTGATCGACGATGTCTTTTACGAGCAGTTAAAAAAAGTCGAGCCATTCGGAATTGGGAACCCGCAACCAGTTTTCATGGTGAAGGATGTAATTATAGAAACAGAACCCGAACTGATAAATGGCCGCCACATCAAGTTTGAAGCCAGCGATGGACTTCATCGCTTCGAGGTTATTGGGTACAATAAAGCGCACCTTGACGAACGAATCCAGAAATTTGATTCCGCTGACCTTGTCTTCAGTGTTGAGAAGGTTAAATGGAACCGTCGGATGTACTTCCAATTGAATCTTGTTGATTTGAGACGGAGATGAATAAAGTAAGAAAATTCCAATTATACTTGCTGGCGGCCATGTTGATTCTGATTGCCATTGTGATTGGAAATATTAATCGTGGAAGCAAGCATCAAAACGTAAATGCGCCTGGTTCAGGTACAGAATCTCTGCCGACAGAATCCGGCAGTACACGAATGGAGAGCGGCATCCATATCCTGTATCGTAAAGGAAAGTCTTACGCGACACTTCATTTCAAAGAGGCTGTTCAAAGTGAAGATATTGTTAATTTGACATTGCCTGTGTTGGAAATGGCAGGAATCTCGGGGAAATTGACGGCGCGATCAGCTGAATTGAAAGGGGAGGCTGTTCTACTTCGGGGCACTATTTCCTTATCCTCTGCTCAGGACGGCATCTCGGTATCATTTACACCACCAGCCAACTTTAAAGATGGAGTTCTTTCCGGAGCGGGCCCATTTCAGGCAATTCTGAACAATGGTGTTTTCAAAGGACGGGGATATGTTGTGAAGATGGCTGACAGTGAATTGATCGCAAAAAATCACGCTCAATTTTATAATTCCAGGGATGGCATTCTCATTCGGGGAGAAGCTGGTATCGCAAGCTTGAAGAAAAAGACACTTACATTTGTAAAGGGAGTCCGATTGACTACAACTGGGGACAAGGGGTTTGAATCGATAGCTGATGCCGTATTCGTCAATACTGAGACCGGTCGTCTTTCCCTGGTAGGCAGGGGTGAGATAATCCTGTCACCTCATTCAATTGCCAGATTTTCAGAGACGACTCTTTGGAGAAATTCTGGAATGTGGAACGGAACCTTTCCAGCACCGGTATGTCTTCGTGAAAGTGGACGCGTTACTCGAATACCAGGTGGGATTCTGAAAAATGATGAATTAACTTTCCCTTGGTCGGTTGTTCAATCGCAAGATAGCTTTGTAAGCACTGGTGAGGGTTCATACTCTCTCCTGAACTCTAAACTGTCTGCGAAGGCTCCGTATGGTCATTACATGGCCATGAGCTTCCGAGGTAAAGATATTTCGGGTGCGCATTCAACAAAGGACACTAATATTCTACTTCCTGTGATCAGAAAAGCTGGATTAGGATGGGCCACCGGAAATGAGGGTATCCTCGAACAAAATGGCAATTTTGAAATGAATGGAAGCATACACGGGGCAAATAGGAATCGCCAGTTTCTTGCCGATTCTGCCTATATTGCAAGTGATGCCATCCAGCTGACGAATGCAATTATCTGGGACGAAGATAGCCGGTCATTCTCCAGCGCGGGGATGATGAAAGTGCAAAATAAAGAATACAGTGCGACTGGTCATTACCAGATGACGCAATTGCGAGGGAAGGGGGAACCCCCTATGACCCTCTCGTCCGAAAATGCCACAGGAAGGGAAGGTGGATTCGCACATCTCTTTGGCAATGTACAGGCCACCATGGAAGAAGTGGCAGTGAAAGCTCCGCAATCATATGTCTATGAGTGGGGAGCTATCTTTTTTGACGCCCATTTTTCCGGGCTGCAGATTAAAAAAGGCCGTGCCGACCTGTTAATTGTCATGAAGAAACAGCATGTTGTTTTGATGCTGGGGAACGCGGACGTAACAGATAAGAACGGAAATCGTATCACCGGACACAAATTGACTTTATCTACAATTACCGGTAGAATTTCCGTGTACAGCGGAAAGAAAAAAGTAAGGATACAACTGGCATTATGAACCATGTGTTAAAAACGGAGCATCTGACAAAGAGATACAGTGGTAAAGCCGTGGTCCGGGATGTCTCAATTGAAATTGAATCAGGTCGTGTTGTTGGTCTCTTGGGGCCGAACGGGGCAGGGAAAAGTACTACATTTTACATGATTGCGGGCATCATCTCGCCCGACGAAGGTTCTGTGACTTTAGATGAAAAGGAATTGACTCAAGAACCGATGTATATCCGTGCACGCAACGGAATTGGCTATCTCCCCCAGGAACCTTCAATTTTCAGGGGTCTTACCGCCAGGCAGAACATTCAAGCCGTATTGGAGTTTGATGACCTCAAAAAAGATGAATTGCATGCGACAGTGGAAGGTCTGCTGGATGAATTCGGATTGAAGCGGGTAGAAAATATCAAGGGTTCCCTGCTTTCTGGTGGAGAGAGGCGCCGGGTTGAAATTGCGCGAGCACTTGCGGCCAGACCCCTTTTTATCCTTCTGGACGAACCTTTTGCCGGAATTGACCCGATCACAATCAGTGAACTTCAGGAAAACATACTGAAGCTCAGAGAAAAGGGAATTGGGATTGTTATCACCGATCACAATATTCAGGAAACGTTGCGAATTACTGATAGCGCCTATATATTATCAAGGGGTGAGGTGTTAAGAAAAGGAAGTCCAGCTGAAATCGCAAATGATCCGTTAATTCGGGAAGTTTATCTTGGAAAGGAGTTTACACTAAACTAATGGCTCTTTTTGAACAGAAACTCAACCTAAAACTGACTCAAAAGCTCACCTTAACGCCCGCGTTGCAGCAGGCGATAAAGCTTTTGCAGATGACGGTTCCTGAGCTTCAGGATGAGATTCGTGAAGAGCTCGTGTCTAATCCCTTGCTTGAGGATGTCTCTGTTTCTGACAGCATTGCGGAACAGACACCTCAGGAAAATAATGAGGGGGTGAAAGACGATTTTCACTCTGATGAATTAGATCTTGAAGAATACTTTAAGAATGCTGTGGATGATCAATACATTCCATCATCCCGATCAACAAGAAATCTATCAGAGGCCAATGATTTTTCTTACGAGAATTTTGTTTCAAAGCCAATTTCTCTATATGAACACCTCGAATGGCAGCTGCAAATGAATCTTATGGCTGATAAAACTCTGGAAATCGCCAAAAGTTTGCTCCGCTATCTGGACGAAGACGGCTATTTAAAATCGCCTCCTGAAGCAGATGATCTGATTTTATGGTTTGCTGAAGAAATGGGAACAAAACCTGAAACAGTTCAATCAGCTATAGAGGCAATTCAGGATTTGGACCCAACCGGGGTAGGAGCCCGGTCACTGGAAGAGTGCCTGTGGTTGCAGGTGAAGCATTTGGGATTTGAACGTGATGATATCCTTCGTCAATTGATCGAGCACTACCTGCACGATATCGGAGATCAGAAATATAGCCGGATCTGTACAGCTCTGGGACTGGATTCAGATGAGTTGTCCGTTTATATCGCGTTTATCCGAAAGCTGGAGCCAAAACCGGGAAGGAAATTCAGCACTTCATCTCCGCAGTATATCGTACCGGATGTTTTTGTTTATAGAGTGGGTGACGAATACCAGATCCAGCTCAATGACGATGGTCTTCCACACCTGCGCGTGAACCGAAGTTATTCGGCGATTGTCACCAATAAAGGCAAACTCAATCCTGAGCAACAGGAAACCAGACGATATGTGAAGGAGAAATTGAAATCCGCCATCTGGATTATTCGAAGCATTCAGAATCGCCAGCACACAATTTTGAAAGTTGCGCGTAGTATTGTAACTCGGCAACGTGGATTTCTGGACTCTGGTATTGAAAGGATGAAGCCGCTAACCTTGAGGGAAGTTGCTGAGGATATTGGTATGCATGAATCTACAGTGGCAAGAGTGGTTAAGAATAAATACATACATACTCCACGCGGTTTGTTTGAATTTCGCTTCTTTTTCAATGCGCGAATCACTTCAACAAATGGAGACGATGTTTCGTCTCTTGCTGTTAAGGAAAAAATTAAAAAGATTGTAGAAACGGAGAGTCAACAAAAACCATATAGTGATACCGGGATAGCAAACATATTGAAGGCCCATGGAATTGATATTGCTAGAAGGACAATTGCCAAGTATAGGGAAGAACTCGGAATCGTATCGTCTTCTGAACGAAAAAAAATCTATAGGAGGAGTAATGAACATTGAATTTACTGGCAGAGGCACTGAAGTGACTGACGCCTTGAAACAATTTACAACTGATAAAATGAAGAAAATTTCCCGCTTTGTGGACAATATCCTGGATGTTTCCGTAACTCTATCTGTTGAAAAGCACCGACACACTGTGGAAGTGATTGTGAAAGCCGGCACCGATAAAATCGTGGCAAAGGAAACAACGAATGATATGTATGCGTCCATAGGGAGTGCCCTCGATAAAATTGAGCGGCAGGCTAAGAAATTGAAAACGAGAGTTTCCAGAAAACGAAAAGACGGAGTTTCCGTCGAGAGTTCAATGGAAAGCATCGATGATTCATTTGCAGAGAAGGGTACAAGAATAGTGCCTCTTTCCCTTACCCGGTTCAAACCAATGACTGTACAGGAGGCTGCTCTAGAACTTGAAAATGGCCCAAACCCATTTGTTATTTTTCGTAATCATGAGTCAGGCGAGGCTTTGACCGTACTTTTTCGCCAGGACGACAATACGTTGGGAATTGTTTCCCTTCAGTAGACAGACAGGGTGAGAGCATGACACATACTCTTCTGTGCGTTAGGGATTACGTTCCTGAAAACAATATTTTTGAACTCAAACAGACTGGAAAGACTGAGGTCCTTCGTGAGATAACGGATCGGGCCAAGGCACTTTCCATACTACCCGATGACATTGCCGCTTCTGAAGTTTTTCATCAATTGCTGAAGAGGGAACAGCTCGGAAGCACGGGGATTGTCAACGGCATTGCTATCCCCCATTGCAAGACAGATATGATTGAGCCGGATATGTCAATATTCGTTGGATACTCCTCTGAAGGTATTGAGTTTGATGCTCATGATGGGAACCCGGTATTTCTTATTTTTACGGTTCTTACCCGGAAAAAATCCGGGACAATCCACCTTGCGGCTCTTGCAGCAATTTCAAGAATGATCAGCAAGTACGGACTGTCCACCAATATTTCGGACTATCTGAACCCGGAAGCACTGCGCCGGATCATTGAAGAATGTGAGTATGAGATCTAAACTTTCACTAAAGAACCTATTGGATCCGAACCTCAATTTCTTGGTAGAGGCAATTCATTGCCGTTATTTGACTGAGGTACCAACTCTTGATGAGATATTTCTCGCTGCTCCGATTGAAATTCATCGGTTCAGACATTTACTTGAAAGGGGAATTGATAAAGCACTTCCAGGTGCAATTATCATAATGGTTCCGGATGACCTTAATGAAACAGATTCAGAATTGGTTTCATTGTCCGGTTCGAACCTTGATCCTTTCTTTGTTGCCGAACATCTCAAGAAAGCTGAAGTTGCATGTGTCTTTGTTTCTGAAAACGCCCCAATATCAGATAAGTGGTCCGCTGCGTGCCAGAATGCGGGCTTACCATTGATCGGTGTAGAGATGAGTGATAAAATACTCACAGACAAGCTGCTGGAATTATTTCACCTGTTGACCGCTCCTACTCAGACAGTCCATGGGAATATGATGGACTTGTTCGGGGTGGGTATTTTAATCCTTGGTCGGAGCGGTATCGGAAAGAGTGAGTGTTGCCTTGACCTGATTATGAAGGGACACCGCCTTGTAGCGGATGACAGTACGTTGCTGTACAAAAACCGCCAGGGTGGCGTCACAGCCACTGTGTCGCGCAAATTTGCAGGCGGCTGGATGGAGATCAGGGGCGTGGGTATAATTGATGTTGATCTCTTGTATGGAATCGCGGCGCTCAGAAAGAAAAAGGATCTGCACGCAGTCGTAGAACTTATGGACTGGCCGGAATGGAAGGCCGAAATGAAAAAACAAGGGAATGGCCGATTATCGAGCCAGGATCTTGGAAGATTTCTTGCCAGAGAGCCTGGCGATTCCGGTAATATAGAGGAGAGGAATCTGATAAAATCATATCTGGGAATCGAGATCCCTTTGATTCAGATTCCCGTTGGGCCTGGTAGAAGCATTGCGAACCTGATTGAGGTTGCGGCAAGAAAACAGATGATGGAGTTTTCTACATCCCGCGTGAGGACGAAATTTCCTTCCGGGAACTGAGAGGGAATAATGATTGGAATTCTGATTGTGACCCATGGTAGCCTTGCTGATGAAATAATGAAGACCTGCTTCAAGATCATAGGTGAACGTGACAATGTTGGTGCATACTCTATTCAATGGGACGATGACCCAACCGTTGCCACCCGCAGGATTGAGAAGCTTTTGAAAAAGCTGGATCAGGGAGATGGTGTGCTGGTGTTGACAGATATGTTTGGTGGAACTCCAACTAATATCATGATTTCTCTTTCAAAGAACTTTCATGTTGAAATTGTGACTGGCGTGAATCTGCCAATGTTGATCAAAGCAGTAACGACCATGAATACATTCAACGATTTGTCAGAGTTTGCAGAAAAGGTAAAGCAGCAGGGGCAGAAAAACATTTACAAAGTCAGCGATATTCTGTCAATGAAGAGGCTATGAAATGATTGAAAAAAAACTTAAGTTAATCAACAAACTGGGTCTTCACGCTCGCGCCGCCGCCAAGCTGGTTCAATTGGGAGAAACCTTTAAATCTGAAATCAAGATTACAAAAGATAATGTGGAGGCAAACGGAAAGAGCATCCTCAGTGTTCTATTGCTGGCCGCTCCCGTTGGGACAGAACTTGCTTTTATCATTCAGGGCCCGGATGAAGAAAAGGCCATGCTTGCCATTGCTTCTTTAATCGATAGAAAGTTTGATGAAGGGGAATGACCCATGAGTCCCGATACCCTCATGCGCGGTACCGGTGTTTTCCCTGACGTAGGCCTGGGAAGAGTTGTTCTATTAAACAACAGCCAGGTAATTCGGGAGTTGATACCTTTTTATTGTGTCCTTGAAGAGGATATTCAGGCAGAACTGGATCGGTTTCTTCAGGCCGTTAAAACAACAAAACAGGAAATTGAAGAACTCAAAAGGTCCATGTCAGAAAAATTGTCCGCCAGTAATCTGGCAATATTCGACGCTCATCTTCTGGTTCTTGACGATACCCTCCTGATGAACAGGACCATTGAACACATCAAGAAACATAAACACAACGCCGAACATGCATTTAACACAATCATGAATGAACTTCTGAAACAGTTTTCAGGTATTGATGATGCATATCTAAAAGAAAAAACAGAAGATCTTCACGACATTTCGACTAGAGTTGTTCATAACCTGATGCACAAGGACAAGTTGAAGGAAATTGACTCAATCGTAATTACCGAGCCAACCGTTTTAGTTGCTCAGGTAATTCATCCGTCTGATTTAAAGCTTCTTTCCAATCCAAACATTGTAGGAATTGCAACGGATCTCGGGGGGAAGACGACCCATACCGCAATTATAGCAAAAGCACTCGGGTTGCCAGCTGTAGTCGGTCTGCACGATGTAACAAGGAAAACAGATGAAGGGGACATGATAATTGTGGACGGCGTAGAAGGGCAGGTACTGATTAGACCCACGGAAAGGGAAATCAACCTGTACAGACAGAAGCATGACATGCGTGTACAACTGATGAGCGAACTGAAGCTCCTGTCTGACCTGAACTCGGTGACACTTGATGGAGTTCCTGTCTCACTACTGGCAAATATTGAGCTTGAGGAAGAGGTCGAGAAAGCAAGATTCTTCAACGCTGACGGGATCGGACTCTATCGCTCGGAATTCATTTTCCTGACAGTGGCACCAAACTTACCGACGGAGGAACAACATCTGGCTGTTTACAACAATCTGGTCGAAAATGTGAAAGGAGAAATTGTAATCCGAACCCTTGATCTGGGAGGGGAAAAGTTCTTTCACGAAGTTCTAGAGACTTTTTCTCAACAGAATCCCGTACTTGGATTAAGGGCCGTGCGGTTTTGCATGAAAAGAAAGGATATTTTTCGTACACAGCTCCGGGCAATTCTCCGGGCTTCTGCTCTTTCTGACCAGGTTCGTCTCATGTTTCCCCTGATAAGCGGCACTGATGAATTGGAATCTGTTTTGGATTTCCTCGATACAGTTAAAAGTGAATTAGATGCAGAGGGTATACCGTTTAATCACAATCTCAAAACAGGGATCATGATTGAGGTCCCTTCTGCCGCAGCCATACCGGACCTGCTTGCTCAACGAGTCGATTTTTTCAGTATCGGAACAAACGATTTGATCCAGTATTTTCTTGCAATAGACCGCACAAATGACGAGATAAATTACCTATATCAACCACTTCATCCAGGATTGATCCGTGTGCTGAGAGATATCTTTGAAGCCGGTGTGGAGCATGACATCAGAGTATCTCTTTGTGGAGAAATGGCTGGAAATCCGAGCTTTACACTTCTCTTGTTAGGCCTTGGACTTCGGGAGTTCAGTATGACTCCGTCCTCAATCCCTGTGATTAAGAAGATCGTGTCTTCAGTCAGTACAGATACATGTAGAAA
>CAZRHT010000039.1:0-29148 GCA_964599895.1 uncultured Holophagae bacterium
CCTCGAATTTCAATTTCTTTGCCAGGGCCTTCATCTCCTTTTCCAGTTGCGCAATGTGGTCAACCAGCTGCTCATGGTTCAAGTCCCTTGGAAACTCATTGTCTACCGGGATAGTCACATAGTCCTGCTCAAAAATTGATGCCATCACGTTGCTGATGTTCTTAACGATGGATTCCGGCGTAATGCCATTTTCAATGTTGTAGGCAACCTGGATTTTTTTCCGGCGTTTCGTTTCCGCCAGTGTGGCCCGGATGGAATCCGTCTCTCTGTCCGCATAAAAAATCACTGTCCCCTTGACGTTTCGCGCCGCCCTGCCCGATACCTGAATCAATGAACGGGTGGAACGAAGGAACCCTTCTTTATCGGCATCCAACACCGCCACAAGTGAGACTTCGGGCAAATCAAGCCCTTCCCTGAGCAGATTTACGCCCACCAGCACGTCAAATTCACCAATCCGAAGGGCCCTGAGGATCTCAACTCGCTCAAGTGTGTCAATATCTGAATGGAGATAACGCGCCCGAATTCCGAGGTCGTCAAAGTACTCGGACAGATTCTCAGCCATCCTTTTGGTTAGTGCCGTCACCAGCACGCGTTCACCGTCTTCTACCCGTTTTCGGACCTCTTCCAGCAGGTCGTCCACCTGATTTTTTGCTGGCTTCATTACAATTTCCGGATCCAGCAGACCCGTGGGCCGGATCACTTGTTCAGCCGTAATCCCTTCAGATTTTTCAAGTTCGTAGTTCCCCGGAGTGGCCGAAACGTAAACGACCTGGTGCAATTTCTTCTCAAATTCCTCGAAACGCAGCGGTCGGTTGTCCAGCGCCGACGGCAGCCGGAAACCGTATTCCACTAGTGCTTCCTTCCGGCTTCGATCCCCTTTGTACATGCCCCCCACCTGGGGAATGGTCATGTGACTTTCATCCACAATGAGCAGAAAGTCGTCGGGGAAATAGTCCAGCAAGGTAAACGGTGGCTCCCCCTCCGCACGGCCCTCGATATGACGGCTGTAGTTCTCAATTCCCTTGCAATGCCCCACTTCACGCATCATTTCCATATCATACATGGTACGCTGGGCAAGGCGCTGTGCCTCTAAAATACGGTTCTTACTATGAAACCACGCCACCCGCTCATCCATTTCCGATTGAATAAGCCCCAGAGCGTCAAGCAACCGCTCCTTCGGCGTCGCATAGTGGCTGGACGGGTAAATGGTGGCCGACTCCAACGGGTTCAATCGCTTTCCGGTAATCTCATCAAATAATGAGATATTCTCCACTTCATCTTCAAAAAAGCCGATCCGAATACCCTCTTCCTGGTAAGACGGAAAAATTTCCACCACGTCCCCCCTGACCCGGAACGTACCATTCCCGGAATCGAACATCGCCCGCTGGTACTGCATAGAGGCAAGTTCCCTGAGTAACTTTCCTCTGTCCCGTACGTCCCCCACTGAGACCGTCACGCTCATGTCTCCATAGTTTTCCGGTGAACCCAGACCGTAGATGCAGGAAACGGAAGCCACAACAATAACATCGCGTCTGGACAGAAGCGACCGGGTTGCGGAAAGCCGCAATCCTTCAATTTTTTCATTGATGGATGAATCTTTTTCGATGTAAGTGTCACTTCCCGGCAGATAAGCCTCCGGCTGATAGTAATCGTAATAAGAAACAAAATATTCCACCGCGTTTTCAGGAAAAAACAGTTTAAATTCCTGGAAGAGCTGCGCCGCAAGGGTTTTGTTGTGGGCCAGTATCAGCGTGGGGCGACCCCAGTCTTCAATCACATTTGCCATTGTGAATGTCTTACCCGAACCGGTCACTCCAAGCAGTGTCTGGTGAATATTGCCTTCCTGCAGGCTTTTCAGCAGATTCTCAATGGCCCTGGGCTGATCCCCTGTCGGGCTGAATTCTGAAGCCAGTTTGAATCTATCCATTCCACACCTTTATCTACAAATTTAACACGAACAGTATACCTTAAGAAAGTGAATGTGCGGGTGGGCATTTTGCGTGGGCGTAGGTGTCAGATTGACAGGGCGGGGGAAAAGTGGTGAAGCTTTTCCCATCACTTAATTCACCATTCATAATTTAGCAGTTAACATCCGGTGTGAAGCGACGCTTCACACGACTTACCAGTGCCAGTCAAAAAACGGAATTTTCTGAAACTCATCATCAAATCGCGTGCCATCGTAGAAAAAAGAACCGGGAGAAAAGACTTCCCGCAATTCATTGGCTGACAATTTTCCCGCCTTGACAAGTTTGTGGTGCATTTCTTCTATGTAACCACGGATGAGATAGAAAGAAGCCAGGTCAAAGAAATCGCAGATCGTGTTCATCAGTTCCAGGGCCTGATAAAGATCCAATGCGCTGGCCAGCAGACCATCTGTATGCATGCGTTTCCACAGAACCTTTTTTGTAAGAAACAGCGCGTAGTTAACCTCGCACAGTGGAAATTTTTCCCGAAATCGCTCTTTCCCGATGACAACGAAGAATTTTCCACTCTCAATTCGGGATGTCCCCGCATTAAGACTATCTGCCACATGGGCCAATACCCTCTCATTTCGGTGGATCAGTTCCTCATCCTTGAAACTGTGATAAGTCTTCATGTATTCGCAATTTCGAATTTCCTGACACCAGGCCGCCGCCATTCTCTCCTTGTTGGCACGAATCATTTCCACCAACTGGGTGCGTCTCATGTGTTCCTCCCTGTTAAGATACTTAAAATATAGTTCCAAAGTCCGATTCCGTCAAATCCTGCTCCTTCTCAGTCGCAGGATAGTGAAAGTGAATGTGCAAGTGTGTGCGGGAACCGGAAACAAGGGGCACAGAACGAGAAACCAGACTGAATACATTCTCATTCTCCATTTGCACTCTCTCTTTCACAATATCATCTCCTAAGTTCCCAGTATCACTGCGCCAAAGTGGCTTGCTCCTGGCCAACCTTCCGACGACATTTTTCGATACTATGCTTTATTTTCTGCAGTTGCATATTTCCCAAAACCTGGCACATATCTCGCAGGTCAGTTAATGTCCGCGAGGGCCAGCTCCGGGACAAACCACAATGGAAGCCCTCGCGGGCCCCCTCCATTTCCGGCATGGCGACCTCCATAACTTACCGGAAAAATACCCCGGATGACCTCCCCGGGGTCTTTTCTTGCCCTCTCATCACTCCTTTTCTTTTTCTTGCTCTGTGTTCCTTATGGTAGACTGCATTTTTAGCATCAAGTATAATGGTGAATGAAGAACGACGAAGACAGAAGCTCATATCCATCAAGCCTGTGCGGTTGGATTTGGCATCTCTCCGATGAATGAAGGAGATACTCATGGCACCTTATCCGTTTCGAAACCTCGTATTTGAAGGTGGTGGCGTCAAAGGTATTGCATATCTCGGCGCCCTCCAGGTGTTGGAAAAGAAGAAGATTCTGAAACACATACAACGTATCGGAGGAACGTCAGCCGGTGCTATCAATGCGGTACTCCTTGCATTGGGATTCACACTGAATGAAAGCAAAGACATCCTCACTGCTCTTAATTTCAACAACTTTATGGACTCTTCCTGGGGCGTGGTCCGGGATACAGACCGTCTCATTTCGAAATTCGGCTGGTACAAGGGAGATTTCTTTCGCAAATGGATGGGACAGCTCATCGAGAAAAAGACGGGGAATCCTCATTCTACATTCAATGATCTTTCCCAGTTGAACTTCCCTGACCTGTACCTGGTCGGAACAAATCTTTCCACTGGTTTTTCCGAGGTCTTTTCGGTGGAACACACTCCAAGAATGCCGGTGGCAGATGCTGCTCGCATTTCCATGTCCATACCGCTCTTTTTTGCCGCCGTTCGTAACTTCAGAGGAGACGTCTTCGTGGACGGCGGCGTATTCAACAACTTTCCTGTCAAGCTGTTTGATAGAGAAAAATACGTTGAAGAAAAAGCGCGCAAACGCCATCTGCACACCACTGAATACTACGAGCAAGTCAACAGTGGACGGCCTGCGAACAGTAGCCCGTATGTTTATAACAAGGAAACACTCGGTTTCCGCCTGGACACAAAAGAAGAAATCGCCATGTTCCGTGATAGTGCCGAACCTCCCCACCACAAAATAGACGACTTTTTTGATTATGGAAAAGCGTTAATCCATGCAATTCTCAACGTTCAATCCAACCAGCACCTGCACAGTGATGACTGGCACCGAACTGTTTATATTGATACTCTCGGCGTTGAGACCACTGATTTCGATATCAGCGATGAAAAGAAGGCAGCTCTGCAGAAACAGGGTGTCATTGGAACTGAGACATACTTTGAATGGTACGACAAAGCCGATCCCGCAGACATGCCCGTAAACCGGCCAAAGGAAAAATAGAGATCGGAAGGTCGAGTTTAAGCTTGAGCCTGAGTTTTGAAATCTGGACAGAAAGGCTTCACCCCCCCTGTCTTATCTGAAGGTTTACCCGACTTAGACTTCGATTCTGATTCAATCCATCTTCCTTCCCTCATTTCTGAATATTTTCCATGTTCACCAGGTAGAACTGTCAGGTAGAATGAAGTCAGTTTCAAATTCTGACTTAAAAGGGGACGCAATGGAAAATTTAAAGGTATGGTTAAGACCGGAGGTTATCTGGTTCATTGTCGGCATAATTCTGATGCTGATGGAAATGGCCGTCCCGGGCCTGGTTATTATTTTTTTCGGTATCGGTGCCATCGCTGTGTCGCTTATCTGTATGGTAGCATCGCCTTCTTTGACAGTTCAACTTATCATTTTTATTGTTGTTTCCAGCCTTTCACTGGCACTGCTCCGAAGCTGGTTTAAAACACGATTTTTCAGCCCCACTGATGGAATGACAGGAGATCCTACCGTACTGGACGAATTCACGGGGAAAACGGCTATCGTAGAAACAGTCATCTTACCTGGAATACCAGGGAGAGTAGAATTTAAAGGAACCCACTGGAAGGCTGAATCCGACCAGGAAATCGCCGCCGGGGAAGTCGTTGTTGTTCTGGAGAAGGATAACATCACACTGAAAGTCACAAAATCACCATCAAAATAGGAGGAACAAATGCCCTATATCATCATTCTTGGCGCACTGGCCATATTTCTGATTATCGTTTTTTTAAAAACTGTTCGAATTGTACCCCAGCGTCAGGCCTTCATTGTTGAACGTCTTGGAAAATACCGGGCTACACTGGAAGCGGGATTCCATATTCTGGTTCCATTCGCTGACCGGGTATCCTACATTCATTCACTGAAAGAAACCGCAATTGATGTCCCGCCCCAGAGCTGCATTACCCGGGACAATATTGCTGTGGAAGTGGACGGCATACTTTATCTCCAGGTCATGGACCCACGAAAGGCCTCATATGGTATCAATAACTTCCAATTTGCATCCACCCAGCTGGCTCAGACAACCATGCGTTCGGTCATTGGAAAGCTGGATCTGGATAAAACCTTTGAAGAACGGGACACGATCAACAGCGCAATCGTAGACGCAGTTGACAAAGCATCTGATCCATGGGGCGTAAAAGTATCCCGCTATGAAGTCAAGAACATTGTCCCACCTGAAAGTATTAAGTCGGCCATGGAGAAACAGATGCGGGCTGAACGTGAAAAACGGGCCACCATCGCCGAATCGGAAGGAGAACGTCAGGCGGAAATCAACCGCGCCGATGGATCACGGCAGGCCGCAATTGCCCGCTCTGAAGGCGAACGACAGAAACGGATTAACGAAGCGGAAGGCCGCGCCGCAGAAATCGAGAAAGTGGCCATTGCTACGGCAACTGGTATTCAGAAAATTGCCACCGCCATCACTGCGAATGGCGGCCTGGAAGCTGTCAACCTTCGGATTGCGGAACAGTATCTGAATGAATTCGGAAAGCTTGCCAAGGAAAACAACACTATGATTATTCCCACCAACATGTCCGATATTGCCGGCATCCTGGGGACAGCTGCAAAAGTGATTCAAAAAACCAGCGCCCCGACAGAACAGAAGTGATGGGTGAGGAGGGGTTAGTGCAGAAAATAAGGAGATAGCCAACTCGGATGATTTTTCTAACCCCCATGCCCATACCTGACACCCACTCCGGGTTAAGGTTAAGGTTGAATTAAGAAAGGGGATCAGTTATTTGATCCCCTTTTTTGCTCCCCAGTCAGATAACACTCAATATTTGTCATTCGAAAATCGGACGGAAGCACTACAGACCCTGTTCTTTCCGGCAGCCTTTCCATCATACATTGCCTGGTCAGCCTGACTGATGGCCATCGCAAGATCCTCATCAGCAGACTCATAGGTAGAAACACCAATCGTTACTGTAGTGGGTCGTTCGTTTCCATTTGTTGAAACCTCTGCAGATTCCACTTCATCTCTTACTTTTTCTGCCAGCGTGATTCCTCCCTCCATATCCGTGTCCCGAAGAAGAAAAAGAAATTCTTCGCCCCCCCACCGACACACACTATCTGACTGGCGAATACACTGTTGAAAAATCCGAGATAGCGCTTTCAGCACCTCGTCCCCTGCCTCATGCCCGAAGGTATCATTAATCTCTTTGAAACCATCCACATCCGCCATCAGCAGGGCAAAATCCTCTTTACTCCGTTCGTACCTGGACATCTCAACATCCAGTGCCTCCAGCATATTCCGGCGATTTGGCAACCCTGTCAACGTGTCTGTCCTTGACTGTATCCGAAGACGACCGTTCAACCTGTTCAACAATCTGTTGGCATTTTTCTTTGCCTGGAAAGAGCGATACAAAATCCACAGAATCAATAAGACAATTCCCAGAAAAATTGCCATAAAAATCTGTATCAACCGGTCCCGTTTTTCCTTGAGTTCCGCGATTTTCTTTTCGTGATCCAGTCGCTCCTTCTCGTTTTGAAGCCGCTCTTTTTCGTACTGTAACTTCAACTTATCCACTGACTGTCTGCTCTTTTCTCCATAGTACAGATACAAGTTAGAGAAATGCAATGCTTCCTTATAATTGCCTTCTTCTTCATAAAGTTTGGACAGTTGTTTGCTGATTTCCGCCGCTTCCCGCTTTGACTTGATGTCAGAATAAATGTCGAAAGCTTTTCTCAGATAATCTCTGGCTTCTTTGCGTTTTCCTATCTTCAGATAGAGTTGGCCCAACTGCCCACAAAGGTCCGCTTCCCCATTTCGAATGCCAAGCATCCTGTATGAAGCCAGCGCCTTCTTTACGTACGGTTCCATTTCAGTCAATTTCCCCTGTGAAAATAAAATCGCACCGATGGAAGCATTGGCATCCGCCAGCCCCTGCTTGTTCCCGGTAGCCTGAAATTTTTTCAAAGCCTTTTTTGCCGCAGATAAGGCCTCTGGAAGTCGATTGAGGTCCCGATAAGCAGAGCAAAGGTTAATATAGGCCGTTCCCATCCCTTCCTCATGCTTGAGCTCCTGAAAAATAGCAAGGGATTCTTTGTACTTGGTGATTGCATCCTGAAGCATCCCCGCCTCATGAAATAAGAGCCCCACGTTGATTTCGCTCATGGCAGCATTCTTCCTGTCTCCCAACTTAACGAACATTGAATAGGCTTCCTGAAACTGCGGCAGAGCACTGTCTACATCTCCTTTGTACCAATATGCCACTCCCATTTCGTTAAGGGTGCTTGCAATTGTCTTCCTGTCATCAATTTTACGGGCCAGTTTCAATGAATCTCTGTAATATGACAGGGCCTCATCATAACGGCCAAGGTCTGTCAGTGCAAATCCCACGCGATTCATCGCATATGCAATTCCTTTTCTGTCTTTTCGCTGCTTCTGTAACCCCAGCAACTCCTCAAAAGTTTTCAATGCCGTCTTATATTTTCCGTTTGCACATTGCGCCTTTCCAAACTGCTCCATTGCAATCGCTTCCAACTCCGCATCACCCAATTTCCGGGCAAGATTTAAAGCACTCCTGGCATATTCAAGACTTTCTCCCACTGAACGACCCAGAAGTGCCTCAGACAATCGTGAAAGGAGTCGAACCCTGTCTTCTCCCTGTACTGCGGACAATTGACTCTTCATTGACGAAACATCGGCTGGGATATCCGAAACGTTTCCGCCATACGACGGGAAAAAGGTTGTTGTCATCATCAATAAAACCATAAATAAGAACTGTTTCCATCTGTCCATAAGCTTAAAATAGGCGACGAAGCCGCGGATGTCAAATCTCAGGTGAAATAAATACAGGAAAAATGACCCCTGTCACAAAGAATCGACTGCATTCTCTGTAGTCTGCTAAGACCCCCCATCGAAAAATGAGCTATAATGAAATCTGACGATCTTAAATTCAAGGGGGACATGAATGGAACTGAAACAGCATCTGGTCGAAATGATTCGACGCGCATCCACCGACCTGCCACCGGATGTGGAAGCAAGGCTTGAAAAGGCCCTGCGGGATTCAGACAGTGGATCCACAGAAGAGAGCGTGTTTAAGGTCATACTGGAAAACGTGAAACTGGCGCGGGAAAATTCTACACCCATCTGTCAGGATACCGGCCATGTTATATTCTATGTTAACTATCCAGAAACCATGCGGGAAGCGGATATCCGCAAAGCCATCGAAGAAGCGGCAGTTGTCTGTACAGAAAAAAACTATCTGCGTCCAAACGCTGTGGACCCTGTCAGCGGAAAGAACTCCGGCAATAATGTGGGCATCAATGCACCATTTGTTACCTATCACCAGTGGGACAAACCCGAAATCGAATTCAAGCTGATGCTGAAGGGCGGGGGAAGTGAAAATGTCGGAACCCAGTACAAGCTTCCATTTGTTGAACTGAACGCGGGCCGGGACTTTGAAGGGGTTCGCCGCCTTGTTATCGACGCGGTTCGCAAAGCTCAGGGATTCGGTTGCGCCCCCGGCACCATTGGCGTTGGCATCGGTGGAGACAGGGGTGCCTCCTATCTGCTCTCAAAGAAGAACTTCTTCAGGAAAATGGAATCGGAAAATCCCATTCCAGAATTGAATGAACTGGAGCACCAGCTGGAGGCCGAACTGAATTCACTCGGCATTGGTCCCATGGGTTTCGGCGGCAACACCACCGTGCTGGACGTCTTCGTTTCCGCCCAGCACCGGCATCCGGCCACCTACTACGTGGCAATTTCATACATGTGCTGGGCATTCAGAAGAAAGACAATGACCATTAATGAAAAGGGTGAGGTGCACTATGGAAATTAAAATTAACCTCCCGGTCAGCGAAGAGGAAATTCGCAAACTCAAAATCGGTGACGAAGTGCTGCTGAGCGGCACCATGGTCACCTCACGGGATATGGCTCACAAACTGATGCACGAAGAAAAGCCGGAATTCATCCGTCCCTTCTTGAAAAATTCAATGATCTACCACTGCGGGCCCGTGGTCAAGAAACATGAAAATGGCGAATACAGTTTTGTGGCCGCCGGTCCAACCACGTCCACAAGAGAGGAGCCATACCAGGCAGATGTCATTGAGGAATACAAGGTTCGTGGTGTTATCGGCAAAGGCGGAATGGGACCCAAAACTCTGGCCGGTCTTCAAAAAACCGGCGCTGTTTACCTCCACGCGGTGGGCGGTCTGGGTACTTTACTGGCCCAGCGCATCGTCAAGGTAATCGACGTCTTCAAGCTGGAAGAATTCGGCAGCCCGGAAGCCTTCTGGATTATTGAAGCCAAAGACTTTCCTGTAGTTGTAACCATGGATTCCCACGGCAATTCTCTGCACAAAACTGTGCTGGAAAACTCCATGGCACGCTCCGAAGAACTGCTGGCCAACGGCTGAGCCAAAGCCAAGGGAAAAGGAAAATAAACCGGGGCAATTCAGGCCCCGGCTTTCTTCACTCCATGTTGCTCATTGAAAATTCGTTCCAACTGGAACAGGCACAAAAAGAAATCGAATTGGCCGATGTTCTTGCCGTGGACATTGAGACCTTTGGCCACGCGTCAATGAATGAACTGGGACAGGTTCGTCTGATCCAGGTGGGCACCGACAACGAATGCTACATCTTCGACATGCTGCTCACCGGTTTCCCCGCATTCCTCAAACCCATCTTTGCCAATCCCGAAATCACAAAAATCTTTCACTATGGCGTCTTCGACATGTCTCATCTCATTCATCACTACCATGCCAGTTTCCACAACATCTTCTGTACCTACCTCGCATCCAGGGTGCTTTCCACAGGATTGAACGTTCGAAACTCGTTGAAAGATGTGGTTAAGCGTTATCTGGATGAAGACCTTGATAAGGAAGAGCAAACCAGTGATTGGAGCGGCGACATCAGCGCCAGCCAGCTATCCTACGCCGCGAAGGACGTGGAGATTCTTCTGCCTCTTCATCGGAAACTCGCAGGAATTCTCGAGGAAAAGGGACTTCAACATATTGCCCGTCTGGAATTCGGTCTGCAACGGCTGCAGGCGCATTTGCTCGCCAATGGACTTCCGGTGAGTCGTGATACCATTGAAGGTGAATGTCAGGGGATTGCCAGCCAGTTTCCCGGCAATTTTGACCTCATCGAGCTGGTCCAGTCCGGCAAAAAACTCCCTTCCAAAGGACTTCAACAGCTGGTGGAACGTTACCGGCTACTGGGAGATCTTGCCTCTGTTGGATTTGTCCCGGATTTTCGTACCGACTGGCGGGATTGCTGCGGGTTCTACCAGAAGAATTATGAATCCGAAATCAACGACCTCCTGTCACCCCCTGTTTTCAACCTGACATTCAAAGGATTGTGGCTGGCAGCACTGAGTGCCAATGCCAGAGATTACAGAAGCCGGGCACATCTTGAGGACCCGGAATTCCTCAAATCAAAGGAAGCTGCCATGCTCCGTGCCCTTGGTGAAAAAGATCATCCGGCCATGGATCGTTACAAATACCATATTCACGAGTTCATGGAACAATATCCCGGCATCCTGAAATGGCAGGAAAAGACCGGAGCCATTCTCGTAGAAAAAAAACCCATTCGGATCAGCGATGGCCGTGTGATTCACACCCGCATGTTTGAGGCCCATCGTCCAGACTGCCTCCATCAGATCATGGGTGCCACTGTAGCCGACTTCATTAAAACTGTGATGCTTCTCTTGTTTGACAAGGGTATCCTACCCTGTCAATATGATCACGCCCGCATCCAACTCTTCATCCAGGGCGGAGAATCCGACAGCATCCGAGCTGCCATTCGATCCGCTGGAAAATTTGCTTTCGGTCAACCACTGCCGGAACATCTGTTTATTATTAAGATGATGAGTGATGAGTGATGAGTGACAAAAAGGCAGTAAGATTTCAACTCTCTGATCTCATCTCCTCCAACCTCTACTATGTTCCGGAGGGAAGAACATGAAGAAGATTCTTATCCTGACCGTTGGTGTCATATCTATTTCATTTTCCGCCATCTTCATCCGTTTCTGTCCCGACGTGCCCGCCATATCTATTGCCGCGTGGCGAATGGTCATAGCAAGCGGTGTTCTGATTGCCATTGCCGTTGTCAGAAAGGTCCGCTTCACCGGTATTCGGAAAAAGGAATGGGGCATCGCCTGCATCGGCGCCGTCTTCCTCACTCTCCACTTCGCCAGCTGGATTACATCACTGAAACTCACCTCCGTGGCAAGTTCTGTGGCGCTGGTTACCACAAATCCCATCTTCGTGGGCATATTTTCATGGATCATCCTGAAGGAGAAGCAACAGAAAGAACTCATCATCGGCATCGTACTGTCCGTGTCCGGCAGTCTGATTCTGGCGGTGGGAGACGGCGGTCTGTCCGGACTCGCAATTACCAACAGAGACGCTCTCATCGGCGACATCCTGGCCCTCACGGGTGCCATCATGGGCAGCGGCTACCTTATTTCCGGCAGCATCATCCGGGAAAAAGTGGACACCTTCCGGTACATTCTAATGGTCTATCCTCTGACTGCGGTACTTCTCCTGCTGGTAACAGTCGTGGGGAAATTCCCCCTCACCGGATTCTCCCGCATTTCCTATTTAAACCTGATACTACTTGCGCTGGTCTCTCAACTCCTGGGGCACACAGCATTCAACTGGGCATTGAAACATCTGAAAGCCAGCATGGTAGCCGTCACCATTCTTGGGGAACCCATCGGGGCTGCCATTCTCGCCTGGCTTTTCTTCCGGGAAAGCATCTCGCTGTCCCAGACTATCGGAATGGCCCTCATCTTCGCCGCCATCATCATCAGTGCCCGGAAAGGCGGTAAATCCCTTCCCAAGGACATTGTCACTTAGGGGGTCATGCCACTCTCCGGTATCAGAAAATCCAGAATCTCATCGGCTGCAAAAAAATCCTGTTTTCCGAACCGATCAAATTGGTGGGTTTCGCACCTGCTGATTGCGTCCGGCAAATTATCAAGATTTGATACCTGCAGTACATAGTTTTTCTCAGACATAAACCGGGTAATATCCAACTGATGCCTGTCACTTCTCTCCAGATTCGGGACTACGATGACCTTCTTCTGTAATTCCAGCAACTGGTATATCGAACCCGCTCCCCCGTGGGAAATCACAAGATCGCAATCCCGATAATAGGCTTTAATCTCGTCAGTGAAGTTGAAATACGGAAAATGAACAGGTATATAGTTGCCCCCTGCAATCTGCAGTGTGAATTCATGAATTGAATCCTTGAAATGCTCATCTATGTATCGGATTAACCCATCAAATTTCGTCGTCCCAACCGTAACGAATATCTTCATAAAAGCCCCCCAAAAATAGCATGCGGATAGTGCCGCTTCTGCTCTCTGTTCTGAACATAAAACCTGTCCGCTATTCTGTACATGACTCTCCCCGTCAAGGATTTCGTTTCGAACCTGGACCAGGTTTCAATGTGCACAATTTTTGCACCAGACAACTTGAAAAACAGAGAAGGCAATATTGCGATTCCCGGACCTGTTGAAATAACACCCCTCACCTTCCAGGCCAGGTGTATCTTTCGCAGGTATTTTAGGTACAACCATAAGTTCCCGGGCATCTTAAGAATCGCCGGCTTTCGAGAGTGTTTGTCCCGGGCAGGTGGAAGACTGTAATTCGTCAATGAATCGATTTCCTGGTTATTCTCACATAAACCGACCCACTGAACACCGGAGCATCTTCCCGTGGCAACCATTTTTGAGAGCAGTCGAGTCATCTGGGTCTTGTGTCCACCTTCTCCGTATATCAGCAGAATTGCGTCCGGTCTCACGTCACCACTTCCCGGATCGCCATTGCCAGTCCATCGTACGCCGCGACTGAATCATACTGCCGGGCGGTCCTGATTGCCTGCTGTGATAAGGATTGCCTTTCACTCAAGCTCATTTTCCAAAACACTGCAATTCTCTCAGTAAGCTCCTTAAAATTACCGGGCTCAAATAGAAAGCCATTCTCACCGTGCCGGACATACCCGGTAAGCCCACCTGTATTCGATCCGATTACCGGAACACCGCACGCCATCGCTTCAAGGCCGACAAGCCCAAGACTTTCATCGGGCCGAATTGTTGGAAAAATGAAAAGGTCAAAGCTGCGATAAATCGGGGGAAGTTCTGACTGTCGCTTCGGCCCGACACAGCTTACACTACTCTCAAGACCCAGAGCGCCAACCCTGTCCTTGAGAGAATCAATCTCTTTACCTCCACCCACAAAAATCGTCTCGAACCCGATTTCAGGCCGCTCATTTTTTAGATTGTGAAGCGCTTTCAGCAGAACATCCCATCCCTTGCTCTGTTCAATCCGGGAAACATATCCAATGGTTAAGATCCCCCTCTCCTCCTTCTGTTTGTTTCCCGGAGTGAAGCGTGACAGATCAACACCACCGGAATGTGAGACATATATATTCGGATGCAAGTACTTTTCGTTCACTTTCGCTCTGAAAAATTCAGACGGTACAACCAGCATCACCGCATGGCGGATCAAACTGCGATTGAGGGCCAGAATGCTTCGCCCCACAGAACCGTATGGGGAAAAATCACTTCCATGGAAATTGATCACCAGTGGTTTCCGGATGAAAGGCCGCGCCGGCACAAGGGGTAACAGAGAATGAGTCGCGTAGTGCACATAAATGACATCATAATTCCCTTCCAAGAGCCCCATATAAGTCTCAAAGATCAGTCGAAAATACTTCCAGAGCTTTTCCAACACGTTCTGGCCCCTCCCTCGAATCACCGCCCTGGTAATTTCCATGCCTCTGCCATCCATAGCTTCCTCAAAATTTCGGACGAAAATTCCATAAGAAGGCTGCCTCCTGGAAGGATACATATTTGAAATCAGGAAAATTCTGGTATTTTCACTTTTTTCCCTGACGCCAGAGAATGCAAGCGCCATCATAGCGGCAAGCAGGGGCGCGGTAATTCCTGAATATACAATATGCCCGGACGTGACACTGATGCCGAGAGCGAGCAACAGCATGAGGGTGATATGGATCGCATAGGGGTTCCGCCGCCTGGACCTCCATGCCCCACACAGCAAAATGGTGAAGAAGCCATAGACAATTGTCATGCCTACAATGCCGTACGTCATCAGCATGTCAATGATGTCAATCTCCACAAGCTTGGTACCGGATATGTGTATCCACCACTGCTTACCGGTTCCGAACATCCACTCGAAAAATGAATATAGGGAACCGAACGTTTTCATAGCCTGGGCGGCCCACACATTTCGCGAACTGAAAGCAACAGTTACCAGATCATGGTGCGCATAGTTGTATGCGAGCCTTGCAATCAGGTGCATTTTATACAACGCGTAGTGGATACCTGCAAACCCCGCCAGTGGCGCCATAACCGCGATCAGGAAAAGGAAACGCTTATCATCCCTGTTGAATGTTCCGCGATTTTTCCTGACAATACTATCAATTATCGGGAACGCCAGAAACAGGATCAGAGAAGACAAAATTGCAACTTTGCTTGTTGACAAGGCACTGATACCCACATTTACCACTGCAAAAATCAGAAAGGCACGTCGCTGCTCTTTGATGATGAGTCGCATCAATATCAGGGCACTGGAGAAAACGACCGCACTGGCCATTTCATTCCCGGTGAAAATGAACCCCCTCGCGCCAATCCACTGGCCGCCCGCTCCCACATATTGAGGATACCCATATCCCATAGCACCCAGAACGAGGTTGATTGCCAGAATGGCAAAAGAAACAATCGCAAGCACATATATCCACTCCTCGTTGCCTTTCCTCACCACTTTCTTAAAGAAAACAAATAAGATCACAATTGCCAGAAACTTCGACAGAAGGACCAGTCCCTTAGCCGCCTCAACCGGATCAGAAAGAATCAGTGAATGCACGACGAAATACATCAGCATTACTCCGGCCACAAACAGGACCAAAGACCGTCTTCTAAGGTAAATAAGTATCAAAGCTAGAATGATGAATTTGTATATGCTTGAAATGGAAGGGCCGCCCTCTCTGATCAATGCACCATTCACTGAATCCACAAGCAGATAAGGTAGGATGAGACAATATATGATGGTGTAAAAGGAAATATTTCTACCAATTTTCAAACCCGACATCTCTCCTTTCACTCAAGTTTACCTGAAAATCTTTCTATCCATACTGAAGCGAACTCAGATATTTTAGCATACTCACTCCAGTCCACATCTCGCATATTGATGAGACAGTAATTCACTTCACACCTCTAACAACGACAATAACCAGTTGGTTTTGTCCGCGCAAATTTGGAAGAGTTTTCTCAACAAATTCTGTCTGAACGGCACTTCTCAGTTCCCGAAACTGAACTACCTAAATTACCAGTTAATTTCTTCTTGCCTCTTTCCATTTTTTCTCATATTCTCAAAAAGGGATTCTAACTTATGCTGGCAATTTCTGGATTACAGATACACGTCTTGTTGATTTCTGCGCTGATTTGCGGGGTCAGCATGCCAGTGCTGATTAAATTTGCCCCGATTGTTCATCTGATGGACCATCCTACCTCCCGTAAGCTTCATGAGTATTCGATACCCAGCATTGGCGGAATTGGAATACTTCTGGGGGTTCTGGTATCATTTTTCTGGATTCCCGCGCCGTCCCGGTTCTGGACTTCCTATCTTTTTGCAATCGCCATCATCTCCGTTCTGGGCCTGGTAGACGACCTTTTTGACCTCTCTCCTTTTACTAAACTGGCAGTGCAGATCGCCGCGACTATCGTGCTTGTCCTGGGTACCGACCTCAGGATATCGGTAGGATTTGAGAATCTTCAAATACTGAACACTCCGGTGCTTTCCTTTCTTGCAACCTGCTTCTGGATTGTCGGTATTACCAACTCCGTCAATCTCACTGATGGAATGGACGGACTGGCAGGCGGCATTTCGTTCTACTCCTTTGGGGCTCTGGCTTTAGTGGGATTCCAGAAAGGACTGCTTACCTACAGCCTCATTGCTGCGGCATTTATGGGTGCCACGCTTGGTTTTCTTCTCTTTAATCTGCCCAGAGCCAAGACATTCATGGGCAATCAGGGGAGTTTGCTACTTGGTTTTAACATCGGATTTCTTTCCATATCCATACCAATGAAAACCGGTACAGCATTTTCTGTAATCCTGCCAATCCTCTTCGTTGCTATCCCGGTATTCGACACATTTCTCGCCATATTTCGTCGGTTGAAAAAGGGGCAGAACCCTTTCGCTCCTGACAGAGAGCACATGCACCATAAATTGCTGAATCTGAATTTTTCTGATAAACAGATCATTCTCACATTTTATCTCGTTTCACTTGCGCTCAGTCTGCTGGCAATCTCTGCAACAAACGCAGGAATACTCCGAACATTGATATTTGTGCTCCTTATTCTGTATTCATTTCTTGCCATTGCCTATGTCATGAAAAGGCAGAATTTTGAACATAAGGTTCAAAAGTTCAACCACAGCATGTGGATGTTGCAGGAAAAAATCAAAGACATGGCATTCTTCAAGAAACCACAGGATCAGCACATTGTCCGTTTCATGATGAAAATTACCATTCTGTTGCTGATTCTTTCCTTTTTCCCATCCGGGCCTTACAGCTACGAGCGATTTCTGGTTGGATCTCTTATTGTGGCATTTTTTGTAGTCAGCCATATTGCGTCAGAACTTCAAGGCAATGGAAAGTTTGTGTCCGGTTTTGCGTATTTCTGGATGTACTTTTTTCTTTTTTACCATATGCTCCATACCGTGGTTCAGCCACTGCTGATGATAGCGGTACTGGCAATAGCATTGCCCCTTGTGTTCTATTCCATTTTTGTAAAACGATATCTAAATATCTTTTTTCCCGAACCGATTGAGCCACTGATCGTTTTCAGCCTGGTTCTCATCTATAAAAGCCACCTCATAGATCCCACGCGTTTTTTAATATCCGCAGGGTTGGCCAGCATCATCTATCTGCTGTACAAGGGCACCTGCAAGAATGACTCCGACACCACAAAGGCTCTTCAGTTTATTCACGTCCTGATTGCCATGATGATTCCACTGTACCTGTATTTTGGGTATAACAATCCGATTCGGAATCATACCAGGAAGCCTGTCACCCAAAAGGTTAAAACCGTGTCTCAACTCAACGATTATTCTTCAGATAAACTCCAGTTTCTTCAGCCCCAAACCGGTATTCTTGTGAACTACTTGAACCGGAATCCGGAAAGCTTGACAGGCCCGTTACAGCAGTCACATTGATCAGGGCGTCTTTCCCGACTTTTCCTCTGCGTATGCGATCCTTCTAAATATCAAACGCGATGCCCGTCCGTAAGCCTTCAACAGAAATTCCGGAACGTAAACAGCTATTCTCGTCCGAAATAAATATTCAACCATCGTCTTATTCATTTTCACCCAACGCACGGTCCTGCGATAGCTGGACGGTACCTCGAGTTTTCCGGCAAAGCCACAGAAAGAGACGGCTCTGGCTATCAGGTTTCGGGTTTTGAAACAGATATATCGTATATCCTGTGAGGCAAGGATACTCGACGCGGTTTCCGGCTCCACAAATATTCGCTTCCTATCAACCAATTCTTCGATAATCCCTCGTCCTTTACCTGTGTTTGCCACAAAGAGGCTGCCTCCCGATCCCGACATTCCATCGGCATATTTCTTCAACCATGGATCTCCCACGCTGATATCCGCCACCTGCCCCAAAGGATCACTACAGGCAAAACAATAGCTGGGAGTAAACGCGAAACTCGGCCACATCAAACTCAATCTGATATTGTTAAAAGGAAGGCTTCGCCCTCCCTCTATCGTAGTGCGCCCCGGCCATCCTTTGCCCCGGTAATGAATCCTCTGGTTGGGTGCGCCTCTTAACACTACCCGCACAAATCTTGAGAACTCTTCATTTTTTGTCTGCTTGCAGAAAAGCGCAACCGTGATAATCTCCATACGCCTAAAATCGTCGTTCACGGTCTGCAGTTTTCTCAACCCGGCAATATGACATGGCAATCCGATCACCAGTAATTTCCTGAAATGGCCCACTTTGAGCTTATCGTGCAAGCCATTCAACAGCGAGACCTGCCGGTAGATCGAACCACGCGTTTTCCGCACTTCATGACCCTTGGTAAAAATATCCGTAACAACATCATTTTCTTCATTCTGGTAGCTGCTCACCACGGCATCGACCTGGTTGCTATCGAGCAGGTATGAGGCAATCTCCGTAACAATGCCGGCAGACGCCGCTTCGAAACGATGTGCGTCATCCAACGAGTAACCATAAAAGCAATCACCCACTCTGTCCTTGTAGGTTTCGAATGAACCGTCATTTCCATAAATTCGGTCCTTTACCGGACACGCTTTGTAACATGCCATACAGCTCACACATGTATTTGTGTCAATGCGGGGAACCCTCAGCCCATTTTTATTTATGAGAAGACAGATCGGTTTAACCCCCTGTTCATCCGTTACCATGCACGACTCAGTACACGCGGAACAACCTGTACAAAGAGAATCGTGAATTCGAAGGTTACTGTCAATCATGGCGGATTTCCCTCAATTTTTTCATAAAGGGCTCGTATTCATTTTTCAGATTCACATTTTCCTTTTTGAGCTTATCCGAAATGGCCGCCCGATTTGAGACGATCTCCATAGATAAGTCAAAAATACGACTCATTTCATCGTACTCCAGACAGAAGTGCCCCATATTTATGTTTTCCATGTACCCCCGTATCTTGTGCTGGGTGTTGATGGTGATTGCAGGTGTCCCCACTGATGTCGCCAGAATGGACACGTGCATTCGCGTGGAAACAAAGAATTCAAGCCCTGCAAGCACAGCCGTATATTCATCAGGAAACCACGGTCGATTTTCCATAATTGCTGTTTCAAAACGGGATGAAAGCCGCTCTTTCAGTTGCATACAAAGCGCATAGTCAACACTGATCCCGTTTCTGACATAATTGGAAGGCATAACCAGCACTTTGAATTTGGAGGGAGAGAGCCGTTCTATCTGTGCGGCGATCCCTGACACCAGATCAACCTCCGCGCCCATCTCATGGAACGGTGGTCTGGAAACCGTAACACCTATCACTCTTTTGTTCTTATCGGAAAAACATGAATGCACGTCGCCTGTGCCTGCTCCCTGGAAGATGGCCACGTCCGGAGCGTACATGACTTGCTTCTGATGAAACCCGAGCGAAATAAGGGTTTCGTAAGACGGCTTGTCTCTGCCAACCAGCAGAGCTGCATCTTTCAGAGCCAGACGGACAAGCCAGCGCGTCCATCTCTTTTTCAGCGGCCCCACACTCTGGGGAAACAGAATAAATGCCTTGTGCTTTCTGATAGCCAGCCAATAGGTAAACAGCCAGAAAGGAAGCGTCTTGAAATAGGTATCAAGCAGGACTTCACCCCCGCAACTGACACATACATCGCAGTCTTCAATCACACGGATAGCCTTCCTCTGGTCGTCATCGAACGTTAGAAGATGGGAAGGAAGCCGTAGAGTGTACTCATTAATTACATGCAGAAAAATGAAAAATGCTTCTTTCAACAGCCAGGTAATTTTCCCAATTCTGCCGCGGTCTGATGCGAAATTCCCGAACATAGAATTGTATAGATTGTCATATCGCAGCTCGTTGGTTTGGATATCCGTTGTTATTATGTGGATCTCACAGGGTTCAAATGCCTCCTTGCACAACTTGATTGTGTTCTCCAGCAACGCACCGTTGCCCACGTGGATGGTGCTCAGTGTATCCATTAACAACACTCGTTTCACGTTCAGCAACTCCTCAACGGGCGATCCCCGGTCGTTCAGGATTCCCGTAAGCTACAATTTCTTCAGAGCTTATCGGCACATTATAGCACATGCAGAAAGAGAAGCGGCTCACATTGCAGCGCCGCAGATCGGGCTGTGCAAAGTGATATTTGAATTGCATTCCGAAAACACCAAAGTGCCTTTCTTCATGTCAGGAAGACAAACCAATTTTTTTAACCAGCGATGCCCCCAGAACAGGTGTCCAGATGCCTAAGCGTTTGTAGCAGAGAATTACCAGCACGACATTCCAGGTCGTCACGCCCAGAACGGTACCCAATGCCGCACCATATATCCCCATCAGGGGAATCAGGATCACATTGCCCAGCACATTCACAACGACGGAAATGCCAACACCTAACATGGTTAAGCGTTCATGGCCGGCCATGCTCAGCATAGTACCGTTCGGGCCAGACAGGACACTCAGGAACTGCCCAAATGACAGAATGATCAACGCGGGCCATGCAGTCGTGAAGGCAGTACCAAAAATATTGAGAAAAAGGTTGCCGGCAAAAACGAATAACAAAAATACCGGGAATGTAACCAGAGACACAACCCTGTACGCGCGGGTTAGCATCAACTGCAGTTTTTCATGCTTGTCGTCGCTGTAAAACGCCGCCATTCTTGGAGCCAACGCCATTGATGCCGCCGAAAAAGCGACAGTCAACAGATCGGCACCCTTAACCGCGACCGCAAAAATGCCGGTATCGGCTTTTCCGAGCATGGCCCCAACCATCAGTATGCCAATCTGGCTGTTGAGCATGACCAATCCGCTCAACAGGGTGAACCGTGAAGACAACCTCAGCCATGTCCAGTTCTCCGGTTTTGACCGTTCGGCCCGGGGAACCTGGAGATAACGAAATTTCAAAAGAGCTGTTACTCCCAATGCGCATACAGTAGCCACAGACTGCATTAACAGGGCAACAGTCGCGTTCATTCCCACGGACGCAAAGACCGCGAGCCCTGCCAGCAACAAGATGCCAAACAACAGGCGTTGTATAACTGTTCCGGGAATCTGGCCTGCCAGAATGGCCCCCCACCCTCTCAAATGCGCCTGCCAGAGCTGCAGAAGAGACGTCAGAGGAACCAACATAAAACCAATCAGGAATGTATAGCGATCCGGATTCTCCGCCGGTATAGTGATAAGAATCCAGCAGGAAGCAACAATAAGGACAATACACGAAACGAGAATAGTAGTAAGTGTGGACCAGCGCAAAAGACTCTTCACTCTGGCCCATTGTTCGCGGCTCTTTGCCACTGCAATTTCCCGCTGTAAAAACTGTCGAGTTCCCACCAGAGACGGTACAACCAGCACCATCACCCAGGACATCACAAGGGTAAATAACCCGAATTCCTTCAGGGGCAAAATCCTCGCCAGCAAAATCGCCAATCCGATTTGCAGCAATCTGCCAGTTATATTCAAAAACAGTGATCCGGCCACATCCTGAGCTGCCCGGCTTTCCATTGCTTCCCCGGCAGACATCCCTATCACCCTCATCAGCCAATCGTTCTTTCTTATGTCCAATCTTCACCTTCAAAAGCAAGCAGTTTCATCACTCTCAATCCTTTAATAACGAACTAAACAGTTCCAGGTACTGTGTGGTTACATAGTCCCAGTTATAAATCACCTTCAGTTTTTTCCGATTCGATTCGATTCGTTCCCCCCAAATGCAATCAACCGGGTTCACGCTGTCAATTAATCGGGCCACATCATCCGGTAAGGAGAAATAGGCACCGTCATTTTCAAGAACAGAACGGTTAAAGGGATTATCGTGGGCACAAATCCGTGCGTTTGACGCCATTGCTTCCAGCAGAGACGGATTGGTGCCACCCACGGAATGGCCATGAAAATACAGACGGCTGTATTTGCGAAGGGCTGTAAGCTTCTTAAAATCATAGATACCACCAACAAAATGAATGACTTCGGACTCCAGATATCGTTTCTTCAGAAAATTCCCATATCGGGTTTCATGATTTCCAATTACCAGAAACGGCTGCTGAACAGATGACCTGGACGCACCGTCCAGAATCATCTGAATATTGTTTTCCGGCTCCAGCCGTGCCACCAGCATGTGGTATTTCAACGGTTCCAGGTGAAACTCATCCAGTGCCTCATCTGAAACGTCTTCCAGAACCTTCGCACCGTATGGGATGAAACTTGCCCGCTTTCCATAACTGTTGCTCAAATAATCCTGAATCCCGGGATTATCTGCCACCATTGCGTCACTGTATTTCACGCCGTTTCTTTCGCACTTTCGAACAAAGGGCCTGATAATCCGGTTCCATTTTGCCCGCTGCCATTCCATTCCATCCATATTTGTTACCAGCACAGCATGGGTTTTTTTCTTTAACCGGAAGAAGAACGCGGAGGGTACATACCCCAGTTCCAGAATAATATCGAAATCACGTTCACACACATCCCGAAGGCACAGATAGTCAAACAGGAACGTACCCACGATTCGCAGTTTATCTTCTCTGCAGAACAACTGTCGAATGTGAACTCCTCTCCATGAGTCCTCTCCGTATTCATTTCCGTCCGGGCTATATACCGTCACACTGTGGCCCCGCGCAACCATCCTCCATGAGATTTGCTCGGCGCATTCCTCAAACCCACCATAGTGGTTAGGTATTCCCCGTGTCCCCAGAATTGCAATTCTCAACTTCCTGTCATTCGCCATCCAGCAACCTCTCGTAAGCCTGCAGGGTTTTTTCTGCCGCTTTTTTCCAGGTACAATTTTTCATCAGCCGTTCCCGGAAACCGGTATTAACTGGTGCTTCATATGCCCTTTGAATTGCATTCCGAATCGAATTCACATCATCCGGTTCACAATAAAATGCGTCATCCTGAAAATATTCCCTTGTGTCGCCCTTCCCTGTTACGACAATGTTGCACCCCATAATTGCGGCCTCCAGGCTTGAAAGGCCGGTTGTCTCAAACCAGCTGGGCAAAACATGCACCCTGGCCTGTTGATAAAACCGGGGAAGCTCCACTTGTGGAATCTGGCCGATGTACTGGGCATTCTTCCCCGGAGCTTTCAGAACACGGCTAAGGAGACGTTGATGATTAGGGGCCACACTTCCAATCAAAGTGAGCGTCCATGGGAGCCCCTCCATTGCGTGGACCAGATTCAGCTGGTTCTTCAGACCTTCCACCCGGGCAACGCAAAGAACACCCTCTCGCTGTACGCCCGTGTTGTCCATTCTGAAGAGTTCAGTATCTACACCATTTTCGACCTTCATCCATTTTACTTTATCCATATCAATCCTGAAACGATGGGATAATCTGCGCATTTCAGATACAGAGTTTGGCAGCACAATATCCACCATTTTCAACAATCTCTGCTGCATTTGAAACAACCCGGACAACAACACTCTGGAAGTACCCGCGTGGAATTCACCATTTCTCAACGCCCTGCCCAGGATTTTTGCCCGTGCCATCCACTCTGCCCCAATTATCCGCCCAACGGTGCCCGGCACGCCTGTTCGTCCCCGAACGTCAAATTCCCGGTAATCAACAAAAATCGGTGTCAAAACGACAGGCTTTCCAATCTTCTTTGCTTCCGTCGTGACGGGAATGACATCCTGTGGCCGATCCAGATTGAAAATATGGACAATATCAAATGATGCCGCTGAAACCTTCCCGTCAAAGTCAATCACCACCTTATGGCCGAGCTTTTCAAGTTCTCTTGCCACTGATTGAATCTGAATTGTATCTCCGCCCGGTGTAGTAATGCCGCTGCGACGGGTAGCCATCAGAATTTTCATAGTGAATTTTCCTCCGATGGGACAATGACGACCGTCTCTGACCATACCAGCGACAGGGCAAGACCGAACAATGCCCCCTGCTGAAATCCCATGGACGGACCACCATGATAATTCCAGCCGACAAAACACAAGAAAGCAAGATATCCCAACAGGAAACGGGGGGATCGCCCTGGAAAGTCATCAGGCAGTCGTCCATTTACGTAAAAAAACAGGAAAAGCAATCCACCCCAGAAAAGAACGGCCCCAATTACTCCCGTCTTAGACAACAGATAAAGCCAGAAATCATGAAATTTATTGATCCTTTGCAGGGTGTCAGAGGCATAAACATGTAGTGTCCGACGCACCGGAAGCTCCCACCCGAACCCGTTTCCGAGCCAGAAAGCCGTATGGTCCGGGCCGCAGGTATCCATGAAAGTCTGGACCTCATACACCCGCCAGCCCTTAAGAGTCTTTCCCTGAAACTGAATCCCATGATTCAAAACCATGAGATAAAGAAGCGGTGCGACAGACAGCGCGGCAATCCACAACAACATTCGCCTGGAGGAGCGGTAAAATCCACCTGTCAAAAAAGCCAGCAACGCCAGCATTCCAAGAAAATCTCCCCGGCTCAAAGTGGCCAACATCCCCAAAATCAGCACCACTGCCATGGCCCATTTCCGGACCCCTGCATGGGACGTGTCCCCCACTATCATCCAGAGTGCTACCAGCATGACTGGATAGGTCAAATATATATACCCCCATCTGAGTTCATACCTTTCCATAATGGCACCCGCCAATTTAATTTCTGCAAATAGCATAATTTGTAAAATTGCCGCCAAAACAGCGAAAAAAACAATGGCCCGTGTCCAAGTTTCAAAAGAATGGACCTTGGTAAATACCGCAACCATAAACAGAGGCATTACAAAAAACAGAATTTCCTTGGAAATGGTGTACAGGGAATAGCCTCGAAAAAAGCCAGCACCAGCATACAATGCTGGGAATAACACAAACAGCAGAAAAAGAATTGTCGAAAGCCGTGTGTCCCTTCTGTAATATCGGAATGCGGAAGCCGTCCCAACCACAAGAAACATCAACAGCTGTATTTTCTGCACATTCAGGAGTTCGTCTCGTAGGACCGGTGGAAATACCAGCAGCAACAGTATCAACGGGAAAAGGGCCCCCTTTGGAGAAAAAAAGCTTTCCCTTATTTCTTCAGCCATCTTGATAAATCCCTTTCAAGTATCTTCTCAAGTTTCAGAATCTCCTCCCTGTAGGTTTCCAATAAAAAAGAGTATACCTCATCCGGAATCCGGATAGACTGAAACAACACTTCTCCTGCCATGGTCCGGATTCGAAGCCTCCGGGAATATGGCAGGAGATTCTTCAAGACGGATTTATATCTGAAATCCTGAAAAATCAATCGGCCTATAAACCGATACAGGACATTTTTCGGCCGTCCGGAAACATTAAATTTCTTACTGACATCAAAATTGAAAGGAGAAAGCCCAAGGTATTCCGTTAATCTGTTCAGAACCTGAACCGGATCGTTTTCCATATCGTCCAGCAAAATGATCTCAAATGGTCCAAACGCATTCCGGTATGCCTCCAACTGAGCATGGTACATACCGTACCCAATGTAATCGTAGGGAAGCGGAACACCTTCACTCATCCGTTTTGTGATTGTTTCCGGTTGAAAGGCTTCCAGAGGCGGCAATTTCTCAATGCCATCACGAACTGCCATTGTATATTTGGACCATGCTCTGAAAATGGGATTCCGCAATATCGCGATAAACTTCAGTCTTGAAACATCAGACCTATAGACCTTCTTCATCTGATCAATAACTGTTTTATAGTCATATAGATAAACGGTTGACGCGTCTCCCTTCAATTGACCTGGTAAAGCCGGTTCATACAGTTTGCCGTAGTCATCTAAATTGTCCACAACAATGGACCAATCCACTTCCTGGTACAGAAAAGTCCGGGGCTTCTTAACTACATAGCTGAAATATCCCGGTTCCTTAATTTTTGCGGAAAAAACATCCGGATGCTGATCCAAATAATAATACAGCGACGTTGTACCGGATTTTTCCGCACCAAGAATAAAGAAATCAGGCAACTTTTCAACATTCTTCATTGTTACGCCTTCCTGTTGACGAGAATACCATATTGATCACCGCTATTTCGGTGACATTCCACACTTTCAACCCGTTCCAAATAACCAGTCCATCTTATTGGTAACAACTTTAACCGATGTTTGACTTTGGCTCAAGAGGCCCACCGGGCAGATTTCCTTTCCTCCTCTCAAACAAAACGACACTCCATAGAGCCACATTAGTATGTATTCCCTGAATCAAGGTTACCGTCACTCAATATCACCGAAAATGTACAGGTAAAACCAAGAACTCTATTCCTCATCAACTTACAGTTGATGTGTGAATTCTGGGTCGCTTCTTTCGTAAGGGAAACAATCTCACGTCTTGAAAGAAGATTCATGTAGCCACCTGTGGCAAAAGACTTGCCAGTTCGAGAGAGATATCTGTCAAAATTCACCTTTGAAAGAAGGATATGAAGCAGGGGCACATTTGTGTGGAGCTCAACAGGGAAATACTTGTTTGGTGTTGTGAAAAACACATTTCGTCCCACCCGTAACATCTCCCGCAGAAAGTGTAATTGCTCTACTCTGCTACCAACATGTTCAATCACGGCATTTGATAAAACCCATTCAAAAGTCTGATCTCCAAATGGGAAATCTCCGCCGCTATATTGAACAAACTTCAACATGCTGTACCTTGAAACCAAAGCTCCCACATCTTGAATCCCGAGCCCTACATATTGATCGGAAGAATCTGAATTTTGAAAATATTGCGCAATAAAATTTATGCTGCCGGTCCATTCGTTTGATGAAACACCCACATCCAGCACTAAGCCTCCTTCGTAACAAGTCAGAAATTGCTTAAGTTTTCGTTGCCGTGATCTTTCCATCATTTTCCGTCTCAGGTTCAACAGCCCCTCCGGGTTTCATCGCGATTTGGAATCTAAGTAGCGACGCATCATTGGAACAATCTCAACTGAATACCACTCCAGAAGAGCTCACTTCAACTCCCGTTCTAACCGTTCAACGTCCGCCTGAACCATCATTTCCACCAGATTTTCAAATCGTGTTAGGGGTTGCCATCCTAACTTCCTTGCGGCTTTTGATGGATCGCCCAACAAAAACTCAACGTCTGCCGGTCTGTAAAAGTCAGATGACACCTGCACACGCACCTTACCGGTTCTTGTCTCAATTCCCTGTTCCCTTACGCCATTGCCTTTCCATTCCAACCGAATATCAACCGCGCCAAATGCGGTCTCAGCAAACTCTCGAACCGAATGCGTTTCCCCCGTGGCCAGAACATAATCGTCCGCCTCATCCTGCTGCAACATGCGCCACATGCCATCCACGTAGTCTTTGGCAAATCCCCAGTCCCGCTTGGCCTCAAGGTTCCCCAGATTTATTGTTTCCTGTAAACCAGATTTGATTCGCGCAACCGCACGGGTAATCTTGCGGGTCACGAATTCAAGGCCGCGTAAAGGGCTCTCGTGATTAAAAAGGATCCCCGAGCAACTGAACATTCCATATGATTCCCTGTAATTCACCGTCATCCAATGGCTATACAGTTTGGAGACTCCGTAGGGACTCCGGGGGTAAAACGGCGTTGTCTCCCGTTGCGGCGTCCCCTGGACCCTGCCAAACATTTCACTGGTTGAGGCCTGATAAAATCGCACTTCAGGATTCACCTGTCGGAGCCCCTCCAGAAGTCGCAGCACTCCCAGAGCATTGACATCAGAAGTCAATATCGGTTGTTCAAAGGAAGTTGCCACAAAGCTCTGAGCTGCCAGATTATACACTTCGTCAGGCCTAACTTTTTCCAGGACCCGGATCATGTTCGTCAATTCGAGCAGGTCCATATATTCAATCTTTACATCGTCCAAAATGCCCAATTCTCTGAGTCGCCAATTCCCTTCAGATCCGGACCTTCGATCCGCGCCGACAACCGTGTATCCCTTTTCCAGAAGGATCTGAGACAGGTAAGCACCATCCTGTCCCCTTATCCCGGTGATGAGTGCTGTTTTCAATGTACTATCCTCTCCTTCATTCTTCACTTTCTTCTAACAAGGCATGTTCGTACACTCGTCTTGTCTGCTCTCCAATTTTGGCACAATTATACATCACCTCAACCGTTTCTCGTCCCCTGGCAACCAGTTTCCTGCCCAACTCCTCATCGTCGATCAATTGACAGAGTTTATCCGACAGTTCTGTCTCATCACCTGTTGAGAACACAAGGCCGTTCTTTCCATGCTGAATAATTTCCGTTAGGGGTTCCAGGTTAGAGACCACAACGGGGGTCCCATAATCCAGTGCCCGTTGCACTACACTGCTGTTAAAGCTTTTCCTGTACGGGAGCGCAATCATATCTGCACTCTTAAAGTATAGCGGCACCATCTCATTCTCAATGTAAGTGATTCGCATCACGATACGATCCACCAATCCACTTTCTTCTATAAAATGTTCGTATTTGCCAAAATCCACGTGCCACATCTTGCCGACAATCACCAAGAATACATCTTTCCTGATTTCTGCAAGAGACCGAAAGGCCTCAAGTAAAATATCCAGCCCTTTGACTTCCTTTACCTGGCCGAAAAACAGTATCATCTGCCCTGATATTGGCAAATCAAGTTCCTGCCGGGCTTCGGGCCTGGACAGAGATGTCTTGAACAGTGGGTCAAAGTCCAATGGCAGAATGTGGTGCATACGTTCAGAAGGATAATTCCGAAAATAATTGCGCAACACCTTGTGAGCATACTGGGTATGTACAATAACCTGATCAATAATTTTCTCAAATTTCTTGTAGTCTCTCCTGTTCGAACGCGATGTCGGGTTCTGGAATGATTCCACATCATGCACAGTTGCAACGATTCGAAATCCCCTGCGTTTAGAAACCCACATTTCCACATATTCAAGCCAGTTGAAGTGAAAGATGTGGAAATGGGCGACACGGCATCCGTTCTGCCCGGCATGTCTTGTGGCATGAAGGGTGCCCTTCAGGAACCGGATTCCACGAAAAATCCTGTTTTGCCCTTTGTAAATTCTCCTGTACACCTTAAGCACATGTGTCCGAAAAGCGGCGTGCTCATCCAGAACCGTCTCATCGCACGTGTACAGAAAAGGCATGACGCCACTTTCATGGAGCGCCTCGCACAATCCAAAATCATAGAATTCCATTCCCCCATGTCCACCAATTGGCTCAAT
>CAZRHT010000040.1:0-3097 GCA_964599895.1 uncultured Holophagae bacterium
TCTGCGGTGAGTCTCTTCTCCTTCTGGAGCCTGTCCAATGATTAAGCTTGCCCTGCGCCGGCCGGTATTGACCATCGTGGTGTTTCTCGCGGTGGTGTTCACAGGAACCATTGCGTTTCAACAGTTATCCCTGTCTCTGTTTCCATCCTTTGATTATCCTGAATTGACGGTTGTTACGGAGTATCCCGGTGCGACGTCCATTGAGGTGGAAGAGTACGTAACCCGAGCATTGGAGCAGGCTGTGAGCGGAGTGGCCGGGGTCCGGACGGTACACAGTATTTCCAGAGAAAACCTTTCGGTGCTTCGACTTCAGTTCGACTGGGGTACAAATATGGAGTACGCCACGCTGAATACTCGGGAGAAGCTGGACGCGGCCAGAATGATGGCCGGGTTCCCTGAGGATGCGGACCGACCGACAATTCTGAAATGGAATCCTGCCAGTGCTCCTGTCATGGGTGTTTTTGTGACCGGCGGTGAAACCACAGCCCAGTTGACGGAATTTCTGGAGACAGTTATTCGCCAGCGCCTGGAAGGAATAGACGGAGTGTCGGCGGTTCAGCTGAAGGGCGGTCGGGACCGTGAAGTGGCGGTGATGTTCGACCCACGAAAGCTGGCTTTTTACAATCTGTCCCCTGAGCAGATCGGCGCGGCTATCCGGGACTACAATTTGAATCAGGTGGGTGGATATATCCGAAAGGGAAACTACCGGTATTCACTTCGAATTGTATCGGGTTTGAAAACCCTGGATGATATTCGGGGAACTCCGGTGGCCAATCTCGGAACAGCCATTGTCCGGGTTCGGGATGTTGCGGATGTCCGATGGGCAGGCGCGGATGTTACCGCTGTAGCACGAATGAATGGACGGGGAGGCGTACTGCTTCTGGTCTACAAAACCGTATCCGCAAACACACTGTCTACGATACAGCAGGTAAAGGTGGGTGTTGGAGAACTGGCGGCGGAATTTCCCAGTTATCGCTTTGATGTGGCATTTGAAAACGGCCGCATTATTCGCCTGGCCATTCGAAATCTTGTGCAGACGATTCTCTGGGGTGGCCTCCTGGCTTTTCTTGTGATTGTCCTGTTCCTCGGCAATTTTCGTGCCCCACTGGTGATTTCGGTAGCTATTCCAGTGTCGATTCTGGGTACATTTGCCTGGATGTACTTCCTGAAGGTGAATTTGAACATCATGTCATTGTCGGGACTGGCATTGGCCGTTGGAATGCTTGTGGATAATGGAATTGTGGTGCTGGAGAGCATTGTGCGACGCCATGATTCCGGTGACCCTGGAGCGGCAGAAAACGGTACACGGGATGTGGCCGGGGCGGTGCTGGCTTCCACGCTAACGACAGTTGCGGTGTTTCTGCCATTGATGTTTGTACATGGCGTAGCTGGTCATCTGTTCCGGGACCAGTCTCTAACGGTGACGGTGTCGCTGTTGTTTTCCTATTTTGTTTCGGTGACCCTGTTGCCGGTGACTGCACGGTGGCTGTTTGCATCAGCCGGAAGCACTTCCCCGGACTGGCACCCGACACGCCCTGCGGTACCCTCATGGAAGCGGGGATTGCTCCTCTTTCCATGGTACGCGGCAGGATACCTTGGATGGCTTTCCATGTGGCTGGTTGTTTCGCTGTCCTGGATCATTGGCAGAATACTGAGTTACCTGGCACGCTTGCTGGAGCGGTTGCTCCAACCTGTGCTGAATAGATTTGAAAAAGGATATCAGCGCGTTTTCTCTTCTTATCACCGGCTGCTGAAGGTGCTTCTCGACAGAAAGGCACTGATGTTTTCCATTGCAACTCTATTATTGGCAGCGGGAATTTTGGGTGGGTTTCATCTTCGGCGGGAATTGTTTCCCAAAACCCGGGCGGAGTATCTCCGGTTCAAGGTATTGTTGCCCCGCAACGTGTCCATTCTGGCTGCGGAGCACTTTACCCATGGTTTGGAGACGTTTCTGAAGCAGGACAATTCGGTAGGGAAATTGCTGTCCGTTGTGGGTGTGGACCCGACAGATTTGACGGCAGTAACAGAGAATACCGGTCCCAATACAATCAACGTAACGGTTCAACTGAAGGGAGATGAAGTCGCTCTTCGAAGACGTATCATTGGATATTTTGAGCACCAGCCTGCGGCAAGATTGATGTTTGAAAAAGGACAGGACGAATTTTCAATGGTGATGCGAACCGGAGCCCTGAAGGTCAAGTTCCAGGCAGCGAAACGAAAAGATGCAATCGCATTGGCGATGAAAGTGCGAAAAGCACTATCAACGGATTCTCGTATTGCCGGTGTGACAGACAATGTTTCCCAGAATGGCGTTCAGGTTACCGAAATTCGTTTCCGTCAGGACGTGCTGTTGAGGTACGGAATCAGTGCGAACTCCCTTGGAGATTTTCTGACTACGACCATTCGGGGGAAAATCCCCTCGCTTCTCCGTTTAACGGATCGCAGCTACAATATTCGGGTCCGGATGGATGAGAAGGACAGGTCACGGATGGACGATATTTTGCAAACACCGTTCCTGAAACCCGGTTTGCACCTGAAAGTGGGGGAATTGGTGACAGTAAAGAATGCTGTGATCCCGGACCTTCTGGAGCGAGAACAGCAAAATCCAATGGTTACACTGACCATGGCGCTGCGTCCCGGAGCCAATCCTGAAGAAGTATTGAAAGATACGCTGGCGAAAGCGGCCCGTCTCAAGGGAAACCTGCCCGTGGTTGTGACAGAGGGCCGGGAAATGCGGGAGATGAGTCAGTCACTGCAATCACTGACAGCCGCACTTCTCCTTTCCTTTGTACTGGTATATTTATTGCTTTCAGCCCAATTTGAATCCTTCAAGATTCCTTTTGTCATAATATTTACCTATCCCATGGGACTGGCAGGAGCATTCCTCGGTTTGATTCTTACCGGTATGACCCTGAATGTTTTGTCGGCTATTGGTCTGGTCATATTGACCGGAATTGTCGTAAACGATGCCATTGTCAAGGTGGACTGTGTCCATCAGAAAGTGGGAGCCGGTTTAGCGGTCCGTCAGGCAATCCTGGAGGCGTCGGAGGAACGGTTTCGTCCCATCTGGATGACGACTATCACAACGGTTCTGGGG
>CAZRHT010000040.1:3197-11741 GCA_964599895.1 uncultured Holophagae bacterium
TTCCGGGATTTCCCCATGACTGAATTTGCCCTGCGTCGGCCGGTATTGACCATTGTGATATATCTTGTGATGGTCGCCTTTGGTGTGTTTGCGGTACGGCATATCAGAGTGGATCTTGAACCGGAAGTTGAATTGCCTCAGGTGAGTGTTACGACGCAATGGATGAATAGCGGTCCCGAAACGATCCAGAGGGAAATCACCACTCCCATTGAGGAAATTGCCGGGCGGATACGTTCGGTTAAGGATGTTACATCTGAATCTTCCTACGGTAGTTCTACGATCCAGATTACCTTTGAAAAAGAAGCCAATGTAGACTTCGCTGTCTTTCAACTCAAGGAAGAGTTGGCGTCACTTCGGCGTAAGTTGCCCCGCAGTATCCGGGGGCCGACCGTTCGGACAGTGTTGCCGAGAGATATGCAGAAGGAACAACGCACTTTTTTTCTCTTCGAAGTGTCGGCGCCGATGTCAATTCAGGACGTACGGCGATTTGTCACCCGGCAGGTGATGCCCCGGGTCACCGCCCTGGACGGCGTAGCGGATGTTACGGTCAACGGTGGTTCCGATCGCGTGGTCCAATTGACGCTGAATCGGGAAAAGCTGGAGCGCCTCGGCCTCAGCTTCAGCAGTATCCTTGCCCGCGTGCAGGAGACCGGTGTCAGATATCATACTGCTCCAATGGTTGAAGGAGATCAGCAATCATTATTTCTTATCAACAATGCGCCCACCGACCTGGCTCAGCTTCGTTCACTTCCTGTGGCAAAGGTCGGATCGCGTGTGATAAGGCTTTCGGAATTGGGAACAGTGACCTGGGGATATGGCGAGCTGTATACCCTGTCCAGAGTTAATGGTAAGCCCACCATTACGGTAGACGTGGAAAAAGCACGGGATGCCAATACTATTCGCACCGCCTCTCGGATCCGGTTATTGATTGAGAAAATGAAGGGGCAGTTTCCGGGAAAATCTTTCCGGGTATTGGACGATGGAGGCAACGACATTGCATCGGAGCTGGTGTCGCTGGCCGAACGGGGGGGCTGGATTTTTGTGCTGGTTTTCATCACGCTGGCGCTTTTTCTTTTCTCAATTCGCACGCCGCTGGTCATCATTCTAACCATTCTGCTGTCAGCCATATTCACGGTGGATTTGTTTTACCTTTTCGGTACGGCGCTGAACTTCGTTTCTCTCTCGGGATTAGCGCTTGGATTCGGCATGATGGTGGACAATGCCATTGTTGTGGCAGAGAGCATCATTGAGCATATTGACCTGGGCATTCGGCGACAAGACGCGGTGCTTGTGGGTGTGAGAAAAGTCTCCGGAAGTATACTGGCTTCCACCCTGACGACCTGTGGCGGATTCTTTTCATTTGTCTTTCTGTCAGGGCGAATGGCCGGCTACTACATGCCCCTTGCGGAAGCCATTGTATTTTCCCTGCTGGCCTCCATGTTCATTTCGTTTACTTTGATTCCGCTCGTGTTCCGCTATCGGCGGTTGAGGACGGCCCACCGCTCCTTTCTGTCCCTGAACTGGCTTTACGGACCGATCGACTGGCTTCGAAAGGGAGCATTGGTGACAGTTATACTGGTAGCACTCCTGGGCTGGCATGCGTGGCGCACCTTTGATAAAGAAGTGAGCCGAGGCGGTTTCTTTTTTCAGCCCGAAGCCAGGACTGTTACCGCGTACGTTCGGCTTCCTGCGGAATCCGATGTGGAAACGGTGGATGCTGCTATCATTCCCTTTGAACGGCGCCTGGTTGGACGTTCCGGAGTCAAGGACGTGGTGTTATCGGTTTATCGCACATCCGGAACGATTCGGGTTACCTTTACGCCGGAAGCGGAAAAGTCAGTGGTCCCCTTTCAGGTGAAACAGGAGATGATCGCGGTTGCTTCACAGTTGGCCGGGATCACGGTTGGTGTGTACGGCCTGGATCAAGACAGCTATTATTCCTCACCCGGAGGGGGCGGCGGCTGGATGAGTTCCAGTATCACTCTCACCGGCTACACTTATGACCGAGTGAAGGAACTTGCGGAATCCCTGAAGCGGCGGGTTCTGAAAGAACGACGGGTGAGGGAAGCGAATGTAAAATTCAGCAACCGATTCTGGTTTTCCAGTAACAGGGAAGAAATGGTCATCCGTTTTAAAACCGACACCCTAACCAGTCGAAACATTTCAAAGTCCAGGCTGCTGGCATTTATTCAACGGAACCTGGTGATCGAACAACCGGCCCGGTTCCAGATTGATGGCGAAGAAATGGGTCTGGAAGCCCGGTTTACCGGCTTTCAGGGCATGAGTGAGGATGATTTTCTCGGCTTGACCTACGTGGCGAAAAATGGAAGCCGGTATCGGCTTCGTCAATTACTGAGCTTTGACAAAGAAAAGGCCCGAAGTACTATTTCCAAGAAAAACCAGAAGTATATGGCTGTGGTGGAATGGAACTATCGGGGTTCGTCGAGAAGGGCCCAAAAATTCAATCGGCAGGTATTTAAGGAACTGGAACTGCCGCCGGGCTATACCAAGGAAATGAGCCGTGAATACATAACGGAAGCGGAACAGCACATGATCTTCCGGACCTATGGAATTGCGTTGATCATCATCTTTCTGATTCTGGCCGCCTACATGGAATCCCTGGTCCTGCCACTGGCGGTCCTGGCGGCAGTACCGTTTTCTCTCATCGGTGTCGGATACATCTTTGCATACGGGGGCTACAGCTTTGATGCCTCTGCCTATATGGGTTTGATTCTGCTGTTCGGCATTGTCGTAAACAACAGTATTCTGCTGGTGGATCATTGGCGTTTTGACCCGAAAGGCGATAAGACGGCGGCTGCTGTCCGCCGTGCACGGCCCATCCTGATGACCACATTGACCACGGTTGTGGGAATGTTGCCATTGGTGTTTGGAGGTCACAGCGGTGGCGGAGACCAGAGCATCTGGGTTTCGCTTGGCATTGCCACCATTGGCGGACTCACCGCATCCGCACTGTTGATTATCCTGGTCATGCCCGCTTTTCTGGAGGTATTCGAAACGGTGCAACGGTTTGGCAGCCGTCTAACCACAGCATTCAGGGAAGGCCTCGCGATGAGTGGACCAGGTGACGATGCGAATAGAGAAACAACTTAATGACTTGGAGAAGAAGAATGAAACGAAGTTTTGCAGGATTGTGCCTCTGTTTGTTTGCTTTGTCCGGGTTGGCAACACAGAATGTGCGTAATCCGATGGATCCGGTCCATCCAGTCCGTATCAAACTGAAAAAGGTCCTTGAATTTGCACCGGACAACCCGGCAAAGGATATTTTCCTAAGTGTACCTATGTCTGCTGTTGAGGGATTGAACGGTCAAGTTTATGTTGTGGATGGGCAATCAGGATGGATTTACCAGTATGGTTCAACTGGCCACTATCTCCGTAGGTTCTGCGGGAAGGGACAGGGGCCGGACAAAGTCAACTTTCCAGGGGAATTTCTTATTGATTCGCTCGGACAAATATTGGTTTTCGACCCGTTCTCCACGCGATTGCTGATGTTCTCGCCCAAAGGAGTTCTTCACAAGAGTGTCGGATTGGATAATAAACTTGGATATCTCAGTGGCCTGCTACAGGTAACTGGAGGCTGGGTGGCTTCTGTCTCCAGGCCTGATGAAAAGGGACAATATGAACGGGATGTGATTGTATTTCTGGACAAAACGTTCAAGGAAACCGGTGAAATCTGTCCGTTATCCGAGTGGAGAAATGTGGACCCCGTTACTTTTGACAATGCACCTTCCAGATTCACGGCAACGGGAAATCGGGTCTATGTGTCTAAGGGGTCCCGATCCGATATTGTCATCCGGGTGTTGAATCTCCATGGACAGGAGATTCGCACAATTGTGAGGGATTACAAACCGGTAAGGCGGAGTGATGATGAAATTAACCGCATGAATGATATGGCGAGGCGTCAGAAAGCAATGTATCCGAAACTCACTCTTGTTCCCGCGTCTCCATATCAACCTTCCGTGACAGATATGTTTCTGGATGGAACCGGGCACCTGTGGGCTAAAACAGCCCGAGATACCCGGAACAAGAAACCCGAATGGGACTACAGCATATTTGACAAGAAGGGGAATCTGATCGGGCGTATCCCCGCATTAAAGGGCAAAGTGACTGTCCATGGAAATCATCTATGCCAGCTTTATGTTAACAAGAAGACCGATGAATTCCGGATAGCTCTTTATAGAATTGTCGAAGAAGGAGGGATGAAACATGAAGATTCGCAATAGGCTTGGATATGCGGCTGCATACTGCCTGATAATATTACTCACAGGGTGTGGCGGGAACCATGCTGTGGATAGCTCAAAAGCCTCGACCGCGGAAAATCAGATGGTAGCCAATACACCGAAATACGGAACATTCGTGCCAAACCTGGAGATTGTCCGCGAATTCACCCAGAAGCCATCCTGGGGAGAGGATGTGATGGTTCAAAGCATTACTCTTTGGTACGCCGGACCGGTATTATCTCGGGGACTCTCGGGCAATTCGTATCCTTGCTGTGGACATGAAAGGGAAGTTGCTGCATTCCTTTCTGAAGAAAGGTCAGGGGCCGGGAGAATTTCAATGGTTCTCACAGTTTCAGAAACTTGGCGACAGCCTCTGGGTGTATGGAACCCGGAAACTGGATCGTTTTTCCATGGACGGTATTTTAAAATCCGAGACTCGCTTTGAAAAATACTACTACAATCTCACAATGATGAATGATTCGACCTTTGCAGGTGTGCGGACTGAAATAGAAGGAGATGAGAAAACCGGTCGAAGAATAAAACGCGCTGGTTTGTGGGATCTGAAAGAAAAGGAACTGAAATCATTTCGAACAAGTGACAAGCGGGGCGTATTTGAGTTTAAACAGGATAAAATGTTCTTAACAATTTCATTCGGTGGTGGGATTGTTCCGGACCTGATCCTTGCGGGGGATCCGGATAGACAGCGAATTTACATTTGTGAGACGGATGTTTATCAGATATATGTAATAAACATGGAAGGTAGCCCGATTCAGACAATCCAGCGGACCGTAGAACAGGCCGTGTTGACTGACAAGGACAAAAATGAAATGTCTGAAAACTTTAGAGTTGGTGGTATGGACCAGAATGATATCCGCAGGCGATTGAAAAAACAGCTGCCGGACAGGCTGTGTCCAGTGGCATCCATTCAGGTGACCTCTGACGGCTATCTGCTTGTGGAACGCCCAGTCAAAAGTAAAACTTATGAACTGGACATGTACAGTCCGACAGGTGAATTCCTTGCCACTTTGCAGAATCCCAAAGATATAGACCTCAGTCGGGCCACTTTTCTCAGCCATGATCGGTTTGCGCTGGTGGACAACAAAGGTGATCTACCCGTGGTCACAGAATACCATGTCGTACAACCCGAAATGGAATGAGAGGGGGAGAACCGGAGCGGAATTCAACACGAAGACACCAAGACACAAAGGTTAGATAGGACTATGAAACTGAATAGGTAAGAAGAGACTGGCAATTGCCATTCCTTGTGTTTTGTTAATTCTTATTTTAGCTTCGCGTTCTTTGCGCCTTGGCGAGAGGAGTATCTCCCTCTGAACTTTCTATTGCTCACCTTTGTGGCTCCGTGCCTTTGTGTTGCATTCCCCCTCAGCGTCCTCTGCGATCTCTGCGGTGAGTCCCTCCGTGGTGGAAAAAAAGGTTGAAATGTAGGATAATCGGGGCACTGTTGAAGGAGGGGGCATGTCAAATTCCAGGTATCGGGATGCCGGGGTCAATATTGATGAACAGGAAAAAGCGATTTCAGCCATCAAAAACCTGGTTGCGTCCACGTTTACACCGAACGTGATTACGGGAATCGGTTCATTCGGGGCAATGTATCAGTTGCCCGAAGGTTATGAAAAACCCATTCTGGTTTCAAGCTCGGACGGAGTCGGCACCAAACTGAAGATTGCATTTATGACCGGCATTCACAATACGGTCGGGCATTGTCTGGTGAACCATTGTGTGAATGATATTCTGGTTCAGGGGGCCCATCCTTTATATTTCCTCGATTACATTGGCACTGGAAAGCTGGCAGCGGGAACGGTAGAAGAAGTGGTTTCCGGGCTGGCTGAGGGATGCCGGGAAAACAGTTTTTCTCTAACCGGTGGAGAGATGGCAGAGATGCCGGGTTTTTACGCGGAAGGAGAGTATGACATAGCCGGTTTTATCACGGGTATTGTAGAGAAAAAACAGCTTCTCACCGGTGCGGACATCACACCCGATGATGAGGTGTGGGGATTTAGATCTTCCGGTCTGCACACCAACGGCTATTCTCTGGCCAGAAAAATTGTCTTTGATGAACTGAAATTGACGGTGGACAGCTATGTGGACAGATTGGGTTGCACGATCGGGGAAGAGTTCCTGAAAATTCACCGCTCTTACCGGCCTGTTTTGCTTCCGGCGCTGGAAGGAAACCTGGTAAAGGGGCTCGCGCACATTACCGGTGGCGGTTTTCTGGACAACATTCCCCGGATCCTGCCGGAAACAGTTTCGGTTGAAATTTCCGTGAAAGATGTTCCTGTTTTGCCGGTATTTGATTTTCTCGTGGAAAACGGGAAGATGGAGTTGGAAGAGGCCTACCGGGTATTTAATATGGGGATTGGCATGGTGGCCGTAATTGCAGCTGAAAAGCGAAATGCGTTCCTTGGCGCGGTCACGGAAGAACCGGTCCTTTTAGGCCGGGTGGTAAGCGGTGACCGGACGGTCCGGCTATTACAATGAAGGATGAGCGCATGTCCGGGAAGAAGCTGAAAGTCGCGGTGTTGCTGTCCGGTACCGGTCGAACGCTGGACAATTTCCACAGCGAAATTGAGGCGGAAAGGCTGCACGCGGAAATTGTGGCAGTTGCAGCCAGTTCTACCCGGGCAAAAGGAGTGGAAAAGGCAAAACAATACGGGTATCCGGTTTTTGCCAGTGATGAAAAGAACCATCTTGAATTGTCCAGGCAAATCAATGAGTTTATCCTGCCCATGAATCCGGATGTGATTGCGCTGGCTGGCTTTCTCAAGCTGTATTTTGTTCCGGAAGATTTTGAAGGGCGGGTGTTGAATATCCATCCCGCACTGGTGCCGGCATTCTGCGGTAAAGGGTATTACGGAATGAAAGTCCACCGGGCTGTAGTGGATAGCGGAGTTAAGGTGACCGGTTGTACGGTTCATTTTGTTTCGCCTGTTTATGATGAAGGGCCGATTTTCCTCCAGGAATGTGTTCCGGTAAGGGCCGGAGACACTCCGGAAGATGTAGCCGCCCGTGTGTTTGAGCTGGAGTGCCGGTTGTATCCCAAGGCATTGAATCTGCTGGCGGACGGCCGGGCCAGATTGAGTGGTAATAAGGTGTGGATTGAAGAAAGATGAGAGAGGGAGAGCATGGATTTGAAGAACCTGTCGATTGAGGAAAAACTGAATTATCTGACCAAAGGTACGGTGGATTGTATCCAACGGGAAGACCTGAAGAAGAAGCTTGAAAGCGGAAAAGTACTCCGGGTTAAGGTGGGCTTTGACCCCTCGGCACCGGACCTTCATCTCGGGCATACGGTGGTGATTCGAAAGATGAAGCATTTTCAGGACCTTGGCCATGAAGTGGTATTCCTCATCGGTGACTTTACCGGGATGATCGGTGATCCCACAGGTAAAAAGAAAACGCGGCCCCAGTTGACCAGGGAAGAGGTTTTGCAGAACGCGGAAACTTACAAGGAACAGGTGTTCAAAATCCTGGACCCCGACAAGACAACCATTGACTTCAACAGCCGCTGGCTGGCAAAACTGGGAAGCGATGGGTTCATCCGTCTGGCAGGGAAATATACAGTGGCCCGGATTCTGGAGCGTGATGATTTTTCCAACCGGCTGGAGAAAGGGCTTCCCATCGGAATGCACGAACTGCTGTATCCGCTATGTCAGGGGTATGATTCGGTGGCTTTAGAGTGCGATGTGGAGCTGGGCGGAACCGATCAGACTTTCAATCTCCTCGTAGGACGGGACTTGATGCGGGAACATGATCTGGACCCGCAGGTGGTAATGACCTTACCCCTTCTGGAAGGTACCGACGGCGTCGAAAAAATGAGCAAATCCCTTGGCAATTATATTGGAGTAACCGAACCGGCACGTGAGATCTATGGAAAGATTATGTCGATCTCGGATGAGCTGATGTTCCGCTACTTTGAATTGGTAACCGACATGCAGATAAAGGAAATCAGACAGATTGAAAGTGACATGAAGGCAGGGAAACGCCATCCGAAGGATGTGAAGTCAATGCTGGCAAAGATGATTATCCGGGATTTCTACGATGAAGAAGCGGCAAATGATGCTGCGGCCCACTTCGAACAGGTTTTCGCGAAGAGGGGTATTCCGGATGACATGCCGGAAATTATTCTGGACGGGAAAGAAGTATTACTGGCAAAACTGATAGCAGATAACGGGCTGGCAGCATCCGGCGGAGAAGCAAGACGATTGATCAGCCAGGGGGCGGTAACCATTGACGGTGAGAAGGTCAGCGACCCGACATCCCACCTTGAGCTGGACAAGGCAGAAGC
>CAZRHT010000040.1:11841-28814 GCA_964599895.1 uncultured Holophagae bacterium
CGCGCTGCTCAGTTACCGGCAAATGGAGACAGGGAAAATGAAATGGCTCGTGAACGGGCACGGGAATTAATTCGAGAGGTCATGCAGAGCGCAAAGGGGGAGGATGAAGATGACAACAAGGGAACCTGAATTTATTTTTCATCTGAAGGCAGAAGACATTCTCCAGGAGATGAAGTACAAAACAGCAGGGGCGGCTCCTGATCGAATTGTCTCTCTCGCAAAAGAGGCTGTGAAGGAAATTGAACAGACTGTTGAACCGTCTTTTGGTCTGAACCTTGAAGTGGACCTGGAGGATTTTGAGTTTACCGAGTACAGTGCGGGATTTCCCGTGGAGCGACTTTCTCTGGCATGTGTAACGTTGGGCGCCAACCTGGATACTGCCATGCGGTTTCATCGGGAAAAAGGAGAGGATACACACGAACTTATGATGCAGCTGGGCAGCAACCTGATAGTGGAAGCCCTGGCCGACCACGTGAACTACCTGATTTGTCACAGCCGTGATCGGGAACATATGCTGACGCCGGCTTTTCGAAAGAGTCCCGGGGTGGGAAGGGTCCCACTCCATGAGAATCGACCCATAGCAGATTACCTTCATGTAGACCGGATTCAAATTGAAGTAACCGATTTATTTCAACTTCTTCCAAAAAAATCCATTCTCTTTTTTGTAGAATGGGCACCACGGAAAGTTCATCACAATGACCTGCAGAAGCGCTGTCACCATTGCGGCAAAAATCCTTGCGAGTTTCGCATATGAGTGAAACGCCGGATGTGCTGGCATTGACATCAATTTTTTCTGACCCGGACTTACAGAAGGCGCATGACAATGAGGTCAAAGCCTGGCTTGGTCTGGAAGCATGGACGGTGCTGGATTTCTTCAGTTTACCGGATGCACCCGTTGAAGGTGAGCCGGAGGAAAAAATGGAATGGCTTGTGAACAAAATTCGTCAATTGAAACCGGAAATGCGGGATTGCAGCATTGATCACTACTGGCGGGACGTGCTGGAAGAGTCCACCGGATTACCGGTTACTCACCTTCCTTTTCCGGTGAAATAGCGTTCTGGCCATCTGTCGACCGAATTGTTTCTGAAATCATTTCTTCAATGTGTCGAATGTGTGTTCCCTCCCAATATAGTTTTCCGCAACGCTCACACTGGAAAAAATCTTCCTGCGTTTGAAATACATAAGGTGGGACCTGCTTTTCAATACCTGATTTTGATATCGAAACAAGGATACCATTGCAGACGGAGCACCTTCCATGCAAATGAAAATGACTTAACTGAAATTTTGTCGCCACTTCTTTCAACTGCTCCGGCAGCAAAATGTTCTGGACAAAATAAGCACTATTCCCCATCCTTTCCACGAGGATGCGGTCACGGGTTAGAAGAATTCGCTCTTCTTTAAGAGCCAGATCCATCAGGAAATCATCCTCAGCCGTGTTGGAATAGAAGGTGTCAAACCCCATGAGACGCAGCCATTTGGCCAGTTTTCCCAGCATGATATCCACTGCAAATAAGGGTGCTTTTTCCATATAATGATTGTACCGCAAGTAAGGGCAGGAGAGGAGTCCTTACCGCAGTCTGGAAACCTCGGAAACAGTGATGGTTCGATTCTCATTGTTCGTTCGGACAATCATGGCGAGGTCCTGATCATAGCCTTCGAACAATGCGGTAACGGGAGAACCATTTTCGAGAAAACGGATATGATCACCAGCCTCGAACCAGCTGAGCTCTCGGAGTTTCTTTCCAAGACTTGGGAAATCCATATCTGAAAAAGCGGCCAGTATTGCTTCTACGAGTGACTGCTCCACCTCTTCATGGTTGATCGTGGCAAATTCGGACAGGCATGTGGAACTTTCCAGCGGGGCAATGGCAATATTCAGACCGATTCCCGCTACCACACGTGCCTTTCCTGACGTTATTTTTGATTCCGTAAGGATGCCGGCCACTTTCTTGTTATTAAGATAGAGGTCATTGGGCCACTTGACACGGAGTTCTTTCCCTTTCAAAAGTGGAGCCAGACCGGATGCCAGATGAATCGCAACCCGAACAGACAGCCCCCGGAGACAGTGAGTATCCAGTGTTTTCCCCACTGACAGATAAATGTTCCCCGGCGGGGACTCCCATTGATTTTCTCCTCTGCCCCGTCCTTCACTCTGGGCACCGGCAATGACAACAACGGAGTCAAATTGATTCAGGTAGTGAAATGCCCGGGTATTTGTGGAATCGGTTGAGTCAAGACGAATGAGTTTCATTGGCGATTCCTGTGAGGCACAGTGATCTTATCGGGCACTCTGAGCACAGTGTTTTTAATGGTTTGCAGATATTTTGCCCATGTTTGACCATGAGCCCGTTGACTTCACGGATCACGCTTTTTGGCAGAAGAGATTTCAACGCCTTTTCCGATTCTTCCGGCTTGCCGGTGCGAATCCAGCCCAGCCGGTTGCTGATCCGGTGTACATGGGTATCTACGCAGATTTCGAAGTGCCCGAATCCGTCAGCCAGCACCAGGTTTGCGGTCTTGATTCCCACGTTGGGTAATGCCAGGAGTTTGTCCTTGTTGTCCGGAACAATATCATGGTATTTGGAATGAATAGTTTCCGCCACCTTTTTCAGATTCTTTGCCTTGGTCTTGTAAAACCCGGCCGGGAAGATCAGTTCTTCAATCTTTTTCTCCGGGAGGGCCATCAGTTCTTTCGGACCTGGCGCTTCCCTGAAAAGGCGTGCAGCGGCCGGGCCGGTCACTTCGTCCTTTGTTCTGAGCGAAATGATGCAGGAAACCAGCAATTCCCACGGTTTTTTGAATTTTTCCACCGGCGTCTCGATGCCGAGATAGAGCTTTCTCAAAAGTTTAACCGTGTATTCAATCTGACGGGCGAGAAGGCGCTGAAATATGCCTTGAATACAGAGGGAATTGGCAAAGAAGAGGTGTGTGTCGCAATCGCAGTCCCCTGCGCCGAACCCGCGGACCCCTGTGACTTCCGGTGTTTCGGAAAGCAGTGCGGCCAGCTCGTGCTCCATCCGGTTGTCCGCGACAATGTAAGGAGCAATGGCAGCCACTTTTGCCTTGTCCAGAAGGTAGTCAATGTGCCAGTGGTGTTTTTTTTCTTTGGAAATATGCCGCTGTACCCTTGCGGAAAGGTTCTTCATGGCGGAGCCGCAATAAAAGTACCAGCCGGGAGACAGCTCAAAGTTCCTGCTTTTTGTCTGAATGGTGCAGGGACTATCCAATGTTGCAATGATGAGATAGATGCCGGAAGTCGCGGCCATGCTCATTTGCCCGGAATCAGGATGTGGAGCTCTGTTTTTCTCGGAACGTCTTTCTGCCAGGCTGTACCACCGTCTCCGGAAAGCAGCAGATGAAGGCTGGATACGGCATTGTCCAGCTCTGTTTGAATCGTTCCGGCCTTCCGGTTGATTGTCAGAATGAGGTGGATCATTGTCCTTTTTCCGGAATGAACGATTGAAGATTCCCCGTGAGTTTTCATCCCAAGGGTCTGAAATGTCCCCAGCATTGCACTCTTAAATGTTTTTTCATTCACCAGAACCAGACCAGTCGCATCGGAGTCCATTTCCAGTGTGATTTCAGCGGATTTCGCGGCATCTTTCAGCAGTGGAACAAGGTCAGCCGGTTTCCCCGTGAAGGTTTCAGGAGGTCCCGAAGTGAGGGATTCATTGTTGATGATCGAAATCAAGCGTACCAGTACATAACTCGTAATTACAAGAATTACCAGAACGTAGATGTAGTGAAAGTTGAACACTGCGTCCATGATCACGGTAATAAATGCGACAAAAAGTGCTGCTGCCAATGCTTTCAAGTCCATACGACCATTGTAGGACAGAGTATCCATATTTGCAAGCGGGAGAGGAATGGAAGTGGCAGGATGACGGGCTGATGCTAATCCATGCGAACCTATTTTTGTCTTTTAGAGGACCGACCATATTATGGATTTAAAAAGAAAAAGATGTGATTTCAGTCGTTATTTCGTAAAATAAGGCCATGAAAAAGGTACGAACCAGAACGACAGTGGCAATTGGTCTGATCATTATTTTTCTCCTCGGTTATATGGTGGTGGATACCATGGGCCCCAAACTGTCCGAGTTTTCCATTCTCTTGAATATTCTGGGCATGGTGAATGTTGTGCTCATCGTGATTCTGGTGTTCATGATTCTTAGGGGAGTGATTAAGCCTTATCTTGAGGGGCGCAGGTTTCCCAGCCTGAACCTATCTCTTCGAACCAAGATGGTGTCGCTTACATTTCTCCTTGTTGTTGTGCCTGCAACCGTCATTGTCGGGATGGGCACGGTGATCATTTACAATATTCTGGACAACTGGCACAATCCCGAACTGGTTACAGTCATGAAATCAGCCCGGGAAATTGTTTCCCGCTATGAAACGACGGTGGCAAAAGAAACGGCCCATTATGCACGGGTACTGGGAGAAGAGGTAACGCTCGACCTTCTGAATTCGCCCAAGAATCTCCCCCATTTCCTGAAGTTGAGACTGGAACGCTATGGACTTTCTTCCATTGAACTCTATCGGAATGGTCAGATGATTGCCATGATTCGTGACGAGAAGCTCCCGATCCAATCGCTGGCACCTGCATCTGTAAATTGGATGAAACAATTACAGAAGGGAGAGCCGTTTCATGATGTCTTGTCTCTGCCCACAGGGTCCTATGTCCGTTTTGGAAGTTTGATGCCTCTGGGAGAAGGGATCGAGGACCGGTATATGGTGGTTACAGGCCGGTTCATTGTCCGGAATCTGGCAAACCAGCTGGATCAACTGACTACAAGTGCCCAGCGTTATCAGGAAACCCAGCGAAGCATTCAATCATTAAAGACATTCAATGTCAGTTCACTTCTTTTGATCGCAATTATAGCGGTTTTCTCCGGCACCTGGGCGGGTCTTAAATTCACGGATGATTTCCTGAAAGCTTTTAATCTGTTGCTGAACGGAACGGAACGGGTTTCCCGGGGTGAGCTTGATTTTGGTATTGAAGTCCGGGGCAAAGACGAGATGGGGCGGCTGATGCAATCTTTCAACGAGATGATTGACCAGCTTCGAACCCATGAACAGGAATTGAGGCTCAGGGCTATTGAGCTGGAGAGTGTTAATCAATTCCTGGAATCTAAGAAACATTATTTCGAGGCGGTTCTGGATGCCCTTCCAGTGGGCGTAATTTCCTTGAATTCATTTGGCAATATTTTTTCCATGAACCGTTTTTCCCGGGAAATGCTGGGTATTCGGGGACGCGTAGAAGAGGGAACCCGATTTACCGCGTTGTTGCCGGATGAAGGCGGTGCGGGTCAGCTGAAGCAACTGGTTGCCCAGGTGACACTGGACCCGGAACCCAGTGTCCGTCAATCCATTTCTTTTGATACCCGGGAAGGAATCCGTACCACGGACGTGACCCTGACCATGCTGCGGGATCAAATGGGGGAGGAAATTGGTTTCCTGATTATTGTTGAGGATATTACGCAGTTGGAGCAGGCTCAGAAAACCCTGGCGTGGAAAGAGGCTGTGCGGCGTATTGTCCATGAATTGAAGAATCCGCTGACTCCCATCAAACTTGCGACAGAACGGATACAATTTGCTGCAAGAAAAGGGAGTAGTCGCCTGCAGGAAGTGGTACTCGACAGTATTGAACCCATGCTGGAAGAGATTAATGCCATGCAGAGTCTGATTGAGAATTTTTCCCGCTATGCGAAAATGCCACCTCCAAAACTGGAAGATGTTTCTGTGCACGATTTGCTGGATGAAACCATTAACCTGTTGGAAAAGGCCGGAGGCCGGGTTACTTTCCGGAGGATGTATGCGGAACAACTCCCCGTGCAGAAACTGGATCGAGCATTAATGAAATCCGCCTTTTTGAACATTTTCCGTAATGCCATTGCCGCCATGGAAGCGGATTCAGATGGAACAATTACGATCAAGACAATCTATTTTGCTGCGGGGCATCGCGTTCAGGTTGAAATAAGCGACACTGGAAAGGGTATTGATCCTCTGATTCGTGAGAAGATTTTTATTCCTTACTTTTCAACAAAAGCAAAGGGTGACGGTCTGGGGCTTGCCATTGTGCAGAACATAATTACCGCACAAAACGGCCACATTTCAGTGAAAGACAATTATCCCAGAGGGTCGACATTTGTAATTGACCTTCCTGTTATTTGAGTGGCGTCCCTGTTCAACGGGGATAAATGCTATTGGCAAGAAGCTGAAGGAGTGAATATGAAAATCATAATTCTTGCTGGAGGAAGCGGAACCAGGCTCTGGCCGCTGTCCCGGCGGGCCAATCCAAAACAGTTCCTGAAGCAGTTTGATGGAGAATCTTTACTTCAAAAAGCAGTGCGCCGCGCTCTGACGGTTGCAAAGGGTGAAGACATACTGATCGTCACAAACTCAACGTACGAATTTCAGGTAAAGAATCATGTTCGCAATGTTGCTCCCGAAGCTCTGAAGAACATAGTTCTGGAGCCGGACGGGAGAAATACCGCTCCGGCAATTGCACTGGGAATGGCGTGGATACACGAAAAAATGAACGAGAATTCCGATGAGATGATTCTTGTTATGCCTTCTGATCACCTGATCAGCCCAATCTCTCTTTTTCAGTCTGCGGTTCGAGATGCTGAGGAAGCTGCACAGGCTGGCATGCTTGTTACCTTCGGAATCCAGCCGGGGCAACCGGAGACGGGGTACGGATATGTGCAGAGATCTGAAGAAAGAATCGGGAAAGCGTGGCGAGTGAAACGATTTGTGGAAAAACCGGACCTGAGAATGGCTGAAGCTTATTTGAAATCTGGAGACTATGTATGGAATTCCGGGATGTTTGCCTTTACGATGGCAGCTATGTCGGCAGCATTTAAGACCTTCATGCCGGATCTATGGAAAGTGATGGATAAAGGTCTGGAAAACACTCTTTCTTCTTTCAGTGACCTGAGTGCAGATTCCATAGACTATGGCGTAATGGAAAAATCTGACAACGTAGTGATGGTTCCGGCCGAGTTTCAGTGGTCGGATGTGGGTTCGTGGGATAGTTTTTATGATGTTCTTGGAAAGGATGCAGCATCCAATGTGGTGCACGGAAATGTGCTGCCGGTGGACACCGAAAACTGTCTAATCCTCGGTGGAAAGAGACTCATCGCTACAGTGGGACTGAAGGACCTGTTGATTGTAGAAACTCCGGACGCCGTTTTGATTTCCGGAAAGGGAGAGACTCAGAAGGTCAAGACCATTGTAGAGGCACTGAAAGCTGAGAAACGTCCCGAGGTGGAGGAACATGTGACCGTGGAGCGCCCATGGGGAAGCTACACAGTCCTGGAAGACCGGCCAGGCTACAAAATCAAACAAATTGTCGTGGAGGCGGGTGAGAAACTCAGTTTACAGCTTCATCATCAAAGGAGCGAACACTGGGTAGTCACAGCTGGTACAGCAAAGGTACGGGTGGGAGATGATGAGAAGATCCTCCATGTGAACGAGGGGGTTTTTGTGCCGATGGAAACACTCCATCGGCTGGAGAACCCGGAAAAGACACCTTTGGAGATGGTGGAAGTTCAGGTGGGAGACTATCTTGGCGAAGATGATATTGTTCGGTTCGACGATGTATATGGACGAAATACTTCAACTGAGTGAGCCCCTGACCAATACATAGATATCAATGAAGAGGAAGAAACTCAGGGCCCCTCGTTTTCAGGATTCTTCTGTTCCCGCATGTAACAGCTTCTGCACAATACTTTGTCCGGATCTTCCGGCACGAAATTTACATATTCCCGCTTTCCGCAACGGCAACATACAATGGAAATTGTCACCTGGAGGCGTTTGTTCCGCGTTCTGTCCGGCACCTTGCCTTTCAGCTTTACATAGCACTCGTCACAGAGTTTGACCGGTTCAGTTGCCCTGCGGTAGTTGAGCTCTACCTCCGTTCCACAGTTTTCGCAAATGACTTTGAATCGGCCGGCGACTTTTCGCATGATCTCGCGATTCCGATGTTTTCGCCTTTTCTTAACCTCAAAGCAGTCTCTGCACAGGACAGCAGTTCCCCTCGTTGGTTTGAAGGGAACCTGGTCTTCCTTGCCACACATGCTGCAGACAATGGTGTGGAGTGTAGGCGGTTCGTGACCCAGCCGGGTCGGCGCCGGCTTTGCCGGCGGCCGTTCCCGATTGGTATTTGAGTTATGGTTACCGGAATTTCCGGAATGCGATTTATTGGGAGGTGTAGACATGTTCACTCATGGATGCTGTTGGTAATGCGCTCATTCCGAGATATGTAAAGACGATGGCGGCAAATCCGATGATGGAAAAGACCACTGCTTTGCGACCCCGCCATCCCTTGACATAACGAAGATGAAAGTAGGTGAGGTAGATGGTCCACGTGATCAGGGACCAGTTCTCTTTGGGATCCCAGAACCAGTAGTCACCCCATGCAAATTTTGCCCACATGGAGCCGGTCAGCAATCCCATGTTCAGGAATGTGAACCCTACAATAATGAGCTGATGGGTGAACGCTTCCAGATCAACAATTTCTCCACCCAGGGCGTTCGTGAAAAACCTGCCCTTTCTCGTGCTTGGGTCCAAAGTAATGGCATCGGGGAAAAACAGGTACATGATGCCGGTGGCAAAAGAGACGGCAAGTGCCCCGTAGCCGATGAAGTATATGACGACATGGGGGATGAACCACCCGCTCTGCAGCGCTGGGGGTAGATTGATAATTTCCACATCCACTTTCACGACGGCAAAAAGAAGGCATCCCAGAGCCAGCAGGATAGATCCTACACCAACCAGCTTGACTTTACGAATCAGCTCCAGTACGAGATATACCAGTATGATGCAGAAAGCTGCAAAAACAAGGGATTCGTAAAACGTCTTAAACGGAGGCCGACCCGCTTCCATCCATCGCTGTACAATGAGCCAACCGTTGATGATGAAACCTACAAAGAGAGAAAATCGCCCCAGAGTGTACACGGTACTGTTCTCTTTCATGAAAAGGGAAATAGAGTAGAGTACAAAGGCAATAGTGTATATACAGATCAAACCGGCCAGCATTGTGCTGATACGGGAAAAATTGTCTATAAGTGCAATCATCTTCAGTACCTCACATCTTGAAGTAGAATCTAAGGATTCCGCCAATGGTTAACAGAAGAAAACCAAGGAAAACAATGTAAACGCCTGGGTCCCGGACAACTGAAATGCCGGAATAGGTCGGGTCCTTGGGGTTGTAGTTGGACTGGTAGAAATAATATCCACCGTATGCAAGGGGACTGTTTACTTGCACCTTTTTCTTTAAAACTACTTTCCCGTCTTTCAAGACGGACACGTAGCTGCGATAAGCCTTTGGAGTGTCATCCTTATTTCGCAGGAGAAGTGCCACTCTGCCGTTATCCATGAAGGTGGCAGTCTTGTCACTGGCTGCCAGATCTCTTGTTTCCTTCTGGCCGTTCTGGATCCACTGAATCCGGGCTACAGGATTATTGGGATTGTCTGACCGATTGAGTTCCTCCTTCGATTTTTCCGCATGGGGCATGAAATCACTGAATTCGAAAATGAGGTTCCCCACGGTGAGGCGGTTGTTTTCCAGTTTGCCTTTTTCAAAAGTTTTGCCATTTTCTGTTTTCTCGTACCAGCCATTGGCACTGATAATGTAAATGGGCTTGCCTTTCAAAGTCGGGACAAAAGTGAATCGGATAGTAGCGTTTCCTGGGAGTGTTTTCCCATGGGTAAAATCCGGAAAGTTGGCAAACGCCCACTGGGTCGTTGTTTTCCCTGTCTTCTTATCGCTGAAAATGAGCTCAATCGCCGGGTTGTCCGGGCTGGATCCGGCCGACACAATCTGTTTGCTTTTCTGGTCGATGGAAAATGAAGGGATGAACCGCCCGATTTTGACTGTGGAATCCGCAGTAAATGGGTAGGTTTTGCCTTCCTGAACAGGAATCAACCGATGAGTGCCGTCCGGGAAGGTGGCAGTGAGCAGTTTCTGTTCGGACACCGCTGCGGAAGGATTTTTCGGCATATCCCACTTGAATACGATCATTCCCTGCTGGTTCGGCAATAGAAAACGATCGTCCCCAGCCGTGTCAAAGAAAAATGCCTCCTGGGAGTGTTCCCCCTTGTGGAGCATAACTTTTACGGCTGCGGGACCGGTATCGGCAGGCTTTGCCACTTCTCGTACTGCGTAGTCCGGGAAGAATTTGAGAATCTTCAGTGTTCCATGCGCTTTCTTAATTGGATACTCAGCATTCTCAGTTGTCTTGAGAGAGTGGGGCATACCAAATTTGTCTTTAGAGTCCGGCCTGGTGTACACATAAACCCGATAGTCCGGGTCATAGTGGTCCACTTCAAATTTATCCAGACGAAGTTGAAAGCCCATGTTCCTTTTTTGATCCAGCAATTGATTATACTGGGTCAGTTGGAATTCACTTACGACATCTCCTTCGTGAAGGTTGAGGTATCCTTTTACCCCGAAGAATGCGCTGATTGACCCACCAATGACAACAACCAGTATGCTCAGGTGAATCAGAAAAAAGCCGATCTTCTTTTTCTTGATCGGCAGGTGGTTCAATGTGCAGATGAGGATGTTGAGGTTCAGGAGAAGGACCAGCCCAGTGAACCAGACTGAATGGTAAGTGTCTTCCAGGGTCAGTAACTTCACAAACTTATAGAAACCCGGTGAATAGGATTGGAGATATCGCGCAGGTTCCACATTCTGCAGAATCAGCGTACCGATTATCACAGCGATGGTGAAATAAACCAGTACCGAAGCTGCCAATTTGAGAGATCTGAAAAAATCCAGAACATTTTGAGGCTTTCGTGCCGTAACAATGACAACAAACAATGCCAGCGCTGCGACCAGTCCATAAAAAACCGGTTTGTTGAGATTGGCCGCAGCCTGGAGGATTAGCAGGTAGACCATTATGAGTCCGGTTGCCGCCAGGTAAAAAGCCAGTGGTTTTTTTCTCAAGTTCAACTCCTTCAAATATGAATTGTCGTCCAGGCTATTTCACCAGGACAAAAAATTGAATCAAACGGGGTTCTGGAACAATAACCAGGTTTCCAGTCCCCGAAAATGAATGACGAAATGTTAATCCCCATCTTTCTTTTGAAGACTCTCAATGTATGCAATCATGATATTGCGAAGAGAATCGCTGGAAAATGCGGAGGCTGCGGGACGATTCCCATTATTGAAGTATCCACCACCACCTCCCAGAAGATAGGTAGTCAGGTCCATTGAATAGAGACCATCTGTCTGGAAAGGTTTGTCGCCAATTTTTCGGATTTCCACACGGCTTCCTTCCGGTTTATTGGGATGGACAGAGTAGTCCGCTCCGATGAAAAAACCAAACTGGAAGAAGGGATGGGCGGGCTTCAGCTTGCCCTTTGAATCCAGCATTGATGCTGCGTGTTCCATCATGGCCTTTAGCTCTGTTCCTTTAATGGATACCTGAGCCATATAGTTGTCGTATGGAAGCAGCTTGAATACATGGCTGTTCACGACGGTGGCCCGTTTGGTCTTTATTCGGACTCCCGGATTGGAGACCGTTACAAACTGAATATCTGACTTTTTCCATGACTGCATTGAATCAGCGATGAAATAGGACGCTGTTCCCGGAGCGAGGGGGTCATCAGTGAACTCCAACGGATGGCGGTATTCACCGAGGTCCTGGTCCATGAATTTCTTAGTGGCTTTGTCAAGTTTGCGAATCTTCTTCTCGATTTTTTTATCGATCTCGGAGTCGTTTACCTGCAATGTTGTGGAACTTTTGCTCAGTATTTCCCATTTGCCGTCCCGTTGCTGCAGATCCACCAGAAGAACGCCGATGGATTTTACATGGTCTTTGGGTTGGCAGAGGAGCACCCCATTATACATCTCCAGTCCCACTTCTTTGTGTGAATGGCCATAAATAATGGCGTCAATTCCGGGTACATTTTCCGTTACCTGGTAAACGGCGTTTTCATTCATCTGTCCAGTTTGTAGTTTTGCACCTTCACCGCTGTGGATCAGTCCAACGACGATGTCGACTTTCTGCTTCTTTAATTCTGCCACGGCCTTTTTCGCGGAGGCGACCATGTCCAGGAACTGTGTACCATCCAGAATGGCTGGAGTTTCAAAATGGGCGGTGGCGGGTGTGGTTAACCCGAAAAAGCCGATCCTGATTCCGGCCCGTTTGATAACAAGGGTAGCTGGAAACAGCGGTTGCCCGGCCTTGTCCTGGATGTTGGCCGAAATCCAGGGAAACCGGGTGGCTGAAGTGTTCTGCTTCAGCACATCGGTTCCGTAATCAAAATCATGATTTCCCGGTACTCCGACGTCATATTTCAGCATACGCATGGCAGTAACCACCGGGTCATCCTCTTCAATGGCGTGAAAATGGTGGTAGAAGGTGAGCGGGTTGCCTACAAACGCATCCCCGCAGTCCACAAGGATGGTATTGTCTTTGGTCTTTCTCAGTGTTTCAATCAGCGGGGCGGCTTGAACAAGCCCGTAACCCAGTTTATCCCCCGTTGTATAGTCTTTGCCGGTTATGTTGCCATGTATATCGGTGGTTGCAAGAATGGTGATTGTCACTTCTTTGGCCAGGCCCATAAAAAAAGTGCTTGATGCAAAAGCGAGAATGAGGATCAAACGACGCATAAGTCCCTCCGAACCAAGTTGTGAATGGATTTTAGCATAAAAAGGAAGGATTGAGGGGAAAGAAGTGATTGAAGAAGAGAAGTGATGAGTGATTGGTGATGAGCATTGAGAAGAAAATTAAGTTTGACTAAGTTTAAGTCCAGATGGGACTTAAAAATTCAGGAACAGGTCCAATTTCCTGGCTTCCCATTTTCTTTCTTGCATTCAACACTTAACACTCATCATTTGACATCCGCTGTGTCGAGGGTATCGCTGGTGGTCAGATGAATGCCGGCATCGGCCATTTCCGCGAGGGCTTTTGCGCCGTCATTGGGATGGAGATTAACCGCTCGAGTACAATCCGTCAGCACAGTTACATGAAACCCCTGTTTTACTGCATCCAATGCGGTCTCCTTTACGCAGTAATCTGTTGTAAGTCCACAGATGACCACATCCTCAATTTGTCGCTCACGAAGTATTTCCGCCAGATCCATATTAGTGGCCTCGAAACCACTGTAGCCATCGTCAGCATTAGATGTTCCTTTTTCTGCAAAAAGGTTAATCGCGTCTGTTTTCAGGTCCGGGTGGAAATCCGCTCCGGTTGTACCGGCTATGCAGTGGGGCGGCCATTTTGAGAAATGAATGGTTTTCCCAGGGTGCACATCCCGCGTGGCAATTATCAGCTCGAATTTTGGCAAAATCCGGTTGATTGAAGGGACAACAGCATCCCCTTCCTGAACAGCCAAAGCGCCGCCGGGACAAAAATCATTCTGTACATCTACAACCAAAAGGCAGGTTTTACCCATGATTTTGCCCCTCTTCGATAAGGTTCCGTCTCAGTTCACACAGGCGGTTGCTGAGACCGACCCGATATATGTGGGGATTTACAAAGCGTTTGTGTTCATCGGGTAGAAGAGCAAACCGTTCTCTGGCAAACTGTCGGACATTCTCCAGAGCAGGGAAGGGTGCAACAATAGACCCTTTTTCCACAAAGGGAAAGAACACCTGTTCAATCGCGAGGCCTTCCTGGACAATTCGTGTTTTCTTGAATTCGATAGAGGGGTGGCGAAGCATTTGGATTTTCTCTTCAGATTCGTCTGCCAGCAGGACCCCGTCAATGGCGAACATTCCGTCCCCGTTTGTGTACCGAACCACCTTCTTTTTTCCGGGAAAATTAATTTTCTCTTCGTTTTCAGAGAGCTTCAAGGTTGGGGCATCTCCTATAGAGCTCAATTTATATATCCCATCGAGAGCCGATTGTTCCCCCCCCGTGACCAACCGTGTTCCGACTCCGAAAATGTCAATGGGGGCATTCTGTTCCAGCAGACTGGCGATGAGTTTTTCGTCCAATTGATTCGATGCCACAATTTTCACATTTTCAAGCCCGGCCTTATCCAGAAGGTTTCGCGCTTTCTTGCTGAAGTAGGCCAGATCTCCTGAATCCAGCCGGATGGCGCGCAGCTGGTGACCCTTTTCTGCCAGTTCTTTTGCGACCTGGATGGCGTGAGGGATCCCGGATTTCAGGGTGCTGTACGTGTCCACCAGCAAGGTAGTATGTTCAGGATATATTTCTGCATATTTCCGGAAAGCCTCCAATTCGGTATCAAAACTCTGAATCCAGCTATGGGCATGGGTTCCAACTGCGGGAATGTGGTAGCGCTTCGCAGCAAAAGTATTGGACGTGCCCTTGGCACCGCCGATATAGGCTGCCCTGGCCGCAGCGATGGCACCCATGCTCTGGGCCCGGCGAAGGCCGAAATCAACTACATCCCGGCCCTTTGCTGCAAAAACCGCCCGAGTGGCCTTGGTGGCGATCAGGGTCTGGTAGTTGATGATATTCAATAGCATGGATTCAATCAACTGGGCTTCCAGAATGCTGGATTCCACCCTCAAGAGTGGGTCGTTGGCAAATACAATGTCCCCTTCCCGGAACCCATGGATGTTTCCTGAAAAACGGAAGTCAGCGAGATAATCCAGAAATTCGTTTTTAAAACCGATCGATGCGAGATAGTCCAGGTCATTTTTCTCAAAAGAAAACTGGAGAACGCCATTTATTGCGTCTTCCAACCCGGCAAAGATGCCGTATCCACCTTTGAAAGGGTTACTCCTGAAGTAGAGGTCAAATATAGCGGAGGTATTTCGTTTTTCGGAAAAGAAAAAGGCCTGAGCCATGGTCAATTCGTAAAAGTCCGTGTACAGACCCGAATAATAGTGTTCCATTTGCTTCCTGTAGCTATTTGGATCCGACTCTGAGCCTGCAGAATCTGTTGTCATCAATCGCCACCGTTATCTTACATCGGATAATGGACTCAAGCCGTTATAGTTCTTCTGGAAAATCGGAATTGAAGGCCACGTTAACATTGTATAGGCCGTTAATGCGTTTGCAGCCCACGGCTTTTCCTGCAACGGAAACCACGTCATCGCCCATGCCTAGAAAAAAAGTGAATTGGTGCCGGGTTTCAACAGGATAGGGGCTTTTCATCAACATTCCGCCTTTGGAGATATTGCCGGTCATGCCGAAGTTGATTTCTCCGTCTCCTCTATCCACACCCACCAGCCTTGATATGAGTTTCCGTCGGTGCTGGCGCTTTTCCTCAGCCATGTATGCCTCCTTTTTCTATTCCCAATATAATCCATCCAGTCAAAAAATGCAAAAAAGAGGGAGTGTGTGCCCCCTCCTCGCAGAATTCATGCTTCCTGTTTTGTCTTCATTCCCTTCTGCATCCAGCCTTTGGCCAGGATTAACGCAACGGGAGATACAATGGCAATGCAGCCGTAAATGAACCACATCTGTCCGCTGTGGGGCAGTCCGGTCTTGGGCAGATACTTCGCGACGAAATAACCGGAATAAAAGCCCGTGATCATTTTGGTAAGAAACCAGGGAAACTGACCAATACCCATGTAGATCCCGACTTTCCCTTCCGGTGCGATTTCTGCAATCCACTGCAGGAAGCGTGGTTGCCACATGGCTTCCCCGATTGACATGAAGAGTACGTAGGTTAGAAAGAGCGGCACATTGGGTCCCAGAGCGAGGAGAAATGTTGGAATTGCCATGACGAAGGTGCCGTAAATCATCATTTTGTAGACATTTGCCCTCGCTGTAAGTCCGGCTACCAGCGGAGCAAGGAAGAAAATAAGGATCGGATTCAAATTGGAGAAGAATTCGAAATATTGGCTGACCATACTGCCTTTGAATGCGCGGTCCAGATAATAAGGCAGTGTCAGCCAGTTATGGGCAAACAGAGTCTGGACCGGGATCAGAATAAAAATGAAGAATGTGAACCGAAGATCCCTGAAGGGATGATCCGGTCGATGACGCAAATAATCAATGGTTGCAAGAATGGTGAACAACAAAGCGGCGACATATGCAGCCCACTCCGCAAGGGGCAAGCCTTCATAGCGTGTTGCGGAAGCAATCATGATTCCACCGTTGTGGATGACAACCCCAAGGGCCAGTGAGGTGGCGGCAATGGCAGAAAAAAGTGAAAGAAGGGAATTGTTGATGCGGATCTTCGGAGTGTCTTTTTTTTCTGTTTTTGCTTTATCGGCGGTTTCAGAGTCTTTACCGTTTTTCTTCGCCTGGTCTTCGGTTTCAGTGGAGATCTGGCTGACAGCGTTTTCATCAGTTTTTTTTGTCAGTACTACTATTGTGAAGATGAGTCCAAAGAGAGAAATGGCCGCGTACACCCAGAAAACAGCCGTGAGGCCGTTGGGCGGAAAAACACTCTTGAAGTGGTGGCGGGTCAAGGGTGAAATAAAACCGGAAAAGAAGGCGCCGAGATTCATGAGTCCATAAACAACGGCATATCCCATGGCAGCAGTTTGAGGGTTGGTGTAGCGTTTGACCCCGGCATAAGCGGCTGGCTGATACAGCCCGTAGGCCACTACTGCGAGGAAAAGTCCGAAAATCAACGTGAAAAACATGGGAGAGCCAACACCGTGCCCCATTGGAAGCGTGCCGGACAGGGCAATCATGGACCGGCCGGTGACGAACAGAACAAAGGACAAAATCAGCGCCTTTCGAACGCCGATTTTATCTGAAACACCGCCGAGAAAGAGCATTGCCAGCGTGATGCCGCCGGTAACGCCGGAATAAACCCAGCCGGAATAGAGGTCACTTAACTGGACATTTTCAGAACAATATTTGCCCAGAATGGTGAGAATACCGAAATAAACCAATCCCTCCAGCACGTAGGGGATATTGACGCCCCACAATGCTTTTGGGGCCTTGACAAACGCAATAGCTGTTTCTTTCAGTTCCTTCAGGGCATCTTTGATGACCTTTCCCAATGATACTGTTTCAGTCGTCTGATCCGCCATAGTACCTTCCTTGATTTCAAATTTTCAACCTCACAGCATTGTACCCTAAAGC
>CAZRHT010000041.1:0-24323 GCA_964599895.1 uncultured Holophagae bacterium
AGTACGGGAAGATCATGATCGATATTGAGTGCGTTGGGGAATGCAAACAGGCGCAGGGAATAAGCAACGGCGTAGGTATTTGTGGCAAGGGGCTGGCTATTGAAATGATGGCTGTTCTTAATGATGGCAGAGTGAATCTGAGTAAAGGGAGAGATTTTTAATGTGAAGGAAAGAACCAGCACGGCCATGAACAGTGCGATGATTCCGCCAATTCCTATGAATAGTCCCTTTCTATTTAAAGGCCGAACCCATAGATAGAGAAGGGGATAGAAAAGCAGGAATACAATGTAAACTTCCTTAAACAGAAAAGCTGCAACAAACGCTGCGAGTGAGCCGGTTAGCAACGCTGCTTTTTTTCTCTGAACGTCGGATGTTAGTGTTTTCAGATATAGAAAACATCCCAGAATGAAGAAAAAACCGCCGATGCCATTGTTTCTTCCTGAAATATAAGATACGGCTTCTGTGGCAAGGGGGGACACAAGAAATAACATGGATGCTGCTAATGCGAACCATCGGTCATAGATACCTTTCATCTCCAGAAGGTGGAGTAGGAAAAAGAACAGGATAAATGCGGTAAGTACGTGGAAGGAAAGGTTCACAACTTTATAGCCTGCCGGGTTGTTGCCCCAGAGCTTCTTTTCCAGGAAGAATGAAAACCAATAGAGTGGACGGCTGTGGCGAAATAGTCTCCAATGGGTCAGCGTGGCAAAGTCTTTCAGATTTGGATTGTTTTGCACATAAAATCCATCATCAAATATGAAACTACCTTTCAATTCAGGGGCATATGTTACCAGGCCAATTGCCAGCATCACAAGAAGCAGCCACACCGGTTTGAATATCCAGGGATGAGCTGTCTGAGTTTTCTGTTTCAGTTTCTTTCTCTTTCCGGCTGTCATAGCCGCAAACTCCGACTTAAGACGGGGTTAAGGTCAGATGATGCCATCTTCATGAATCCTGAATCAGTCCACGGGATTTAAGATGTTCACGTGTGGCGTCATCCACAGATTCAGTGAGAGTGGCGAGAATCTCAGGGGTGACCTTCGGGTTGTTGAAAAACTCCAATACCACACCAGTATTATCAAGACTCAGTTTTAACTCTATGATCCTACTAAGGATGGACAGGGGTGTAAGTCGGGAATGAATGATACGGGAGAGAATTTCAGGAGAAGCGGATCGGGTTTCCACAAGGCCTCTCAGAAGTTCTTCATCACGGAAGATAATGCCCCAGAGTTCTCTGAAGATTTCCCCATCTGTTTCCAGAATGATTGAGATCTTCCCATCCAGTGGTAGCTGCGAAAACTGGTGGCTCAACTGGGAAAATGCCTGGTTCTTTACCTCGACTGACTTGATTTTCTTATCCCTCAGGACATCCAGCAGATCTTTCAACGTGTTCAGTTGAGAAGCAATAGCCAGGGCTTTGTTTCCGGGCAGGTTGGGGTTGTGAATCATCCTGTTACGGATGCCGTGGTGTTTTGCCCATCGGCTGTGATCCAGAATGATGAGTTTTTCCGCACTCATAGTATGAATTACACTTCCAAGAGTTGCTTCAGTCAGCGCCGGATTCTGCAGCAGGTTGCGGAGGATATTGAGATCGTGATGTTGCAGCAGCACGGTGATTTCTTTCTCGTCTTCTGAGCTGGCAGCGAGTTGAATCAGTTGCCCCATGCTGCTGGACGAGAGTTTTTCTGTTTCTTCAAATACCATTCCGGCAGGTTTTCCTGATGCGGAGAGTTTCTGTGTGAAGTGGTAAAAGGCCTTGATGATACTGAGCAGCGATGGCCATCTGCGCTTAACGACGACTGTAATATACTGGAGCTCCAGCTCCGGAACCTGCTTCAATGTTTCAGCAATTTCGATGGCAGTTCCGTTTCTTTCTCCGACGTTGTGTTTGAGTTTTGATAGCTTTTCAAAGAGACGAACTATGTTCTGACTTGTTTCAATTGCTGTTCTGATATCATCCGGTAATGCAGGATTATCAAGAAGTTGAGATCGCGTATCATCTTTGAAAAACCAGCGGGGAAAGTTGTAGATTGCTTCCAACGTTCTTGGATTCTCCAGTTGAATAGCGGCAGCGAGCAGTTCGCCATCTGCCAGGTACCGGTTCTTTATCGCAGTTTCAGAAACTTCAGGATGTCCATCCCAGAGCAATGCCTGAAGCTCTTTTGAATCGGTGGAATTGCGTGCCTTCAGCATTTTTTCTTCTGCCGTCATTCCTGTGAAGGAAAAGGATTGGTCGGTAAGAAAAATGTCCTGGTGGGTTCGTTCTACACGTATTTCAAATGCCTCATCCGCTTCTTCGCAGGGACCGTACTCCGCCTTCTCTGAGATTAGCTTCTTCAGGAATTCGCGATCTGTTTCCCGAAGGCCGGTGATCTCGCTGCGGGCTTCTTCCATCAGCTTGGCCTTAGCGGCACTGTCCGTAATGCCCAGTTCACGAAACATATCAACTACGCCGAGGACCTTGCGAAGGTAGGTGGCAAAATTTGAGGGGATAACGTCATTCTCGCTCAGAGCTTCCTTTATTTCTACAGTATGGTACCACTTGGGGCAGGAAACAATTAAGGAAAGTAGAATAGGGGAGGATGAGAATTGTACAATGGTCTGAACAAAAGAGAATTCTTTTTCGTTGGGATCCTGCTTGCGCATAGAATTAAGTAGCAGAAAATAAGACTTTTCCTGTTCTGTCAATGCGTTTAAAAGATTCATATGACCCCTTTCAGAAAAAAAAGGCAGGTTAAACCTGCCAATTGCAAGGAGGTATTTCTACCTGATAACTATAATAGTGCCGGTTGGGCATTTTGTCAACCCCGGTTTTGTTTCAGCTGCGGATTAACAGAGTAGGAGTAGGGGTTGGAGTGTGTGAGAAAAAGGGAAAGTATAGCAAGTTTTCCCCTTTCCCATTCTTTATTTACCCTCAACCTGAACCTTGTCCCTACTTCTCTTCCCCTTATCTTTTAATTCAGCTCAGTAATTTGTACGATGCCAGTTTAAACAGGTTCCGTCCATACAGTCCGATTTGCATCAGGAGAAAGCCGGCAATCATCAGAAAGGTGCCAGCCCGGGTCAGCATGATAACACTCAGCCCCGCAAAGACAATCAGAAATGCCACCGAAATGAGTTGGTACCAGGCAAACCATAGAAAAGGCTTTCCCTGTATTGAAAGGCTGAACTTTGTTCTGCGGTTCACGATGGTTTTGAAGCGTGCTGTTGTGTGCCAGAAGGAAAAGAGGACGGAGAGCAGGATTGCGATTGTGCGATTTGCAATCATCATGATTACGGGCATGGCCTGGTTTGGTGAATGATTGGCCAAATATCCGGTGAATTTTCCGACAATTCCAGAGAGTATCAGTAATGGGATGCTGTAAACCACAAACAATAACCAGAAACGGAAAAAATTTGTGGCGCCTTCAGACATCAGACGTGGAAGACCGGAATATTTCCCCATCAGGGCATCAAAAATTCCTCCCATCAGGTAAATTCTGAAGAGGATAAAGAGAAATAGAATCAATGCAATAAAGAGTGCGGCAACAACGGGTGCGCCACCTTTTGTGAGAACTTCAAACAAAACATCGACTGAAAAAGTGGTGCCGAAGTAGTTTCGGGATGTCTGCGAATGGAACCACACAGCCAGTGGAATGAAAACGATGAGGAAAAGGACCAGTTCCTGAAGGTAGAGTATGGTGACCAGCTTATGTTCTTTCAAAACAGATTTCAGTGTTTGCATGGGTTCCTCCTAAATGGACAGGGAAGTAATGTTGAAAACCATCTGAACGAACTGGGAGATGGTAAGTGCCAGTTTGGTCATACTGCTGCCAGTCCGGGATTGCAGGGTGATCGCGTTGTTTTTGAGAGAAATATCGCAGGCATAGACCCGGTCAGGATCCACAATTGCAACTGACATTGGAGACAGGCTCTCAAAATCGAAACGGTGCCAGCCATCACGGCCGTTCCATGTGAATTCCTGCTTGGAACCATCCTTCAGAGTGGCAACTACTGTGACGGGATATAGGAAATCCCCCCGATTTTCCACTATGATTGTATTTTTATACTTTCTTTTTTCTTTCTTTTTGTCCTTCTTGGTTTCAGGAATCGGCTTAAAATCTTTCAGTCCGAGAAAACGCGGTGTTTTTCTGGAAGTGGCCCTGGTTACTGCGTAATCAATTTTGTCACGTGTATAGAGCATCCTTCGAACGAAATCTTCAGCCTGATCACCACCGATTTCTTTCACCACACTGAGAAAATCATTCGGGGTGGGGTGTTTGAACTTGTACCTGGCAAAATAGGTGTGGAAAATCTGCAGGAATTTTTCTTTTCCCAGCATATTTTCCAGTGTCCGAAAGTAGATGGTGGGTTTGTTGTAGCTCAAATCACTGTATCCACCGGCAGGGGAGAATTCCCACGCTGCCTTTCCCGGAAAATCCGGGCCTTTGTAAGAGGCAAACCCCATCCTTGCCTCGTCAAACCCGTCCATTTTCAGAAATGGAAAATCGACGTCATACTTGTAGTGTCGTTCCATGGCATAGGCAGTAGCAAAGGAATTCATTCCCTCATCCATCCAGGCGTTTTCAAACTCATTGGATGCCAGCATTCCATAAAAATAATTGTGTCCGAATTCATGAACGATCACCATTTCAGGAATCCGGACTCCGGCTGGAAGCAAAGTGGATGGAAACATTCCCGTGACCAACATAGGGTATTCCATGCCCCCGGCACCGGCTGCCTGCATGGGAGGATCCACCAGAGTGAATTTCTTGTAGGGATAGTCTTCACCGCAGAGTTCAGCGTAACCGGAAAGGCCTGCCTTAAGCGCTTCAATTTGACGTTGGACTGTTCCTTCATGCCCCGGCGGGTACAAGAGAAACAACTTGACGTGTTTCCATGTGTCAGTGGCCACCTTCCAGTGGTCCCATGCCGTCCAGGCGAAATCATGGACATTGTCAACCGAGAAAGTAAGTGTTTTTGTGTTGCCGGTATTGGTTTCGTTCTTCAGGTAACCGGTTGCACCGACTACGTAGTTTTTCGGAACGGTGAGGGATACGGTATAGTGGGCAAAGTCTGCGAAAAATTCGCTATTGTAGTGGAAAAGGTGGCAATTCCATCCCTTGGCTCCCTGAAAAACGGCCAGTTTAGGATACCATTGGCCTGCCATGAAAAATGTCTGCCAGTATCCTGTCCTGGCGAAAACACGGGGAAATTTTGTTTCAAATGTAATTTTCAATGTGACACTTTCACCGGGTTGCAATGGTTTGGAAAGCTGGATAACTCCGATCGTTCTATCCGGTTTTATCGTCTTTGTCACTTCGTCTTTCCAGTAGAGACCAAGAGATTCGGCATCGGGAATGTCGGAAATATACCGGAACGTATCCATGGCATTTTCACCGTTCAAAAGGATTCCAGTCACCTTGCAATATCCGAATCCTTTTGTCTCTTTTTCGTCCATTCGGTTTCCCCTGTGTTTTCCACCGGATTCCAAAGCAAAAACAGAACGGTTGTTGGAAAAGGCGTTCATGTAGAGATGTAGTGGCAAAATATCTGTAGCGGTGTCGCCGGTATTTTGCCAGACGATTGTCTCCGTGCCGGATATATTTTCCCCTTTGGGATTCAATGTGATGGAGATGTTGTAGTCCAGTGCCAATGTCGGCAAACTGACCACCATCAGGACCAGGATCAGAATCATTTTTTTCATGAAAATCCCCCCAGATTTTTATAATGAATGCTACGAGTTCTATGGCTAAAAGTTTCAACCGACTCTTGACCTGCGTGCGTGTCAAATTAAGGAATATGGTACAATAATTTCAGATAATAAATGAATGAGGAGGGCAACTGTTACTGCTGTCCTTTTCCAGGAGGGAAACGATGAAAAGACTATTTGTTTTCTTAATGTTGTTCATGATGGTGCCGGGTTTTGGTGCGTATAAACTGGTTTTGAAAAACGGTGCGGTGCTGGAATTGGCAAGAAAACCGGATCTATCCGGAAAGCAGGTAACTGCGGAGACCGTAAAAGGCAAAAGGATTATTTTCCCCGTGCGTTTTGTGGATGCAATTGCGACAAAGGCGGCAAATGAGAAGAAACTGGCTCCAAAAAAGCCTTTAATTCAGGTCCAGAAGGATGTCCCGGACACTGCTCAGAAAGTCGTTCCCGTAACTCCAATGCCTGCAACCGGAGTACAAAAGGTACCACTGGTAATAACCAATGAGACAGTGAAGAAAAATGTTACGAATGAGGTAACTGCAGAAGAGACGGAATCAAGCGCCACAGAGGTTATGCAACAGGAAAATAATCAAACCACTAATGCATCAACCGCTGTTGAGGGGAATGACAGGCCGGCAGGTCCGACGGATGACAAGGGTCGGACAGAAGAATACTGGCGTGGAAAATTCCAGACCAACAGAGAATTGCAGGCGGCTGTTCTCAAGGATCTGAAGAAGATGCAATCCAAGATGAATGAAATGGCTTCACAGCGTCTTCAGACAGACGATGAGATGGAGAAGAGAAGACTGGCAGGTAAAATGCAGAAATTGCAAAAACGTATTGACGATGGAAAAGTTCAGCTTAAAAAACTGAAAGAGATCAAAAATAATCTGCTGGAAGAGGCTCGTACTTCAGGAGCGTTGCCTGGCTGGTATCGCGACTATGAAGATTGAAGGGCTTGGCCCGGATTTTTATGAAAGATTACTGACCATCTGGGAGAAGTTGAATGCTTCTCTGGAACTGGATTTCATCCTTTTGAATGCTATGTCTTATCTGGAAGAGGCCCTGGAAGCGGAAAGAAGCTCTATCTGGGAATTGGATGAGGAAAAAGGAGAGCTTTTTTTTCGTGTATTCAGTGGGGGTGACCGGGATTCTGTAGAAGAAATCAGGCTGAAAATAGGAGAAGGTGTCGCAGGTCACACAGCCAAGACGGCAGCCCCTGTTATCATTGAGGATGCTGAAAACTCAGGACTCTGGTCTATTAAAGTGGATGAAAGGACCAATTTCCAGACAAAATCCATCCTTTCCGTGCCGCTATTGTTTCGGGGAAAAGTGGTGGGAGTTGTTCAGCTGATCAACAAGAAGAACGGCGGTGTGTTTTCCGGTCGTGATTTGCGCTCAGTGGAAATGATGTGTATCCCCATTGCAACCGCACTGGTAAACGCAAAACTGTTCAAGGAGTTGGAACAGACCTTTATGGAAACGGCACTGGCACTGGCGGATGCAATCGAAAAACGCGACAGATATACGGCGGGTCACACCCGTCGCGTTACCCGCTACGCGATGTGGATTGCTGAAGAAATCAAGCTTCCCGGTGTTGAGAAGAAATGGCTGGCGCTATCCGGAATTCTGCATGACATCGGAAAGATCGGGATTCGAGACAACATCCTGAACAAAAATGGTCCTCTTGGCAGCGGAGAATTTGAAACCATGAAGCAACACACTGTTTTCGGAGCGGAAATTGTGGAAAAAATACACTCCCTGAAAAAAGTAGTGGGGGGAATCCTCTATCATCATGAAAAAATGGACGGAACCGGATATCCGGACGGCCTGAAGGGGGATGAAATTCCATTGTTTGCAAGGATTATAGCGGTTGCCGACACTTATGATGCCATGACAACGGATCGGCCCTACCGGAAGGGGTTAAGCAATGAGGAAGCAACCAGTGAGTTGAACCGGATGTCCGGCACTCAATTCGACCCTGAAATGGTGGCCGCCTTTCTCAGAAGAATGCAGCGGGAGAAAATAGATGAGGATTAAAGCTGTCGGTACCTCCGGCGGGAAGACCATCCGGAACCTCCTGACTACATTTCTGATTGATGGTGTGCTGACGCTGGATTGCGGTTCTGTATGTACGGGGCTTGGATTGCCTCAGCAGCTTGAGATTAAGGATGTATTTATCTCTCACGTTCATATGGATCATATCGGTGAGTTGCCGCTGCTTGTGGACAATAAGGCGTTGTATGGAAAATCTGTTACTGTTTATGCCACCAAAACAACGATTCGTCATCTTAGAGAGCATGTGTTCAACGGAATCATCTGGCCTGATTTTGAGAAGATTCCATCCGGTGATGCCCCCGCACTTGTCTACAGAGAAGTCGAATATTATCAGGAAATAGAAGTAGGGGATTATCGTTTAACCCCCTTACCGGTCAATCATATAGAGGGTAGCGCTGGCTGTTACGTTCAGAAGGAGAATATTGGCTTTGCCTATACTTCCGATACGGGAAAAACGGACGCCATCTGGAAATGGCTCAGAGGCCAGAAGGCTTTGAGAGGAGTAGTAACCGAATGCTCATTTCCGTCGACCATGGAGAAGCTGGCAGTAATCAGCCATCATCTATCCGGAAACATGCTGGAAGGGGAACTCAATAAGCTTGGAACCGGTACGGATGTTTTCATTTATCATCTAAAGCCTCAATTCTCGGATCAGATTCTCGCGGAGATAGGGGAACTGGGTGTACACGTACTTACAGACGGTGAAGAGATTGTCCTCTGACATTTTTAGTAGGAGTTGGGGTAGGCGTAGGGGTAAAGACAGGGAGTTGAGCCTTTCCTTTCCTATCTTACTCCTACTCTATTTACCATGAAAGGTTTTGTTCTCGCGGCCGGATTGGGTACCCGCCTTCTGCCCATAACCCGCCATATACCGAAAGCGCTGGTACCCATTATGAACAGAGTGCTGGCAGACTATGGCTTGTCATATCTGCAGCGGGCAGGAGCAAGGGAAATTGGCATTAATGCCCATCATTTTGCCCAACAGATTCGAGACTACGGGAATTTCAGGAATTTGACCGTTTTTGAGGAGCCGGAAATTCTCGGCACAGGGGGGTATCTCCGGGCATTGGGGACATTTCTTGATGAAAATATGCTGGTGATGAATGGAGATGCCCTTTTCTTTGGCGACGAGGGATTCGCCAGTCGGATAATTGACCGTCACCGCAACGGAGGTAATCTGATCACTCTTCTGGTGATGCATCGGCCCGATTTTCTGGATGCAACCGGATTAGATGTAGAAAATGGTCAGATCACCGGCCTTGGCTCGGGTGGTTTCTTTTTTACCGGTTGCCAGATGGTGTCTCCAGAGATAGTGTCGCTGGTAAACGATCCGTCCATTGTGCCGGTTTACAGGGAATTGATTGAGGCCGGCAAATTGGGTGCTGAGGTTTTTCATGGATCATGGTTTGATTGCGGAACCAGATCGGGATTGCTTGCTGCCCATCGTCAGCTGAGCGGATTGGACAGTTACGTCTATCCCGGCGCAAAAATAGAAGCTGATGCACTTGTTAAAAATAGTGTTGTATATCCGGATGGAATTGTACGGGCCGGGGCCACACTCGAAGACTGCGTCTTGTTTAAGGGAGAGGTCGCCGGTGGAAAGCGTCTGGAAGGGGAGATATTGGCGTGAAACCGAGGGAAAGGCTGCTGGATTTGGGGGCGCATGCACTGACAGATGGCGAGCTTGTTGCCATTCTACTTAGAACCGGTGTATCGGGAAAGGGTGTGGTGGAATTATCAAACGAGCTGGTATCAGGAGGCGGAGGACTTTCCGCGTTGTTCGACCGAACGGTTGATGAGCTTCTTGACGTGAAAGGACTTGGAAAGGCAAAAGTTGCAACATTATCGGCAGTTATGGAACTGGCACGAAGATATTATGAGAGTCAGCTTGCCTGTCGGGAAAACCGGTTTTTGTCGCCGGAAGATGTCCATGGTTTTTTGAAAAGTCATATGCCGTCCGATGGGAGCGAACGGTTTTACGTGTTGTTTCTTGATTCACAGGGTGCGTTGATAGATTTTGAACAGATGTTCAGGGGCAACCACAGCGCTGCCCCTGTTTTTGTTTCTGAAATTCTGAAAAAAGCACTGAAACTGGAAGCTGCATCCATCATTGTGGCGCATAATCATCCTTCGGGGAATCTTTCCCCCAGCAGGGAAGACCTGCAGATTACGAAAAAACTGAATCAGGCGTGCCGGTTGATGGAGTTGACCCTGCAGGACCATCTCATCTTTTCGCCCATGGATTTTATTTCCCTGGCTGAGCGGGGAGAGTTGGGAGGTTGATGTGAAGCAACCCTGCTCTGACGTTCCATCTGATTACACTCTACTGAAAGGGGACGCGTCCAGCCGGACATATTACCGTGGACGGGGGCACATCCTCGTCAGATATCCACTGGAAGCTGGCGAGTCTTTTGATAATTATGTCTTCTGGACGAAGCGTTATCTGGCGGGTGGGATTTGCGTACCGGAAATCCTGAACAAGGATAGAGGGCGAATGGAAATGAAGCTGGAAGACTGGGGAGATATTGATGGTGTTGCCTGGTTTCAGCAACTGGAAACACGAAGAGAAAAAGTCATGTTTGTACAATCTGTATATCGATTGATTCCGTTGATTCGTTCACTTGAACAAGAAAGTCCGGGAAAATCCGGCAAACGGATTGATGTAGAATTTGAACTGGACTTTTTCTTGAAACACACCGGGGATACCATTTTCAGTGGCCGGGACATTGGGTGGTTGGTGCCACTTTGTGATGAGATTGTTCGAATTTTGCAGGGAGGAGACTGGAAACTGGCCCACCGTGACTATCATTTTCGCAATATTCTGGTACGAAATGGAAAAATATGTGTCATTGATTTTCAGGATACGCGACAGGCACCGGAATTTTATGATCACGTTTCTCTGCTTTTTGACAATTATCTGAATTTAGCGGAAATTGTCTCGGAAATCGAGCCAAACCGGGACTACTCCGCCATGCGCTGGGCGGCCTTGCAGCGGAACCTGAAAGCTCTGGGAACATTTTCGTGGTTCGGCTACAAGCAGGGGAAAACGTGGTTTCGGGAATCTATCCCCCTTGCAATGAGCCACGTGATGTCCCATCTTCACACTCTCGGGTTGAAAGCTGAAGCCAAAATGTGGCGGAAACTGATGGAATCCATGCTGCTGTAGGCTGTGCGAATGAAAGTGGGTGTGAATGAAAGAAAAAGGGGAAAATAAGGGAATTGCGAATGGCTGTTTATCTACTCTTACCCCTTCTCATAAACTCTTTCTTTATCATTCTGATACCCGTGAGATGTCAGCCCCGAGGCCAAGAAGTTTTTCCTCAAAGTTGTGATATCCGCGGTCAAGGTGGTAGATGCGGTGAACCGTTGTGGTTCCTGATGCTGTGAGACCGGCAATCACCAGTGAAGCACTGGCGCGGAGATCTGTGGCCATAACCTCCGCTCCCTGGAGAGTGGCCCCGCCCCGGACAATGACGCGGTTACCGTCAATTTTCAACCTTGCGCCCAGACGGTTCAGTTCCTGTACGTGCTGAAAGCGATTTTCAAAAATTGTTTCCTTAATAAAGGACACGCCTTCGGCCTGTGTCATCAATGCCATGAACTGGGCCTGAAGGTCGGTGGGAAATCCCGGGTAGGGGGAAGTTTCCACATCCACCGGGTGAACTCCGTGGGGGGCTTTCACTGAAATCGTGTTCTTCCCCGCTACCACAGTAACTCCGGCTTCTACCAGCTTTTCTATGGGAATACGCAAGTGTTCGGGGTTAACCGATGTCAGTGTGCCATTGCCCCCGCTGGCTGCCATGGCCATCATGTAAGTCCCGGCTTCAATCCGGTCGGGAATTACCTGATGAGCGGTTCGATGAAGATTAGCGACGCCCTCAATGGTAATGCGACTGGTGCCGATGCCATCAATGCGAGCTCCCATAGTTTGCAGGCAATTACATAAGTCAGCTACTTCCGGTTCATTGGCTGCATGCTCAATGACAGTTTCCCCTTCTGCAAGCACCGCTGCCATGATTGCATTTTCTGTCCCGGTGACGGTTACCCGGTCAAAGAGAATTCTTGTACCTTTAATTTTCGGAGCCCGCAGAATCGCAAATCCGGATTCAATCCTGTGATCTGCACCAAGTTTCTGGAAAGCATGAATGTGCTCGTCAATGGGTCGTGCACCAATTGCGCATCCCCCGGGTGTGTACACATGGGCCTCCCTGAACCGGCCCAGAAGCGGTCCCATCAGGAGGACAGATGCGCGCATCTTTCTTACAATGTCGTAGGGAATTTCATCAGGTCGTACTTCGGAAGTATTGAGGAGCAATTTCCCTTTTTTCGGCTCAAACTCTACAATTGCCCCAAGGCGTTCCATTGCCTTCAGGAGAGTGCGGACATCCATCACGTCGGGAACATTTTCCAGTTCCAGCCCGTCTGCAGAGAGAATTGACGCGGCAATCAGAGGCAATGCGGCGTTTTTTGCCCCGGAAACATGTACCTCTCCAGTCAGGGGTTTTCCACCCCGGATCACCAGTTTGTCAAGCATACTGTACAAGTCCAATTCGCTCATGGTTGCCCAAGTCCTTTATGATTTCGAACTGGTGAATCAGCTTTGAGCCGTTATCTTCCACCAGTTTTCGTATTGTCTCTCCCTGATTATACCCGAACTCGAAGGCGAGGTATCCCTTTTTTTTAAGGATGCCCGGAGCTTGCTCAAGAAGAGAACGTATATGGGCCAGTCCCTGTTGCTCGGAAAAGAGTGCTTCATGGGGCTCAAATGAAAGTTCCGGCTGTAGGGAGGGGGCATCTTTCGCAGAAACATAAGGTGGATTGGCAGTGATAATATCCACCGATGACAAGGAAAAGGAGGCCAGCATATCCGTGGCAAGAAAGTGGCAGTTGGAGGCATTCAGGCAAATCCTGTTCTTTTCCGCTATTTCAAGTGCTGTGGAGGAAATGTCGCAGCCGATGACTCGGGACAGCGGACGTTCCAATGCAACGGAGATTGCGACACATCCCGATCCGGTGCAACAATCTACAACCACCTTTTCTGAGTTTGACGGCAGGCATTCAAGTGCAATTTCTACAAGATGTTCAGTCTCCGGCCGGGGAATCAGCACGTCCGGCGTGATCAGAAACTCATGTTTCCAGAAATTACATTTGCCGAGGATATATTGAAGGGGATTGTGTGCTTTTCGTTGTTCAATAAGCTGATGAAAATGGTTCCATTCTTCAGGTGCGAGGTCAAAATCGCCGATTACAGCCCGATATCTGGGAATCTGAAACAAGGCAGACAGAATTGTTGAGATGTCTCTTTGAGGAGAAGGGATTTCGGCATTTTGAAGTTTCTTTACGGCACGCTGAAGATGAAGAGACGTGGATTCGTTACTGTCCATATCTCAGGTTAGCTCCGGATAGTGGATGCTTCCTTCATGGCAATGGTCTGGTAGTGGGCACTGAGAGCATCGATGACTTCATCCAGTTCACCGTCCAGAAAAGCGGTCAACTGATGGATCGTTTTCCCGATGCGGTGGTCTGTAATGCGGCTCTGGGGGAAGTTGTACGTGCGTATCTTCTCACTGCGATCCCCGCTCCCAACCTGGCTCTTCCTGTCTTTAGCGATTTCTGCATGCTGTTTTTCCTGCTCCATTTCGTAGAGCCGGGAACGGAGCACACGCATGGCTTTTTCTTTGTTCTTGATCTGGGACTTTTCATCCTGACAGGTGACCACAAGACCGGTTGGAATGTGAGTAATGCGAATGGCGGAATATGTGGTATTGACTGACTGGCCGCCGGGGCCTGAAGAACAATACCGGTCTATGCGCAAATCTTTTTCACTGATACTGACCTCCACTGCGTCCACTTCCGGCAGCACTGCCACCGTTACTGCTGACGTGTGGATGCGTCCCCCGGATTCGGTTTGTGGAACCCGCTGGACCCGATGTACACCACTTTCATATTTCAGTCTTGAGTAGGCATTCTGTCCTTCAATAACAGCCACGACCTCTTTCAACCCGCCGACACCTATCTGGTTGATGTCCATAATTTCCAGTTTCCAGTTGCGCTTTTCAGCGTAGCGGCTGTACATGCGAAACATTTCTGCAGCAAAAAGGGCTGCTTCATCACCGCCCGTACCAGCGCGTATTTCCAGCACAACATTTCGTTCGTCGTTGGGGTCTTTGGGTAGCAGGAGGAGTTTCAATTGGTCTTCGATTTCTGTAAGTTCTTCTTTCAGAGACGTGAGCTCTTCTTCCGCCAACGCCTTCATGTCTTGGTCACTGCCGGAATCAGAAAGAATCTCATATGAATCGCTTATCTGGCTATTTATCCGGTTGTAATCTCGATAGGCTGTAACAAGGGGTTCCAGCTCGGAGCGCTGTTTGGATAGTTTCCGAAAAAGAGAATGATCCTGAGCCACGTCAGGATCACTCATTTTTCGTGTCAATAGTTCAAATTCATTTTCAATGTCCGCAAGTTGATCAAACATTTGCGTCGCTCAGTTTTTCCCCTTGCTTGCATAACGGCGGTTGAATTTTTCAACACGGCCGGCGGCATCAATGAGTTTCTGCTTCCCTGTGAAAAAGGGATGGCAGGCTGAGCATATTTCCACCGAAATTTCCTTCTTGGTTGACCGGGTCTTGAATGTGTTGCCACATGCACAGCTGACGGTCACTTCATCATATTCCGGGTGAATGTCTTTTTTCATTGCACAATCCTCCTCTTAAAGGTCCACTCAGGGTTCACATTATAATGCAACAACCCTGCATTGCAAAGAACTTTTTAGTCTGATTCCGGGGGGGCAGTTTTCTCTGCTTTTTCTTTACTATCCGTTTTCTTTTCAGAACCGGGGTGCGTCCACGATATATAGTCGCAATCGGGATAACTGGAACAGCCGTAAAACGCCTTGCCTTTTCGGGTGCGGCGTTGAACTACCTTCCCATCCTTGCACTTGGGGCAGGGTATGTCCAATTCCTTTTTCTTGGTGTTTTCAATGTATTGGCATTCTGGATAGCCGGAGCAGGAAACAAAGAACCCATACCGTCCTTTTCTTTCCACAAGCGCTTTTCCGCATTTGGGACAATTCCGGTCCACCTCTTTTACCTCTCCATTCTTCTTCGATTTCCGGTAATCACATTCAGGATAATCACTGCATTGAAAGTATTTACCGTAGCGCCCGGATTTAAGAACAAGGGCTTTTCCGCATTTGGGACAGGCTTCTTCTATTTGATCTTCTTCAGCATTGTTGCTCAGGTCACGGGTGTTCTTGCAGTCCGGGTAATTTGTACAGGCCATGAATAGACCGTAGCGTCCGACTTTAATTACCATCGGAGCTCCACATTTGTCGCATTTTTCATCAGTGGCAATGCCGTCACGTTTAACGTTGGTGATCGCATCTGCAGCATTCTTGAGCTCATTGGAAAACTGGCGGTAAAAAGTGTCCAGGAGGGTTTGCCAGCTCATATCACCCTGGCCGATACTGTCAAGCTGGTTTTCCAATTCTGCCGTATAGCTGACTTCAAAGATGTCCGGAAAAGCTCTAATCAGAATGTCATTGACCAGTTCTCCCAGGGCAGTGGGATGGAATTTCTTTGCCTGCTGTTCAGCGTATTCCCGGTTCTGAATGACCGAGATAATGGACGCATAGGTACTGGGTCTGCCAATGCCGTTGGTTTCCAGTTCCTTGACAAGTGTGGCTTCGGTGAATCGGGCAGGTGGGGTGGTGAAATTCTGTTCCGGAAGCAGTTTTTCTACTTGAATATTTTCATTTTCGGACACTGCCGGCAACAGTTTGTCTTTAGCTATTCCCGGATTATAAACTTCAGTAAATCCCTGTTGTACCAGTGTGGTACCACTGGCAACGAAGTCATAAACACCGGAACTGATTGTGATGTTGGTTTCATGGAGAATGGCCGGAATCATCTGGGAGGCGACAAAACGTTTCCAGATGAGGGTATACAACGCCAACTCGTCGCGACTCAAATATTTTTTCAGTTTATCAGGGGGCAGGTGGACCATTGTGGGCCTTATTGCTTCATGGGCATCCTGGGCACCGGACTTGGCGGCGAACACGTTGGCCCTCGCCGGTATCATGTCCTTTCCCATAGTTTCGCTGATAAAAGCTCGTGCTTCATCCAGTGCCTGAGCGGAAATTCGTGTAGAATCTGTTCTCATGTAAGTGATAAGACCAACCGAGCCTTCTTGTCCGATGTTTTTTCCTTCATACAGGTGTTGGGCCATTGTCATAGTTTTTTTGACAGAGAATCCTAAAACTCTTGAAGCTTCCTGTTGCAGTTTGCTGGTGATGAAGGGAGGAAGTGGCCTGCGCTTTTTTTCTTTTTTCTCAAGGGAGGATACGGTGTATTCTCCTGCCTTCAATTTGGCCAGAATGTCGGCTGCCTGCTCCTCTGAGGCGACGGTAAAAGCACTTTTTGCGTTACCGGACCGAACTTTCTTTCCATTTACACGGCCCAGTTTTGCGACAATTTCCTCTCCCTTTTCGGTGAGGAAATGGCCGGTAATAGACCAGTATTCTTCTTTCTTGAATGCTCGAATCTTTTTTTCCCTTTCACAGATGATTCTGAGTGCCACTGTCTGCACCCGGCCGGCTGAGAGGCCGCGTTTTACTTTTTCCCAGAGAAGGGGGGATACTTTGTATCCGACCAGTCTGTCAACGATGCGGCGGGTCTGTTGGGCATTGAATTTATTCAGATCAATTTCACCGGGGTTTTCTACAGCTTTCTTGATGCTGGCTTTCGTGATTTCATTAAATAGAACCCGGTGAATAACCCGTCCTTTCTTTTTCAGCATGTTATTCAGATGCCAGCAGATGGCCTCTCCTTCCCGATCCGGGTCAGCCGCGAGAAAAATTTCGTCCGCTGATGCCGCCTTCCGTTTCAGTGCGGTGACAATCTTCTGTTTTTCGGGGATTACAACATACTGGGGTTCAAAATCATTGTCAGTATCCACACCGAGCTTGGACTTGGGCAGATCAATAATATGCCCCATGGTGGCTTCAACCTGGAACTCTTTTCCAAGGTATTTTGAAATGGTGCGGGACTTTGCGGGAGACTCTACAATCAACAGTTTTTTTGCCATTACACTCTCTTTCTGAACTGATTAGCTCCATTCTTTTCGATGCGGCCGTCCATTTCCAGCATGGTTATTTCCATGAGGATCTGGTTTCTGGAAAGGCCACTCAACGCCTCAAGCTCATCAATGCTCCTGGCAGTTTCATCCAGGTAGCCGAGAAGGCCCGGCGCGGATTCGGGAACGACTGTATCAGATTTCCCAAGGATGTCAAACGCAATCAATTCTTCAAGGATGTCATTTGCACATGTGATCAACTTGGCTTCCCCATTCCGGATGGCACGATTAGTAGAGACGGAAGCACGATCAAAGAGCCGTCCGGGAACGGCAAAAACTTCGTGATTCTGTTCCAGTGCCAGGCGCATTGTTATCAATGTGCCGCTTTTTTCCCTGGCTTCCACAATGACAACACCGGTGCTGATTCCACTGATGATACGATTTCTTACCGGGAACCGAAAGGGTTCCGGTTTTGTGTCCGGATCACATTCGGAAACGACAGCGCCATTCTTGACAATACTCTGGAACAATTCTCGGTTTTCTCTTGGATAAACCACGTTGAGTCCGGTGCCCATCACTGCAACTGTCTGAAGTTTGTTTTCAAGCGCTGAGACATGGGCGCGGGTGTCGATTCCGGATGCCATTCCGCTGACAATGACCGGATGAGCTGGTGACAGTTCCCGGATGAGTTTCGAACAGGCATTGAAGCCGTACTGGGTTGGCCGGCGTGTTCCTACAAAGGCGATGGTTGGTCTGGAAAGGGCGCTCCGGTCACCCACACCGAAAAGGCAAAGGGGGGGATCGGCAATTTCTTTCAAAAGCTCCGGATAATCTTTGTCTCCGAAAGTCATAATCCATCCATCCAGTTTTTTTACCTGTTCCATGACGAGTTTATCTTCACTCTCATTACTTCGAATGCCTTTTTGCCTGAGAAAGTCCAGTACTGCCGTTGGATTTTCACCATTTTCAAGAAGGGCAGCCTTTTTCGCCCGCAGAGAACAACCGGCTGCCCGGTGGAGAGAGATCCATGCCGCAATCACAGTGCTTTCTCGCTTCCATCGGGAAATACGCGTACAGGGCGGGTTAAAGTTGATAGTCCGTAGAGTTTAACCCGGATTTCTCCTTCCGATGGATCCTCCGTGTAGAAAAAGACAGAGCCGGTGGAAGATTTAAATGATGGAGAAAAGGAAATGATGCCGCTCGTGAGACCGCTTCGTCGAATACTTACACCGGGGTAATCTTTTTCCAGGGTGAGTCCTTTACCGATTTTCATGTCAATTCCAGCCATGATGTCCTGCTTCCGAAGCCCGTTGCTATTGCCATCTACAACCCGCCAGAAGACGGTTTCCCCGGTGTCCGTGTCCTGTTCCATAAAAACTCCCGCATAACGATCAGTGGTCATGGCAGTGGACCGTGATCGGTTCATCATGCCGTAAAGCTCCATGGCGGCACCTTCCATCCTTACTTTTCTTGGATGCAGGATTAGCGCAGTACCGGAAATGGTTATGATGGAAGAAATGCCGATAGCGACCAGTAGTTCAGTCAATGTCATAAGAACCTCCACAGTCAAAAGATGCAGATGTTCTCTGCAAGGTGCCTGCCAACTATGGAAAATAAAGAAAAAGAAAGAGAAAGAATAGACTGGAGATGTAACAAAAAGTTAACATATGGCCCATAATGTTAAAGAAAAATTACAGTAAGATACGAAGTGGAGGTTGGGGTAGGAGTAGGAGTAGGAGTAGGGTGGAAGAAGAATCAGGGAGTTGGCCATTCCCGGCTTTCTGAACCATTCACGAAGGCTTTAAGGCTTTGTTTTATGCCCATCACCCATCACTCATCACCCATCACTTCTTTTGTCATTCATTTTTCTGTTGACAATGACCGGGTGGTCAGTATAATGACCATGGAGTCAAAAATCTGACCGTGTGGTTTTCTGTACTCTTGAGAGCCACAAAAGGAGTCGCATATTGTTGAATATGGAAGAACAGAAAAGGCGGGCTATTTTGCAGAAGGCGAGGGAGTGGATCGTCTCAAACGGTCTGTCTGATTTCACGATGGGCAAACTCGCATCTGCCTGCAATGTTGCGAAGGGGACACTCTACAACTATTTTTCCAGCAAGGAGGAGTTGATGTTGCGGATCGTGGAGGAGAGTGTCAACGTTATCCACATTGAGGTTGAAAAAATCTTATCGGGACCGGACAAGCCGGAAAAAAAGCTGGAGGAGCTTATCCGGTCCGCGTTGAGGTTTTACATCAATAATTTGGATTTGTTGATGCTCTATGGCAATGAAGTGACATTTGCAGAGTGCAAACGACCCTCTATGTCCACAACACATGGAACATTTCTGAAAGCACATATGGAGTGGTTCCTGGAACGCTTTGATCCTTTTCTCGAGTCGCTGGGTGTCGTTCGGGAGAGACGATTGATGGCTTATCTATTTCACGAACTGTTGGACAATCTGATGCTGTACAACGTTTTTTTCGAACGTGGGCAGGATATCGAGAGGGACACTCGTATTCTGTATTCCTTGTTTACGAGAGGATTGGAGGCATTTAATGAGTAAGCGATGGGTTCTGCATGGACTGCTGATTGGTCTACTGGCCGTGTCGCAGATCCATGCAGAGGATTTCAGTGCGCTGTTCAGGAAATCTCTTGAGAATAATCTGCAGATCAAGGCCAGTCGTCTGGACGAAAGCGCAGCTGAATTGACGGTGAAATCTTCAAGATCGGCTTACCTTCCCAGCATTAATGTTCAGGCCTTTCGAATTGGATTTGACAAGCCGGTGGAGAGCTATATTCCTGCCGGTTTTTTCGGCCCCGAGTCCCTGATATTCCCAGTGATGGAACAAAACTACAGTCAGGCGACAGTTTCACTGGATTACCTGTTGTTTGATTTCGGGGGACGGTCATCATTGCGTGGACTGGCGAAAAAAGGAGCCGCAGCTTCACAGCTTGAGATGTTGTCGACGATTCGAAGTACAGGACTCGACTTGCTTGACGTTTACACCTCGTCCCGGCAACTGCAGGAGAAAGAGAAGGCGCTGGAAACAGCGTCCAGTGCAAGTATCGCGCATCTGGAGCAGGTTAAGAAGTTTCATGAGGAGGGACTGGTGGCAGCTTCAGATGTATACCGTTTGCAGGCACTGGTTGCTAAAATTGACGCACAGCTGGCAATGCTCAAAGCAGATATAGGTTCCGCCGGAAGGGCCCTTGAGCGGTTGACGGGCGAAAAGGTCAATGTAAGTAAACTGTCACCGCTTCCCGAAGTCGGTGATGTCAGCACGTGCCCCGAAAAGGCACTTCAGAACCGGGAGGAGATGGACCTGCTTGCCGTACAGGGCGATATGCATAAACTGAAGGCTGCAGGAATCCGGTCAACCTTGCTTCCGAAAGTTTTTGCCCGTGTTCAGTACACAAATACAACCGACAATTTTGTCTACAACCAGTCCAATACGTCCTTTCTGGTTGGCGTCAAGTTTAAGTTGTTTGACGGGTTCAATGCGCATTATCGGCGCCACAGCGAATTACTGAAGGCAAAAGAAGCAAAGCTGCAACAGGATGATACCCGTCGTTTGATTGAATTGCAGGTCAGGCGGGAGCTGGATCAGTTCAATGCGCTGGCTGAAAAAGTCGAAGCGCTTCAACGGCGCCAGAAGGCGGCAGAAGAAAATTACCGGGTGGCAAAACTCCAGTTTGATGAACACCTGATTTCGTCAGTGGACCTTGCCGATGCCATTACGCTCCGTGCCGAGGCGGAAGCAGAGTTTCACGCCGCGCAGGATGGCTGGCGCGCATCCGGATTACGAGTCAAATTACTGTCTGAGAGTATGGAGGATGCATTGTCATGGCTGAAAAATTAGCATTATTGGGATTTGTGCTGGTACTTCTAACGGGAGGGTGTAGTCGCCAGGAGGCACCGCAGAAACGAAAAGACGTTACACCTGTTACGGTTGAACGTGCAGCCGTGATGCCCTTTGAAGTCAGCGAAGAGCGTACCGGGGAAGTGATGCCTGTGAATCGGTCCATTGTGGTTCCCACTGTGGATGGTGTCATCATCGGTATGAAGGTTGCTATCGGGGATTCCGTTTCAAAGGGTCAGATCCTGGCAGAGATTGATCACCGTGCGGTGGATCAACAGCTGAATTCCCTGAAGGCGGCAACAGGGGCTGTGAATGCAAGATTGACCTTACTGAAGAAGGATGAAGCCCGGTTTCAGCGGCTGTTTGAACAGGATGCCGTGTCAAAGCACCGGCTGGAATCAGTGCAGGCTGAATTGAAGGCAGCCGTGGAAACAGAAAAGCAACTTGATAGTCAGTACAATGCGTTAAACGCCAGATTGGCGGACTATTTTGTCAAATCCCCCATAAAAGGGAAGATTGCAAAACGAACACTTGATGTGGGTTCTGTGGCGGGTGGCGGGAAACCGCTTTTTATTGTAGATGACCTGAGCCGGGTTAAGGTTGTTTCCTCTGTCGGGGAAGAACTGATGACAGACGTCAAGATGGGAAGCACGGCTGTGGTCAGTTTGCCCGCACTCAGCGAGACGATGAATGCGACGGTATCAGCCGTTTCCTCGTCTGTGGATCCGGCTACTCGGAGTGGGCAGGTTGAAATTATTCTGAACAATCCGAGTGGGACGATACGCCCGGGAATGTTCTGTAAAGTAAAGGTTATTGCCCGGTCCTCCAATGCCCTGGCCGTGAATCGGGACGCACTGCTGAGACTGCCGGCCACCGGGGTGTACTATTGCTTTGTCGTGAAGTCGGATAAAACCGTTGAAAAACGAAACCTGAAACTGGGACGTATCAATGGAAACTACCAGGAAGTTCTCTCTGGAATAAAAGTAAATGAGGATGTGGTCATCCGTGGACAGGGCTTATTGAAGGCCGGTGACAAAGTCCGGGTTACCGGGTAAGGGGACTCAATGAAACTACCGGAAATAAGTGTTCGTCGGCCCGTCGCTATCACCATGCTGTTTGTCGGCATTCTGCTTCTGGGAATTGTGTCGTACTTCCAGTTGAATGTGGACCTGTTTCCCAAGATTGATCCCCCCGCCATCAGCGTAATTACGGGCTATCCCGGGGCCAATGCGACAGATGTAGAAAATGAAGTAACGAAGGTTCTTGAAGATGAACTGAGTTCAGTCAATAACCTGGACAAAATCACGTCTACATCCAAAGACAACATCTCTCTTGTGACCTGTAAGTTTAACTGGGGCACCAATCTTGATGTGGCTTCCAGCGATATCCGCGATAAGATTGACCTGGCGGTTCCCAGGTTACCAGAGGATATTGAGAAACCCATGGTGTTCAAATTCAATTCCGCCATGGCACCGGTGCTCGTTCTGACACTGAATGCAAAAGAGAGCTATCCACAGCTTTCCCGTCTGGCAAAAGACGTTGTAGCCGACAACCTGAAGAAGGTTCCCGGGGTGGGTGCGGTCATTATTGAAGGCGACCGTGAACGCCAGATCAATGTTGAGTTTGATCCGGAAAGGCTGGCCATGTACCACCTGACGCCACTGACGTTGATTCAACGTATCAAGGAAGAAAATATTAATCTGCCGCTGGGCAGTATCAAGTCCGGTTCATCAGAATATGTGCTTCGCCTGCCGGCACGTTTCAAAACAGCAAAGGAAATTGCAGATATCCCTGTCGTCACTATCAAAGGGAAACCGATATACATGCGCGATGTGGCGACGGTTTCAGACGACTTTGAGGAAAGGATTGGCCAGGCCTATTCTGATGGCCTTCAGTCATTCGTCATGTACGTTCAAAAGCAATCCGGTGCCAATACGGTCGAGGTCGTCAGTGCGGTAGAAAAGAAACTATCAGAAATCAGGGGACTGCTTCCCTCAGACGTCGGCATTCAGAAAATTATTGATACCAAAGACAGTATTGAAACGATGATCAGCAGCCTCAAAGGCAGCCTGCTCTACGGCGGCATTCTTGTCATACTGGTTACTTTTCTGTTTCTCGGTAGCTTTCGATCGTCTCTGATTGTGTCGTTGACCATACCGTTTTCTCTGATTGTGTCGATAAGTGCCATGTTCATGCTGGGATACACCATCAATGTGATTTCACTGATGTCCCTGGCCATCGCGATCGGCATGGTGGTGGATAATGCCATTGTCATCATTGAAAATATTACCCGAAAGCTGGAAACCGGCGGCCGATTCCGGGACAAAGCTGCGATCCACGGTGCATCGGAGATGGGTATGGCGATTTCCGCTTCTACGATGACTACGATTATTGTATTTCTGCCCATGATCTTCACCACCGGCATTACCAAGGTCATTTTCGGTCAGCTCGCCATCATAGTGACGGTAACCCTGCTGGCATCACTTTTCACATCGTTGACGTTGACACCGATGCTGAGTGCCCGGTTTCTGCCGTTGCCCGATGATTCAAAACGACACCGTTTTCAGGATGCCGTTGACCGCTTCTATGGCCGGGTTGAGGATGGCTACCGTGGGGTACTTAACTGGGCCGTGGGACGTCCCAAGACAACGCTGGCCCTGGCTGTTATCGTATTTATCGGTGCCCTGTCACTGGTGCCCCTGATTGGTTCTGAATTTATGCCGGAGGCCGACAGTGGTGAGATTTCCATATTCATCCGACTGAACGAACGGGTGAGACTGGAAGAAGGTGCCAGAATGGCCCGCAAGGTCATGAAGCTATACCAGAAACTGGTCCCGGAGAGAGAGCATGTGTACACATTTGCCGGACGGACCCGGACAGGGGAGGGCAACGTTCTGGGATTTGAAGAGGCCAATTACATTATCCAATCCGGAGCCAAACTGGTAGACAAGACAAAGCGAAAACGATCAGCTAAGGAAATTGCTGACGTTTTGCGAAAAGAACTGAAGAAAATTCCGGGTATTGAAAAACTGTCTGTCAGCGCAATGAGTGCGTATCAGAAGATCTTCTTCTCGTCCCAGGGAAAGCCGATTTCACTGGAATTGTACGGAGATGATCTCGACAGGCTTGGGAAAATTGCAGAAGACGTGAAAGGGATTATGCGGAGTGTTCCCGGACTCGTAGATGTCACCACTACCGTGGAAAAACCACGCCCGGAAATCTGGATACAGATAGACAGAGACAAACTGGCAGCAGCGGGGTTGTCAGCCGCCGATGTGGCCACACTGCTTCGCAGCAGTTTCTATGGTTATGAAGCCTCCAAATTTCGCGACGCGGGAAAGGATTTTGACATTTTTGTCCGTTTGAAGCCGGAATTTCGGACCAGTTATGAAGACTTGCAGCGCATTAAGGTCCCACTGAAGGACGGACGCACCATCACACTGGCTGACCTTGTGACGTTCAAGGAAAGCGGGGGTCCGGTGAAAATTGAACGCATTGACAGGCAGCGCGTGGTGAAGGTGGAAGCGTCGCTACTCCATGTGTCACTGGGGCAGGCATCGAGCCAATTAAGAAAGAAACTGGCGTCGTATGCCATGCCTCCCGGATATCACTATCGCTTTGGCGGTGACGTGGAAGAACA
>CAZRHT010000041.1:24423-26046 GCA_964599895.1 uncultured Holophagae bacterium
TACACCAACCTGCTCAGGGCCAGGGGAAGCACGTTGGTGACTGCGGTCCTCGAAGCCGGGCACAGCCGGTTACGCCCGGTTCTGATGACCACCATTACCACCATCGGCGGCACGTTGCCCATGGCACTCAGTCGTGCGCAGGGCGCTGAACTGTGGAACCAGCTGGGTGTGACCCTGGTTGGCGGACTGGCAGTGTCCACGCTGATCACGCTGATCATTGTGCCGACGATTTACTACTTTGTAGAGAGAAGAAAGGAGGTGGCCGCGTGAGAAAACTTCTGATGGTTGTGTACAACACGGTTGTGGATAATGCGGTTCGGTCCATCCTCAATGACGTGGACGTGTGCGGGTTCACGGAGATTGACACTGTGAAAGGCAAGGGCTGCAGCACGGGTTTTCATCTGGGTACCCCGGTGTTCCCGGATATCAACAACCTGCTGTTCATCATCGACGAGACAGAGAAACTGGACCAGGTGGTTGACAAACTGAAAGCATTGAAAGAAGAATTCCCGGACGAGGGGATCAAGCTGTTCACTGTTCCGGTGGAAGAATTGTAAGCTGGAACCCGCACTGCCGACTGACGCCGCTTTTGCTTTGACACCGTGGCACTTCGTGCCGCCCGGAGAGATTTACCGCAGAGGGCGCGGAGGAGGGAAGAGGGGGACGAGCGGAAAGGGAAGGGAAGAGACGCAACACGAAGTCACAAAGGCACAAAGGATAGAAAGAGAAAAAGATCCTCTCGCAAAGGCGCAAAGCACGCAAAGGGGGAAAGGGACGGTCAGCGTTCACAATGTCTGTTTCCCGTTTTCGCGTTTGCTTCGACGCCGTGGTACTCCGCACCACTTTCCGGTGTTGAATCCAATTTGCACTTTCATGCGAGCATGCGTACAAATCAGATTAAACACCGCCCCGCTGTCGCGGGCGTCGAGGCAAAAGCGTGAATTGGGGTCATCTGTTGTTGTACTGTTGTTGATCCCACCCCCTCCTTTTTCGATTGACGCTCAAGTCTCGGGCCATCTGCCCGTGTTCGCTCCATGCGCTTCTCGTCACGTACACATGTACTGCTCCTCGTTCGCTCAGGGCCCCGTCCGGGGACTGATCTCTGATCCGTAGCCTGGAATGTCGAATTACATCAAGGAGTGAGGCGGAGGCGATGTGGTTCTTCGGTGACAACGAGCAACGCAGAGATGGCTCGATAGAACGGCTACCCGCAGGGCCGGGGCGGACGACAAGCGTCTGCTTCGTTCCAACTTCTCACCGATGCGCAGTGGCATCGCTATCGTCATTGCGCCTCGCATCTGGCCATCGTGCGCACCCGGCGGAACCAGATTCAGTCCCCGGACTGGACCCTAAGTAGTGAACGCGCACATCTCGCCCAATCCATTGCGTTCCGATCTCCAGGTTGGTGCGCTCAACTGAAGTTTCGCTCCCGCCCGAGATCGGAGCTGCGGAAGTGTATACCTCTAATTAATGTTTCCAGTCCGGGCTGCTGCGCAGGCCGAAAAAGAGGAAACAAGGAGAGGGAAAGGAGCAAGGTCGTTATTGTTTCTATTCAATACCTTGAGTCTTGTGCCGGAGTTTATTGTCTAAAACTTATACATAATTTATAGAAAATACAGTGCA
>CAZRHT010000042.1:0-18536 GCA_964599895.1 uncultured Holophagae bacterium
CGGTACAATGTCAAAAATTGGGCCATGAAATGAGAAAAAGGGGGGGATAATGAAAAGAAAGGCGGTTTGGATTGGACTTCTGGCATTGGGTTTGATCAGTCTTGCGGCGGTGCCGGTACTGGCACAGGAGGTTGCGAAAAGTCCGGTTTCCCGGAAAGCGCCGACTTTCTCCGGTATGCTCCTGCAACCGAAATTTGTGACCATGTTTCTGTTGGCTATTGCGGCCGTCGTTCTGCTTTACTTGCGGCGCATGGGGGAGCGGACACGGGTTGTGCTCTTATTGTTGGCCACTTTTGCGTTCGGAATTGCCGGCAACTTGCCCGGCCGGTTTTTCCAGGCCTATGTCATGCATCCATCACCGATTTGCGCCACTACCAAACCCCTTCTGTTCGGCCTTCGGCTTCCATTCGTTGTGACCATTGTCGTAATCGGAGTTCTGACCCTGATCGGACCGAAACTCTTCTGTAGTTATGTGTGCCCTGTGGGAGCAGTGGAGGAGTTGGCGGCCAAAATTTCCCGAAAATTTAAGTTCCGGATGTTCCGGATCAACCCCTCCGCAACACTTCTGACACGCATGGTTGTGTTCGCGTTGTTTATCGGTCTGAGTGTTACGGTTTACCTCCACACAACATTCAAAGGAAAAGTTTATCCAGTTTCTCTCTATGACTATATCAACCCATTTCACGGATTTGAGATTGCCGGCGGAAAATCGGTGGTGGAAATGATTATCAATTTCCTGCCCCTGGTGCTGGTCATTGTGTTGTCATTCAAATGGTATCGTCCGTTCTGCTACGCGGTGTGCCCTGTAGGACTCTTCACCCACTGGATGGAGCAAACCGGTGCCCTTCGGGTTACGTTTGTTCCCGACAAATGTACCCGGTGTGAGTTGTGCGTCACAGAGACCGCCTGCCCTGCGGTACCTGAAATCCTCAAGGATGCTGCCTATCGTCCGGATTGCTTTGCCTGTAACCAGTGCATTTCTGCTTGTCCCACCGGGGCCTTGAAGTGGGGGACACGACGCACTGCGCCACAGTGACTTTCAGGTTGTATAAAATCAGCGAGTCGCTCCGGCACTGCTTGCAGGTGTCCGGTGCGACTTATTGTTGATTGGATTACGCTTGCAATAAATCACATGATCCACGTAGTGATCATACAGCCATTCCGCGTCAAGAATGGAACCTGTTTCGATATATCCCAGTCGTTCTGCGACTTTCCTGCTGGGGAGGTTACCATTCGCTACATGAATTTCTATCTTATTCAGGCCAAGGGAACCAAAACCGATATCTTCCAGGGCCCGGCATGCTTCGGTCACCAGGCCTTTGCCTTGATGGTCTTTTGAAATCCAATATCCAATGAAACCAGCCTTGATTGAGGGATTAAACGTGTTGAAACCACAAATTCCACACACCTGGTCATCTACAATCACATGAACCATGCTTGTTTTTTGTTCATAGCCAGTAAGGGAATCAGTAATGAACTTTCTGGTATCATCTATGGATATGTTTCCATCAAGCCACGGGAGCCATTTCCTGAGATACTCACGGTTTAATTCAACCAAGGCCCAAATGCGCTCTGCGTCAGTGTGTTGAATAAGCCTGATCATTTTGTCTCCTGTATCTTATCCGTTGATTTATTACGCTCCACAAAGTTACCATTTGTTGTTCGAGAATTGAACTTCTTTCAAATTGTATGCGGTCATATTCCACAAATCAAGAGTTCACTGATTTTTTACCTGGAAGGGAAGGCTCCAACTACATCAGTCGATTGACAAAGGGAAGGCAATCTCTATAATAGAAGCACAGAATCTCTACAAAACGGTGCATGGAATTTTGTTTTCTGTGCGAAAAAGGAGGGAATTAATGAAACACTATGTGACAAAACCTGTCATTTTGGTGCTGGCCGTTGTGCTTCTGGGGTCCTTTTCCGCCCAGTCATTCCCATGGAGTAAGAAGAAAAAGGCCCTGAAGATTTATGGTTTCCTGTGGCAAAACAACACAACCCCGGCAATTGGCATCCAGGTTGGCCTGTTTGACGGCAGCACAGGTAAAGTCCTGGCTGTCACGCAAAGCAATTTTCTTGGAAAATACAAGTTCAAGAATTTGGCACCCGGATTCTATGTCATCCGTACCGGAAAATTCAGCCGTACTGTAATGCTGCAGAACAAAAATGCGAACATTCACTTCAATTTCAGTTCAAAGGATGGGAATGTTGATTTTGTTGCAGCGGCCAAAGAGAATGCTGATAAAATGGACGCCGCTGCCACTGGCCCCACCGACCCTGAACTGGCCAAATGGATAGCGGGTGAATACTATTCCTACCAGGGCTCAACGGAAAGAAAACTCATGCTTTGTCCCGGCGGTGTTTTCTATGATTCTCATGAGTCTTCCTATTCCGGAAGTTCCACTGACAGCCTCGGCAACCAGACATCTGCTTTCGGTGCTGCGAATCAGGGTAGTGGAAGTGGTCGATGGGCCATCCAGGGAAACAAACAGTCGGGAACCATCACCTTCAGTTATAAGGGGAAGGCGGCTAAAAAACAGCAGTACCGCTCCATTGGTGACAACTGCTTCATGATCGGCGGGGTCAAGTACTGCTACAATGCAGCAGCCCGCTGCAAGTAGCAGCTTTATCGAATGGCCAGTGTTCGGTCAGAACTTCAGTAGAAACGTTGTCGCGACACCGGGTACGGATGTCGCCGTTATGGATCCCTTATGTACGCGCATGATTTGCCGGGAAAGGCTGAGACCGATGCCGGACCCGTTCTTCTTCGTCGTGAAAAATGGGATAAAAATTTTGTCCATGGCATCCTGATCAATGCCGGGGCCATTGTCGGTAATGTGCAGAGAGACCCTGCTTTTCGGGTCAAGCCCGGCCGCAACCCGGATCTTTCCGTCTTTTTTTCCTTCAAGTGCGTGAATGGCATTGACGATGAGGTTAATGATGACTTGCTCAATCAGACCGGGATCAGCTGTTATGGTGAGATTCGGAGGCCGAACGTCAATTTCGAGTTTAATATTGCTGTCCAGCAGCTCCTGTTTGAGCAATTGATGGATCCGGTTGAGCAGAGCAGCCAGGTCAACGGTTTCGAACTCGGGTTTGGGGACCCGGGTCAGATTCCTGTAGGCGTGGACAAATGAAAGCAGATTGTCGCTGCGGCGGGAAATTGTATCCAGCGCTTCCCGGATATCCGCCAGTTCTTCCGGATTGGGAGACTCATTGTCTTGTGTCAACAGAGATGTTGCTGTCGATGCCAGTGAACCGATGGGCGTGATGGAGTTCATGATCTCGTGAGTCAATACCCGGATGAGTTTCTGCCAGGACTCCATTTCCTTGTCTTCCAATTCGTTGTGAATGTCCTGAATGCTGACCAGCATAAGCTCTTCCCTCCGAAGGGTGATCCGGGTGGCATGCAGGGAGAGTTGTTTCAATTCTCCGTCTTTCAGAACACGAATCAGGTGGCTCTGCCCTGCATCAATGTTATTCAATTGCTTTTCCAGATCAGGGCTTACTTGTTTGAAATCAGACAGAGAATGGGCATGGGGCAGGCCAATGATTCGCTTGGCCGCATTATTGAACAATGTGATGCGCTTATCTTCCGGACGGAAAGCGAACAGGCCGGTGCCGACGTGGCGCACAATGGTTTGCAGATACTGGAAGTTTTCTTCCTTTTCAGCCCGGATGTTCTGGAACCGCTCAACCACGCGAGTGAATGAACTGGAAAGTTCCTTAAAGGAGTCGCCCATCCGTTGATTGGAAAAAGATTGCGAAAAATCAGCGTTTTCAATGGCAGAGAGAAAGCGGCTGAGATCCCGGTTGGTTTTGTTGACGTAGTGGAGAAGGTCGTGAATCTGAAATACGATCGCGATCAGTAGAACGAAAGCTGTCGCGTAATAAGAGCGGTGAAAGGCAAGAATCAGGGCCGTTATGGAGAGACCTGCCATCAGGATCCGGATTGTACAGTTGAGGTTGAATTTTCGAAACATATCAGCACTCTCCCGGCTTCATTACCTGCAGTGTCATTGAAGGACGCCACAGAAAAGCACACACGGCCAGAACAATTGTCAGCGTCAGCTGTTTTACGCGGAATGTCACAACGACTTGGAACCGGCTAAAGGCCATACTTTTCCATCCTTCGGTAGAGAGCGGCCCGGGTCAATCCCAATTCCCTCGCGGCCTGGCTGACGTTCCCTCCGACTCGTTTCAGTACTTTGCGGACGACGGTTCTTTCCACATCATCCAGATTCCACGATGAAAATGCGAGTTCATCTGCCGTTTCACTTTCCTGAACAAGGAGAAAGTCACCGGCGTTCAATTCAGGATCATCGCCCATGATGATGGCTCGTTCAATGGCATGCTGGAGTTCGCGGACATTTCCAGGCCAGTGATATGCCATCAGTTTTTTTACGGCGTTTACGGTCAGGGCCCCAATGTCCTTACGGTACTTGCCTGCGTACATTTGAATGAAGTGGTCGACAAGAGCCGGAATGTCTTCCCGTCGGTCACGAAGAGGGGGCAGGTGGATTTCAACGGTGTTGATGCGGTATAGAAGGTCCTGCCTGAACGTGCCATCTTTGACCATCTGATGGAGCGGCATGTTTGTGGCGGAAATGAGGCGAATATCAATGGGAATCGGCTGTGTGCCTCCCACCCTGACGATCTTTCGGGATTGGATCACGTTCAACAGTTTTGCCTGGAGTGGTAACGGAATGTTACCAATTTCGTCCAGAAAAAGAGTCCCGCCAGACGCAACTTCAAACCGCCCGGCACGATTTTCCCGGGCATCCGTAAATGCCCCTTTAACGTAGCCAAAGAGTTGGCTCTCAAAGAGAGTTTCGGTGATGGCACCCATATCCACGCTGATAAAAACCTCTTTGTTTCTCAGGCTTTTTCGGTGAACGGCACGGGCGACCAGTTCCTTTCCGGTCCCGTTTTCGCCCAGCACAAGCACGTTGGCATCTGTGGCAGCCACCTTTTCAATTGTGTGAAAGACCTGTTGCATGGACGGGGAGGCTCCGATGAAATCGTGGAAAGGCATGTCCATGTCACTGGATAGTGTCTGTTGCTTGGACCGCAGCGCATTGGCCTCCCGTCTGGAGCGGCTCAGGTTGAGGGCAGCGATAATGGTGGCGAGGAGCTTTTCATTCTGCCAGGGCTTTAATACAAAATCAGAGGCACCTTCCTTGATTGCCTGTACCGCGGTTTCCACGTCACCATAGGCCGTGATCAGAATGACTACGGCTAAAGGATCAATCTGCCGGATTCGGGACAACCACAGAAAGCCCTCCTTCCCCGATGTGATGTCCCGGGTGAAATTCATGTCAAGCAGAACGACGTCGTATGTATCATCTTTCAGGAGCTGTGGGATCAGATCCGGATTCGATTCTGTGCGAACAATGGAGAAATGTTGTTTTAACAGTAACCGCGCTGCTCCCAGAATGTCCATGTCATCATCAATGATCAACAGTCTCGCATCGGTTTTGGGTTTCATGCATTTTCTCCGTTTTTCCAGTGTCAGTGGGTCAATATTATCATAGGCGATTCCCCGTGAACATTCTTACAACTTGATACGATTGACCGGGATAAATGTTCATTTTCGGACACCCTGTGATGCGGAATCGAACACCCTTGCGACCAATTGTAGTTGTAAACACAAGAAAATAAAATATAAATATATTGGCATGTCGCTTGCTATAGAGATGGGTAGAATGAAGAAATCAGGGGGTTCAGATGGCTGGTATGGATCGGGCAATTGAAAAAAAGAAGTGGCCGGCAATAAGAATTGTCAAGTACAGTGCGATTTCATTATTTGTGTTGGCGGTATCCTATCTGCTCATTTTCAAATCCTCTTCGTCATCCATTCGCGTGGAAAAGGACCGGTTGACGATTTCTACAGTTGAAAGGGGTCCCTTCCAGGAATTCATCCCGGTTATGGGCGAGGCGTTGCCCATCAACACGGTTTATCTGGACGCTGTGGAAGGAGGGCGTGTTGAGAAGATATATGTGGAAGCCGGTACCATGATCAAAAAGGGTGCCCCCATTCTCAAGCTTTCCAACACGGACCTTCTGCTGGATGTCATGTTTCGGGAAGCTGAATTTTTTCAGCAGAGTAACAACCTGCGCAATACACGCTTGTCCATTGAACAGCAGAAACTGTCATTGCAACAGGATCTGGCGCAGGCAAACTACGAACTTCTGACAAGGAAAAAGGAGTTTATACGACTGAAGGCACTGTACAGGGAACAGCTCATTTCCCGGGAAGCTTTCGACAACGCCAAAGACAGCTACGACTACATGAAGGAGAAACAGAAACTGACCCGGGAATCAATGGACCAGGATCTGTTGTTCAGAAACAAACAGGTGGCTGAGCTGGAAGAGAACCTGAACCGCATGAAACAGAACCTTAAAATCACCCAGGCGAAACTGAACAGCCTGGTGATCAAGGCACCGGTTTCCGGATATCTGACTTCGCTGAAGGCAGAGGTCATCGGGGAGTCAAAACAAGCTGGCGAGCGGCTGGGCCAGATTGATGTCCTGGATGGATTCAAAGTTCGGGCACGGATTGACGAACACTATATTTCCAGGGTGGAGATGGGAAGGAAGGGCGAATTTAGCCTCGCCGGGAAAGACTATTTGCTTCGGGTCAGCAAAATTTATCCGGAGGTGACGGAGGGCCGGTTTGAAGTGGACCTGACATTTGACGGAGGGGTGCCTGAGAAGCTGAGAAATGGTCAAACTGTGCATATTCGGCTCGCCCTGGGAGACCTGACTGAAGCCCTGCTCCTGCCCCGGGGCGGCTTCTATCAGACAACCGGCGGAAACTGGGTCTTTGTGGTGGATTCTTCCGGGAGTGCGGCGGTGCGGCGTCCGGTGAAACTGGGACGGTGGAACACGGATGTGTACGAAGTGCTGGAAGGACTGAAACCGGGCGACAAGGTCGTAACGTCCAGCTACGACGGTTACGGGAACATGAAGAAGCTTGTCTTTTAGAGACCAGAATAAACAGGAGATAAATGATGGAAAAAACAATGATCAAGAGTGTAAATCTTACCAAGGTTTTCCAGACGGACGAGGTGGAAACTACCGCTTTGAATAGTATCAACTTCAGTGTGGAAGAAGGAGAGTTCACAGCAATCATGGGTCCGTCCGGATGTGGTAAGTCCACATTGCTTAACATTCTCGGATTGATTGATAACCCGACTTCTGGGGAATTGTGGTTTCTTGGGGAAGAACTTGCCCGGTATTCGGAAAGGCAGCGGACCAATTTTCGAAAAGGCAATATCGGATTTGTGTTTCAGAGTTTTAATCTGATTGACGAATTGACCGTCTATGAAAACGTGGAATTACCACTGCTCTATCTTGGCTTTTCAACTTCTGACCGTAAGAAGCGTGTTACGGCAGTTCTGGAGCAGATGAACTTGTTGCCGAGACAGAATCATTTCCCTCAGCAACTGTCCGGCGGTCAGCAACAGCGTGTCGCCGTGGCGCGATCAGTTGTTGCCGAACCGAAGTTGATTCTGGCAGATGAGCCTACCGGAAACCTTGATTCAGAACATGGGGAAGATGTAATGAATCTGCTGACCAACCTGAATGAAAACGGAACGACCATTATTATGGTTACCCACTCGCCGTCGCATTCTGAATATGCACAACGGGTCATCCATTTGTTTGATGGGCAGATTGTTTCTGAAAATCTGAATGGCAAGTTCAAGTTGTAGGGAGCTGAATAACCACAAACGGTTGAAAGAAAAAATGGGAGAATGGGTGTGATACGGAATTATTTAACAGTGGCACTCCGGACGTTGAAAAGGAATGGGCTTTATTCGTTTATCAATATTTTTGGTCTGGCCGTTGGAATAGCGGTGTGTACGTTGATTCTCATGTGGGTGCAGGACGAATTGTCCTACGACAAGTTCAACAAGAATGGCGATAGGGTGTTTCGTGTGGAACGAAAGGGTAGCTGGCAGGGAAGGGATATTCATTCCCCATTTACCGGTCCATTGTATGGCCCCCAGTTGAAGGCTGATTATCCCGAAGTAGTGGAGCAGGCGCGACTTTATCCTATGCGGTTACCCGTTCATGATCATAGGAATTTCACCCATCAGCAACAATTGTTCTTTGCCGATCCGGGGGTTTTCCATATTTTTACGCTGACCTCCACCGGCAATGATCTGGAGCATGCATTGGATCAGCCTAACACGGTGGTGCTGTCCCGATCCATTGCTGTCCGATATTTCGGAAAACCCGATGTTGTCGGTCGGCAGCTATCGGTGGATTTCAACGACCGCAAAGTAGATTTGCAGGTGACCGGCGTATTTGAAGACGTACAGAGCCATGTCCGAATGGATATGTTGGTTTCCATGAAGAGCCTCCCGGGACTGGTCAGTAAGGAGAGGATGAATACCTGGATGAGCAATTTTCTGTACACCTACATTATGCTGGACAATCCACAGAGCATTGAGGGGTTGAGGAGTAAGTGTCAGTCATTTATCGAAAAATATCTGACGGATACTTTCAAACCTTACCTGGGCAACCATAAGGTCAGCGAGGTGTTTCAGCTTCATTTTTGCCCTTTGTACGATATCTATCTCAAATCTAATCTCAGCTGGGAGGTCGGTGAAAGCGGAAGTATCAGGCAAGTGACAACCTTCAGTATTGTTGCACTGTTGATTCTGCTGACAGCCTGTATCAACTTTGTCAATCTCTCCACGGCCCGCGCAAGTACCCGGTCACTGGAGGTAGGTGTTCGCAAGGTGAGTGGAGCAGAGCGACACCAGCTCTTTTTCCAGTTTCTGGCGGAATCGGTGACGATGTCCCTGATTGCGCTGATCCTGTCGGCAGCACTGGTGGAACTGTTCATGCCATTATTCAGTCAGTTCTCGGGCAAAGAGCTGAGCTGGCTGGATCTTTTTCACTGGCAGAGCATGAGTATCCTGTTCGGTGTTACGATCACAGCTGGACTACTTGCTGGTCTGTATCCGGCCGTATTTCTATCCTCATTCAAGCCCGTCCATGTTCTGAAAGGTGTCTTCCGTCCCGGAAGAAATTGGCTGCGCGTGTCTCTTGTGGTGTTGCAGTTTGCCATATCTGTTGCGTTGATAATCTCCTCCATTGTCATACACCAGCAGTATGCCTATTTCTCGAATAAGGACCTGGGTTATGACAAGGACCAGCTGCTGGTGCTGAACGTGAAGGGCGACGAAATCATCCGGGGCCTACAGGCGTTCCGAAATGAACTGCTGCAGGATCCCAGGATTATAGCGGTTTGCAGTTCTTCTCACGTTCCTTCCAGTGAATCAGTGGGAGATTCCGGATACCTCCGGGAAGGAGACGCCTCCCGGGAACCTCATATCGTGTTCAATATAGGTGCTGATGAACACTACCTCGAAACCTACCGAATGCAACTCGTTGCCGGACGCAATTTTTCCCGCGAACGAGGAACTGATGAAGATACGTTTATTCTCAATGAACAGGCTGTGAAGGAGCTGGGGTTTGCGTCAAACGAAGAAGCGGTTCACAGCCGTGTCGGGGTAGTGGGCCGGCAGGGGCAAATCGAATATAATGACATCGTTGGTGTGGTCCGTGACTTCAATTTCCGCTCGTTGCACCACAGGATCGGTCCGCTTGTCATTCTATATGAACCCAACTGGATCAATTACGTCAGTATCCGTCTGGCTCCGGGGGATCCGACGGCCGCGATGATGCATGTTAAAGAAACCTGGAATCGTCTCTTTCCAGGGAATGAGTATCGGGCAGCTTTTGCGGACGACAGGTTAAACCGATTCTATGTCAAAGAACGGAAGGCGCAGGATCTCCTCTTTTCTTTCACGATTCTCGGTATCTTCATTGCGTGTCTGGGCCTTTATGGACTTGCGGCGTTTTCAACAGAACAACGCACTAAGGAAGTAGGTGTGCGGAAAGTAATGGGTGCCACAGTTCCTCGTATTGTCATGGTCTTTCTGAAAGATTTTGCCAAATGGGTGTTCATTTCAGTTTTGATTGGTTGGCCGGTGGCGTGGTATTTTCTGACCCGTTGGCTGGAAGAATTTGCCTACCGTATTGAACTGAGTCCCGCTGTGTTTCTTCTGGGTGGTGCCAGTGCACTGATCATTGCGATGTTAACCGTCGGGTTTCAGGCCGGTAAGGCAGCCATGCGAAACCCGGTTGAATCTCTGAAGTATGAATAGCAAATCACAATAAAAAAAGGAGAGTTCGCTATGTGGCGCAATTACCTGCTGACAACAATACGTAACTTATGGCGCAAGAAACTGTTTGCTTTGATCAACATTGTCGGACTTTCAGTTGGTATAGCCGCCTCTCTGTTGATTCTGATCTGGATCCGGAATGAATTATCGGTAGATGCTTTTCACAAGAAAGGTAATCGAGCGTATCGCGTAGTAGAGATCCAGAACGCGAAGGGCCGGAACCCGACCCATGTGCCGTACACTCCTGTTCCTCTGGCACCAGCCCTGAAGATGGATTTCCCTGCCGTTGAGGATGCTGTTCGCGTATCTCAACTGGGCGAGGTCGTTGTCAGCAGGGACAACCTTCACATTACCGCCGAACGTGGATTTGCGGTTGAAGATGGCTTTTTCGATATTATGACTTTTTCGTTGAAGGGAGCGGATGGTAGGAAAGTCCTAAAACAACCGTTCCAGGCGATTCTCAGTCGGGACCTGGCAACCCGTCTGTTTGGTGCAGAGAACCCGATTGGGAGACGTATTGACATTCAGGGACGGGACCTGACTGTGGCTGCGGTTATGCAACCGGACGGGCATAGAAACCACCTGGAACCGGATCTTCTCATCTCATATCCCACTCTTAAAGCCGGTCGCTTTGTGCCGGAAGGTTCCGTTCCCCAATGGGCGAACAATTCTCTTTTCACCTACGTGCTATTGAAACCGGGGAGTAATGTAAGAACGCTGGAGGAACAGTTGCCGGCTTTTTTGAAACGTCACGCGGGAGAGGACTATCACACCGTTATGTATTTGCAGAATATAAGGGATATTTATCTTCATTCGCAAAAGATTGGTTATTCGGGTCCCTGGTTGAAGGGGAATCTGGGATATATTGCCATGTTTGGTGCTGTTGCCCTGTTTCTTCTCCTGATTGCATGCTTTAACTTCATGAACCTGGCAACTGCCCAGGCCACCGGCCGTGCCCTCGAAGTAGGTGTCCGAAAGGTCATCGGTGCGAAGCGAAGCCAGTTAATGGGACAGTTTTTCATTGAGGCTATGCTATTGACCGGACTGTCCTTTCTGATTGCGTTGGCATTGACGGAGGTAACACTGCCCTATTTTAACCAGATAAGCGGCCAATCACTCCGTTTTTCAACGCTCCTTGAAACACGATTTGTTATCGGGCTGCCAGTTCTCCTGCTGATTGTGGGACTAGCCGCCGGCAGCTATCCGGCGATTTACCTGTCCCGCTATCAGCCGGCACGGGTGTTGCGAGGCGGTGGTAGCAAAGGCCCGCGCTCGATAAACAGGTTACGCCGGGTGCTGGTCATTATGCAATTTGGTGTAACCGTTTTCCTGATCAGTGCCACCGGGATCGTGTTTTATCAATTGCACTATGTTCAGTCAGTGGATCTGGGATACCAGAAAGATGGTGTTGTTGTCGTTCAGTTGGAACGTGATCTCAGGGAGGCATCTTCCCGTTTGAAGGAACGGTTGACCGGGACTCCCGGTATTGCCTCCATAACCGTGAGTTCGACTGTCCCGGGAAAAGGCGCCAGTGGCGAATATGGAACAATACCATCCGGCTATGAAGGAAACGAAAGCTGGACCATTCCATTGATCCGAGTAGATGGCGACTATCTGAAGACATTTCAAATCAAACTCCTGGAAGGACGTTCCTTTGTCGTGGATGGATCGGGTGCCTCTGATACCCAAGTCATGATTACCCAGTCCACGGCCCGACAGTTTGGCTGGAAGAATCCATTGGGAAAAACATTGAAAATTCCCGGATGGTCAGACAAACAACTGGAAGTAGTGGGATTGGTGAAGGATTATCATATCAAGTCACTGCATGACCAGATCGAACCAATCATTCTGGTTCCTCAAAAAAATGCAGTATTTGTGAGTTTTCGGTTAAGTGGCACTGAAAATCCCGGTCCGATACTTGCCAGAATAGAGGATGCGTGGAACCAGGTTGCCCCCGGCCGTTCATTCCGTTCGTACTTTCTGGACACTGTGACGGGTTCACTGTATCGAAATGATGAGCGTGCCGGCAAAATCATGGGCTACGGTGCAGCATTGGCCATTCTCATTGCCTGTCTGGGACTTTTCGGACTGGTTGTGTTTGAAACACGGCAACGAACCAAAGAGATCGGCATTCGCAAGGTGTTGGGTGCGTCAGCCGCATGGATCGTGACATGGCTCTCAATCCGATTCATACGCTGGTTGCTGATCGCCAATATCGTGGCGATTCCCGTCTGCTGGTGGGTGATGTCCCGATGGCTGGCCGGTTTTGCTTACCGTGTGGGCAATGTGCTGCCGGTATATATTATGGCTTTATTGGGATCACTCATCATCGGATTTGTAACCGTTGGATTCCAGGCATTCAAGGCAGCGTCCAGTAATCCGGTGGACGCACTAAAATACGAGTAGGACCTTAGGAGGGCATATCGGGGGGCGAATATGTTTCGAAACTATCTGACAGTGGTGTTCAGGAGCCTGCTCCGGCAGAAGTGGTATTTTGTCATGAACATTACGGGGTTGGCAATTGGTATGGCTTGTTCCATCTTGATTCTGCTGTATGGTCAATAGGAGTTTTCATTCGACGGATATCAACATTATCCTGATCGCATTGTCCGGGTGGAACGGCCTTCCGTTTTGCCGGCATGATTGTTTGAAGGACAAGGAGGTGTTTGATGCGTGAAGTGGTACTCTCCATTCCCAACATCGAACCGGAACAGAATGTGGAGATTGAAGTAAGGATCAATGGGCGTAAGAAAACGCTGAATTATCGGGTGGAACTGGTGACACTGGAGGACTACACCGAGTCGTCCACTGGAGACACCGTTACTGTCCTGAAACATGTGATCCATGAATATGACAAGAACTGGGAACTTGTCCAGATCGGTGCCCCGACCCATGACAAGATTCCCATCATGTTTCGAAAGCGCGAGTGCGACAAGGAGTGAGTTGCTGACAGTGTTTCTGCGCTGTTAAATGTGCATTTTGCCGGAGATAAGGAAGGAGGCCCGGATGTTTCGGAACTATTTTAAGGTTGCCATACGCAATCTCTTACAACAGAAAACATATTCATTCATCAATATTATCGGGTTGACCGTGGGCATTGCGGCGTGTCTCCTGATCCTCCTCTGGGTACGAATGGAATTGAGCTATGACAGATTTCACCCTGACGCGGATCGGATTTACAGGGTGGGAAGCCGTGTTGAGACAGGTGAAAACCCGGTCTTTGTCCAAACCATGGGCGGCCCGATTGCACCTGCCCTGGGAGCAGAGTATCCGGAGGTTGAAGCCTGGAACCGGTATACTATGCCCAGCCGGGCGTCCATTTCCGTGGGCACCCGAAAATTCAGTGAGACCGTCCTGCTGACTGACCCGTCTTTTCTGAAATTGTTTTCATTTCCCGTTATTTATGGAGACGCAGCAACAGCCTTGACAGATGTGTCACATGCCGTGTTGACGCGATCACTTGCGGAACGGCTTTTTGGAGTGGTGAACCCAATCGGGAAAACGATTACCATGGACGGGCAATACCAGTTTCAGGTTGCTGCGGTTGTGCAGGACCCGCCTGTAGACTCTTCCATCCGTTTCGATATTCTGCTTCCTTTTGAATTAGCCGCAAGGTTGGGATACCACACGGACAGCTGGGGAAGCAACGACTATTACAGCCACATCCTCCTTGCTGCGGGCACAGATGTGAAAGCATTTACGAGAAAGATTTTGAACCGACAAAACAGTGAAACCGGGTTGAAGACAAGTCTGTTCCTATTTCCTTTGACCCATGTCCATCTCTATGATCCATCTGGCTCAGGGGGTAGAATCTGGACAGTGACCGTGTTTTCGCTGGTTGCACTGCTCATTCTGTTAATTGCTTCCTTTAACTTCATCAACCTGACCACTGCCCGGGCAATGAAACGGGCCCGGGAAGTAGGAATAAGAAAAGTTGTGGGGGGTACCCGCAACCAGATCATGCTTCAATTTCTGTGGGAGTCTCTGCTGTTGACCCTTGTTTCTGTTTTTCTGGCTTTGTGCCTGATTGAACTGATACTACCCTATTTCAACGATCTTGCCGGAAGTCAACTGACAGTGGACATTATTCGGGATCCTTTCATTCTGATGGTATTGATTCCCATCGTTCTGGTGACAGGGTTGTTTTCCGGAAGCTATCCCGCACTTCTTCTGTCCGGCTTGAAGCCAACTTGTGTACTGCGTGGATCTATCCAGATTCGGGGCGGCGGGCAATCCCTTCGTAAAGTGATTGTCATAGGGCAATTTGCTGTTTCAGTTATTTTACTGTTTGCGACGATTGTTCTGATTCGACAGGTGACATTTCTCAAGACAAAAGACACCGGCGTCAACCAGAAGAATGTGATCTGCATTGATGCAACAGATGACATGGAGAATTCCTACTTGAGCATGCGTAACGAGTGGTTACAGCAGAGAGGGGTCGTCGGCGTAACAACGTCGTTTTCTTACCCCACATATATGGGAATGTTTGATGCAAGCTGGCAGTGGAAGGGGAAACCGGCTGATACTCAGGTGCATACTGACAAGGGGTACGTGGGCCCGGGGTTTGCCGACATGTTCGGACTGAAAATGGTAGATGGACGGTTTTTTTCCAGAGACTACCCGGCGGATTTCAAGAGTGGTGTCGTGATCAACGAATCGCTGGCCGCCCTTATGACGGGTAATCCGATTGGACAGACGTTAACGCGGGGGAGCCAGGTGATGCGTGTGATCGGCGTGGTGAAAAATTTTCACTATTTGCCGCTTTCCAGAAAGATTGGCCCTTTAATGATTTTCGGCCGCGACCATTTGTTGCGAAAGATTTTTATTCGAATTGACGATAGTGACGTAAAGGGCACGGTCGGCCGGATCCGGAATGTATTTACCCGGCACAACCCTACATCAGATATGAGCTGGTCTTTTCTGGAGGAACGGTACGAGGCGAGTTATCGGAAGGAACGAGAATTTGGCAGAGTGTTGACTCATTTTGCGATTCTAGCCATTCTCATCTCATGTCTTGGACTGTTCGGTCTGACCACCTACACAACCGAACAGCGATCAAAAGAGGTGGGCATCCGAAAAGTCTTGGGAGCCACCGTTCGTCAGATTACCCTGCTTTTCAGCCGGGACTATCTCGTATGGGTCCTGATTGCGTCTCTTATCGCCTGGCCGATTGCATGGCTGCTGATGACCCGTTGGCTGGAAGTCTTTGCCAACCGGATCCACATTGGTCCCGGCACGTTCCTGCTGTCCGGTCTACTTGGCCTGTTGATTGCCGGCGCGACCGTCAGTGTACAGACAATCAAAACGGCCCTGGCCAACCCTGTGGACGCGCTCAAAATGGAATAGGCGAGAAGCATATACCACATACATGTTTGGCACAAGCTCCATAAGAAATTATGATATATTAAGTGAAATCTCATAATCCGTAATCAGGAGGTGCGTATGAAACGCGTTATTCTGGGCGCAATACTGGCCGGTGCCGCAGTCTTTATATGGGGAATGGTGAGTCACATGCTGCTGCCCATCGGGGAAGTCGGTGTGAAAATGATGCCCAACGAGACCGCAGTGGTGGAGAAAATGAAAGAAAATATTACAGCAGCTGGCGTTTATCTCTTCCCCGGCTATGACACGAATCAGCCCAGCTCAAAGGAAGCAGAAAAAGCCTGGGCTCAGAAATACGAGGCGGGTCCCAACGGCTTTCTTGTTTACCAGCCTCAGGGGACAGCTCCATTGAATCCCTTCTCATTCCTCTGGGAACTCCTTGCCAGTATGATGGGAGCACTTCTGGCCGGTTTTATCGTGTTCAAATCAGGCGCCGAAAGATATTGGTGCAAAGTGGGGACTGTGACCTTTATGGGCCTTTTTGCCTGGATTACAATCAGCATTCCCTATTGGAACTGGTATCGTTTTCCGGGAAATTTCACCTTTTCCCAGGGCATTGACGAAGTGGTCGGCTGGTTTGTTGCTGGTCTGGTCATTGCCTGGATTGTGAAGCCGAAAACACCGGAAGAAGCCTGAATGGAACGCTGTAACTGGTGTGGGGATGACCCTCTGTATGTGAAATATCATGATGAAGAATGGGGGGTGCCGGTACACGATGACCGGAAACACTTCGAGTTTCTCGTACTGGAGGGTGCCCAGGCCGGACTGTCCTGGATCACCATTCTTAGAAGACGGGAAGGATACCGAAAGGCTTTTGAAGGATTTGATCCGAAAAGGGTCGCGCATTTCAATGAAGAACGGATTGAAGCACTGTTGCAGGACACGGGAATCATCCGGAATCGCCAGAAAGTCCGTTCTGCGGTTAGAAATGCCCGTGCTTTTCTCCAGGTCCAGGAAGAATTCGGTTCGTTTGACCGCTATATCTGGTCCTTTGTCAACGGTAGGCCCATTGTAAACCACTTTGAGAAAGACGGCGAAATTCCGGCAAAAACTCCGTTGTCTGAAAAAATCAGCAAAGACTTGAAAAACCGGGGATTTTCGTTTGTGGGGCCGACAATAGTCTATGCTCATATGCAGGCCATCGGCATGGTGAACGACCATCTCGTTTCCTGTTTCCGCTATGCCATGCTTTCCTGAGCAGAGAAGATTTCTTGAAATTTCCTGTTAACCGATGGGGGACCGGTGGCGTATCAGTTGTGAAGTATTTTCCAGGAGGTTAGAAAATGTTGGTTCCTCTGTTTGTGATACCAAGTTTCTTTTTTATGATTGGCTGGATCGTATGGATGATTGTAAAGTGGCGTCAATACAAGTACAGAATGAACGTTCAACTGAAGATGCTGGACAAAGTGAACTCCGGGACAGACCTGGTGCAGTTCGCTGAGTCAGAGGCAGGTGCCAAGTTTCTGGATTCACTGGAATTGCAATCTGCCGGGACAAGGGATCGGATCATTTCTGCTGTCTACAAAGCGGTGATCCTGGTAGTGCTGGGAATTGCAATTTTCCTGCTGAGAAACACACTTGAGGAAGCCGCTGTCGCTTTTACAATTCTCGGTACGGTGCTGATGGCATTTGGAATTGGATATATCATTGCGATTTTCATTTCCTACCGTCTCGCTTCGAAATGGGGAATGGTGCCCGGGGAAGAATCTCAGGGAGAAGCTTAACCATGATCTGTCCGCGGTCCGTTAACAGGACCGCGGGCTTTGCGATTCTGACAGCCGGGAGGCCCGTTTGAATAACCTGCCCGCCCCTGCACTGGCGATGAATGAAGAAGCATTTCAACTGTTCTATGAGCAGACTGTAAGCGGTGTGTGGCGTTACATATTTGTCAGCTGTCGGAACGAGGCAACGACCGATGATGTTGTCCAGGATTCATATATCCGGTTCCTGCGGTACGTGGACTCACACCGGAGCTTCCGTGAGCAGCGTGCCTATCTTTACCGGATTGCAGGAACCACACTGGCTTCCCATTTGAGGGGGAATCATCCGGTAACCGGTACAGCAGACAGTGAATGGGTGGAGATGCCGGAAAGAAACCGAAATCTGGTCCTGGACATGCAGACTGCCCTGGCCGATGTGGAGCCGAGAGAAAGAAGATTGCTCTGGCTGGCCCACGTGGATGGGTTTAATCACAATGAGATTGCCGAAATTCTCGATGTAGCCGAACAGAGTGTGAGAGTGATGCTGCACCGGGCAAGAAAGAAGCTGAAATCCCTTCTGGAAAAGAGGGGATTGAATCAGGAGGTGAGGCCGTGAATACCCATTGCCCAGACGAACAAAAACTGATCACCGCAATTAGATCCGACAGGTTGACGGTTGAGATGGAAACCCATCTGAAAACCTGCGCTCAGTGTCGGGAAATTGCCGAACTTTCTGAGCAGTTTGGGGCTTTTTCTGAATCCCTGCCCGTCCCTTCCTTGTCCGGAGCATCCGACCTTTACAACAAAGCAAAATTATCAGGGGTGGAAAGGTCCTACAACGTTTTACTCCCTATCTGGATCATGCAGATACTCCTGGCTGCTGCCACCGTTGTTGCCGCCATTTCCAGCCTATTCTCGGGCAGGCAGGTCTTTTCCCGCCTTGCGCAGTGGTTTCACTCCCTGCCCGGCATGGCTGACCTCACCGGATTGTCTGCTCTCGTTGTCAATATCGCAACTTTCGCCAGTCTTGCAATTGCCATTCTTCTGCCCCTGACAGTTATTGGGATGTGGTTGCGGGACATCCTCCACGACAGACCCACGGCACCCCGCGCCGGATGAGGGGGACGGTGCAGCCCGTGACTTGTAATTTGTGAATAGTTGAGAAAGGGAAAAGGAGAGACAAAGATTGACCTTTTTCTGTACTTCCAATTATCCAGTTTTCATCATTCACGGCGACTCTGCCACCACACCC
>CAZRHT010000042.1:18636-24990 GCA_964599895.1 uncultured Holophagae bacterium
CGTATTATGTTCTGGGATCCCCGGGGAAGGTGGCCGCCGCGTCAGAAGATGCGATCCCGACACGGATCATTCTGAACCTGACCGCTACACCGGCCACGAGCCAGGGTATCTGCTGGAGAACAGGCGCGTCCACCGGCCATGCAGTTGTGCAACTGGCATTGTCGGGCGATGGCCCGAACTTTATGGATGGTGCCAGAACAATACCGGCGACTACGGAATCTCTCCAGATAGCTCCCCATATAATTGTATGCCAGCACAGTGCAGTCTTGACTGAACTGATGCCGGATACACTGTATGCGTATCGGGTCGGTGACGGGACGACCTTCAGTGAATGGAACCAGTTTCGAACAGCAGCTTCCGGTTCTCAGCCATTCTCGTTTGTTTATCTTGGTGACCCGCAAACCCACATCCTGTCGCTTTGCTCGCGGGTCTTTCGGACCACGTACGAACATGCTCCGCAGGCCAGATTCTGGCTCATTGCCGGTGACCTGGTCAACAAAGGTGACATTGACAGCCTATGGGGAGAACTATTTGACGCACTGGGTTGGATTCCCCGCACGACTCCAATCGTGGCGGTTGTCGGTAATCATGGTTACTGGACCGGAAGTGGCATGACCATGCGGGGTGATATCCTGACGCCATTGTGGCGGCCCCAGTTCACCCAGCCGGAAAATGGGCCGAAGGAGCTGGCTGAGACCTGCTTTACCCTAGTGTATCAGGATACCCGTTTTATCATTTTGAACGGGAATGAACGACTACAGGAACAGGCGACGTGGATGGAAAAGATACTGGCAACAAATACATGCGGTTGGACCATCGTGTGCATGCATCAGCCCTGCTATCCCGGTATTGAAAAGCGCGATATCCCGGAACTGCGAAAGCTTTTTGTTCCGCTGTACGATCAATATGGTGTTGATCTGGTGCTTCAGGGCCATGACCATACCTATGCCAGGACCTATCCATTGAGGGGTGGTAAGCGGGTTGGCAAAAATGGACACGGAACGGTTTATGTCATCAGCGTCAGCGGACCCAAAATGTACGAACCGGCAACGAAAGTTAACCCTCTCATGGCGCGGACAGGCAGTAACACAGAGCTTTACCAGGTCATTCATATCCAACAAAATAGCCTGATTTATGAGTCCTTTACGGTAACCGGAAAATTGTTCGATCGATTCGAATTGCTGAAGAAAACCAGACAAGCCAAGGGTGCTGTCCAATAAACGAGTAAACACCGGTTTAGATGAGATGCCTTGATCTCTAGAACCTTCCAGAACAACCTTTTCGGGTGAATGGGAAAGTGCGGATGCGCCAGGGAAAGGCGTGATGCACTGGATTCCTCATTTCTCTACCTCAAAATAGTTCACAGATCGAACAGACGTCGGATATGGTATCCTTTAAAAAATCATCGCTGTGCGTGAAACTGGAGAGAGGAGGAAGACATGCGGTTCCCAACAAGTCTACGGTTTCGTTTGCCGGCCGCTATCGTGGCTCTGTTTGTCGTGCTGGCAGTGTCGGCCACTTACACCCTCTACTTAATTGATTTTCGACAACACGACTATGCCATTTTGAATCTGTCCGGACAACTGCGCGTAATCAGTCATGATCTGAAATCATCCGCTCGGCAATTTCTCAGTAGCCGACAACCCGGCGTCGACTCGTTGCAGGCAACAGGTAAACCTTTCCTGCAGGGTATTCAGGAGCGCATGCATCTCTATGACCAGATTATCCAGGGCTTTAAAAGGCGCCAGCTGTCACCTGAATTGACAGGACGAAATGCAGAGCTGAAGTGCAGCTGGGATAAGCAATCCAGAAACCAGTTGGATCTGGCCGCACAAGACTGGGACATGTTCCAGCAGGGATACAGACAGATACTGGGCAACGACACCCAACCTGATGCAAACGCCGCCGCTTTATATGTCAGGGACAATGCGTCGGTTCTGATAGAATCAGCAAAAGATCTGACTACCGCATTTCAGCGGATGATGGAACATAAACTGGCTACAATTCGCCTGTGGAATCGCCTGTCCATATTGGCCGGGCTCCTTCTTATGGGGTTGTTGTTATTTTTGCTTTATACCAGAATACTGAAACCGCTGGAACGAACCATGACGGGATTCAAACGGGTCACCAACGGAGAATACGGCCATCAGGTAGCTGAGCGGGGCCATGATGAGCTCACCGCGATGATTCAGGGATTCAACGCGTTGTCTTCCCGTTTGAACGCCGTGTTCCGAATGACGGAACGGATCAACCGCGGATTATCACTCCAGGAAACAATGGAGACTGTCTGTGCAGAGTTTCGGGCATTTGTACCCCTGGACTGGGCCACACTCGTCTCGTTCAGAGACGACGGCTGTTCCCAGGTTTCTGTGGCCCTCGATGGAGAAATAGCGGTTGAAGAAGCGTCGGAAGATGATCTGACCACTGAACGCTGCCTGCCTGACAATATCCTCAACGCACCACACCCGGTTATCATTGATGACATTAAGAAAGCGGCGACTGAAACCGATGCACCGCCCTTTGCCATTCGCCTGGCCACCGCCGGGCTTTGCTCAGCAATGGTTCTCCCCCTGAATGCAAATCCCGACTATCCATCCGCGCTGGTTCTGGCGAGCCGGTCACCCGGTGCTTACCGGCCGGAGGACCAGATCTTCATGGAAAGTCTTGCCGGACAGGTGGGACGTATCATCGACAGAACTGTGATTGCTGAAAACCTGGTAGTTGCGACCGTCGAAGGCCTTGCGCGACTGGCCGAAAACCGGGACCCCGAGACCGGAGACCACCTGATACGAATGTCCATGTACGCCAGTTTTATCGCTTCTTCATACATTAAACTTTTTCCCGAAGCAAAGGGAGTCGACGACAGTTTACCCCGGCAAATCCGCCGGTTTGCTTCCATGCATGACATCGGAAAGGTGGGCGTACAGGACAGCGTGCTCCTGAAGGCAGGAAAGTTGAACGAAGAAGAATGGAAAGAAATGGTCCTGCATCCTACCATTGGCGGACAGGTGCTCCGGCGGTGTGAGCAACAGGTGGCCCGGCAACAACTCTCCATATTCGGGATCGCAATTGAGATCACCGAGTGTCACCACGAAAAATACGACGGCAGCGGTTATCCCGACGGTCTCAAGAGAACAGACATCCCGCTTTCGGCCCGGATTGTGGCAGCTGCGGATGTATTTGATGCGCTGACATCCAAGCGGCCATATAAAGAGCCCTGGCCCGTGGAAGAAGCTATTGCCGAACTGGAAAAGGACGCGGGGTCCCATTTTGATCCGGACGTCATTGCCGCGTTCAAGGACGCCTTACCCCGTATCCTCAAGGTATACGACGAACTGAAGCATGTGTAGGCTGAGCTTGAGTAGAAGGCAGGGTTGAGGTTGAGCGGTGAGAGAAGAAAAGAGAAAGGACATATGCCAGTCCCGGATTACGAGTCACGAGCCACTGTTCATTGCTGCCCTCAGCAACTGTTTCTATACTAATCACAAGTCACACGTCACGGTCCGATTGTGTTACCAATCGAACTTGTGCTAAGTTCTTAGCAACAAGTGTGGGTTCATTACGTATTATCTAAGTGTATTCTTAAACGATGAACGATCGATTTGAACAACAAAGAGGAGAGCATTTCATGAGAAAGTCAGTCATACTGTTTCTGTTATTTCTGTTCTTCGGATATGCCGTCAACATCAGGGCGTCAGGGAAGGTGAGGGCTTTAAAATCCGCCGGCCCCGGCAGCTATAAGATTCTGAAAAAAACGAAGGGCCCGACTGTTATCCCCTTCAAAATGCACAACGGGAAACCGCTGATGGATGTAGAGATTAATGGTAAAAAGGCCACGATGATGATTGACAATGGTATTCTCTGGGACCAGGTCTGGTTGTTCGGGACACCTCTGGTGGAAGAACTGCAGTTGAAGCCCATTGAAAAGTCCACGATAGGAGGAGCCGGTGAAGGCGATCCCACTGAAGCCTACACGTCCAGCAACTTGACATTGAAGTTCAAGGATATTGTCTTCTATGACCAACCCGTCTACGTGTCTCCTCCCGCGGCTGGATTTGCCCGGATGTTTCCCGGCGCCGACGGTCAGCTTTGCAATACGTTTTTCAAACACTTCGTTGTTGAATTTGACTTTGTCAGGAATCAGGTGATTCTCCATGATCCGAAAACCTTTCAGTACAAGGGCGACGGCAGTGTGCTGAATATGCTGGAAAACAAGTCCGGAACCCATTCCGTTCCGTTTTCCTTCACCATGCTGAATGGCAAAACATATTCAGGGCAAGTGGACATTGATTTTGGTGGCGTTCATATATTCAAAATCGCTCTGAACAACAAGCTGAACATTTCGTTGCCACCGGGTGCCCAGCCTATTTCCAGTTACGGTGCCCAGGGAAGAGACAGGGAGTACACAGGGAAGATCAAACAGATGACGATCGGCAAATACACATTCAATAAGCCGAAGGTCTTCTTCGGTGATGAGAAAACATCGAGAATCCATCCGGGAAATCTGGGTGTAATCGGGTTGCCCATGTTCATGAACTTCGACATCATTTTTGACTATATCCACAACAAAATATACATTGAACCCAACAAGAACTATTTTGACGGTAAGCTCCACAAAGGCGAAATCCGATATTCATAGTCCGGGTAAGACGAAACGGAAGTACAACGACGTCTTGCACCGGATACTGGATGGTAAAGAAATTATATTATTATTCATCCCATTATTTTCGGGCCATCGATGACGACCTGGTTCCCATGCACTTCACGCTTTATTCCCCTTCATGTCCACATGATAAAATATGGAGAATCAAGTAGTCAGGCCAATTGCGGCAACCCTGTGCAGGAAATCAGTGAACCGTTCGTGGACTCCGGCGTACTAATGAGTGAAGGAGGTCAGAATGGCCAGTGACGCAGCAATCATCCAACGTTGCCAGAACGGTGAACTGAACCAGCTGGAAGTTCTCGTTGAGGCATATGGCGGACGCTTGTACGGACTTTGCTGCAAACTGACCGAAACGGGGGCGGATGCGGATGATCTGTACCAGGATACCTGGGTCCGCATCATGGACAATATCCAGTGCTTTGACATTCGCCAGCGGTTCCTGCCCTGGCTGTTCACTATCTGCCTCAACCGGTACCGGGACAAATACCGGCGAAGAAAACGATGGAGAAAACGTCTGACATCCGTGAGCGGTATACCGGGGGAAGTCGGTCCCTTGCAACGGGCCGCGGACAGCAGGCCTGGAGCGGACGAGCAACTGGTTGCAACTGAAGAATTGAAGTGGCTGCGTCATGCGGTCAACCGACTGGACGATACCATTCGAATCCCGCTGCTTCTGCACTATTACCGGGATTTCGGACTGGCCGAAATTGCTACCATGATCGGTGTCCCCGAAGGGACAATAAAATCGCGCCTGGCAAGGGCACGAAAACTGTTGAAAGAATTGATGGAGGATGACCATGCATGAACCGGAAAGACTTGACAGACTTTTGGAACAACTGGCCGGGACTGATGTGCAGCCACCGGCTGACCTTCAACAGAGTGTCCGAAACCGGATCCGCCGACGTCACCTTTTTGTCCAGTGGACGGTTATCCTGTCATTGGCCCTGAACACCGTGCTGTTTGTCAGTCTCCTGGCTGCACCCTGGATTCCTGGACTGAGGGTGCTGGACCGGGTGGTTATCCTGGTCGTGGAAAGTCTGTTAACCAGTGTCATTATTGCCACTCTGCTGGCGGTACGGGACCGGATAAGCCAGGCCCTGTCCCGGCTTGAATTGCTGGTAATTACAAAACAATCATATGGAGGAAATCATGGAACGTCATAACTCAATATTCAAAGTTGTATTCTTTGCGCTGGCGGGACTGGTAGCACTGCTCATTTCTTCTGTCGTTGCCTTGCTGCTCATAAAGGGTATCGGGCCGGAGGACCAGGCCGCCATCTACATCATGATCGCACCGATTCTGTTTGTGGTTGCGTTGCTGTCTCTGATCGCCATACTTGTGTACAAAGACGCATCAAAGCGGGGTATGGATCCGTGGATGTGGGCCACAATAGCGACCTTTGTTCCCAATCTCATTGGTGTCATTATTTATCTTATCGTCCGGTACAATGTCAAGAAGACCTGTGTGGCCTGCGGCAAAGGTCTTCAGTCGGATTTCATGGTCTGCCCGTATTGCGGAGCCAGCCAGGAACTGTTGTGCCCCGGCTGCGGCGTACCAACATCACCGGAGTGGAATATATGCCCCCATTGCGGTCATGACTTGAAAAGTATCGAATCCTGACCCACTCACCGGGCCGGTTTTGGACCGGCCCATTTGTTTTGCGGTCCCATCCAATCTTCTCCGGACTTAGA
>CAZRHT010000043.1:0-1389 GCA_964599895.1 uncultured Holophagae bacterium
CTCCCACTCAACCTCATTCTCAAACTTGTCTTGTTCCATTCTATCATACGGATACAAAAGGAAAACGGGGCCGGTTGGCCCTGAATTTTCTGGCCCAATATCCCTTCATTCCAACATGAGAAGAGGTGGCTCTCTCCTGTTTCCCAAGTGGTGTCGACAGCGACGGTGAAGGTGATATAATTTGTAGAAAGGGTGGGAAACAGAACTGCAGGAGGAACAGAATATGGAATATCGGCAACTGGGAAGATCAGGTCTTCGGGTTTCGGCTTTGAGTTTTGGTGCCTGGGTAACCTTCGGGGACCAGATTGGCGACGAAAAGGCAGAGGCCTGCATGAAGGCGGCATATGACGCCGGCGTGAACTTCTTTGACAACGCGGAAGTTTATGGCCATGGCGTAGCGGAAGAAATGATGGGCAGGGTCATCCGCAAACTGGGATGGAAGCGTTCCGACCTTGTGGTCAGTACAAAAATTTTCTGGGGTGGAGAAGGCCCCAATGATAAGGGTGTTCATGCCAAACATGTAAAAGAGGGAATGGAGGCCTCCCTAAAACGCCTGGGGATGGATTACGTGGATCTCGTGTTCTGCCATCGGCCCGATTTTTACACGCCGGTGGAAGAAACAGTCCGTGCCATGAATCAAGTGATTGTTGAAGGAAAAGCCATGTACTGGGGGACCAGTGAGTGGCCGGCAGACATGATTATGGATGCCTGGCATATTGCGAAAGAAAACGGCATGGTGCCGCCCCTGATGGAACAGCCCCAGTACAACCTCCTGAGACGGGAGCGGATTGAGAAGGAATATATCCGGCTCTATGACAGGATCGGATTGGGAACAACCATCTGGAGTCCGCTTGCCAGCGGCATTCTCACCGGAAAGTACAGCAAGGGAATTCCGGAAGGCAGCCGTCTGTCTCTTTCCAGCTACAAATGGCTGAAGGAAAGCATTATGGACACACCTGAAGGCAGGGCAAAAATCGAGAAAGCCGGTAAGTTGCAGGCTGTGGCCGATGAGCTCGGAATCCCCCTGGCGCGCCTTGCCCTTGCGTGGTGTTTGAAAAATTCCCATGTTTCAACAGTAATTACCGGTGCGTCCCGTCCGGAACAGGTAGTGGAAAATATGAAATCGCTGGACGACGTGGCGCTTCTGACGGGCGATGTGATGGACGAAATTGAAAAAATTGTTGCCAACCGTCCGGTACCAGAACCCGATTTCAGGGGCGTTTAGGGATCAGGCGAGTTTAAGTTCAAGTCTAAGTTTAAGTAAAGAAAGAGACGAATCTCACTGACTTCTTTCCCGGTCCAAACTCAAACTTAAGCTTGTCCCTTTTGAAACTGTGCGTTAGAGTTGAGGAGTGATTTTAAAAGGCGAGTGGAGGGGGATTATGTCAA
>CAZRHT010000043.1:1489-17663 GCA_964599895.1 uncultured Holophagae bacterium
GTTGCGTCCACTATCAAGTCTATCAACTTTGAGCTTCTGTCCCGGATGAAGGAAGGTGCCACAGTGGTAAACACGGCGAGAAAAGAGGTAATTGATGAGGACGGTTTGAAGAAAATGCTGGAAAAACGGCCGGATTTCAGTTACGTGTCCGACATTGCGCCGGATTGCAAGGATGAACTTCTGGCAACATATTCCGACCGGGTTTATTTTACCGCCAAAAAAATGGGAGCTCAGACACTGGAGGCTAATGTGAATGCTGCACTGGCCGCCGCCAACCAGATCCTGGGCTTCTTTGAGAAGGGAGATAGGACTTTTCAGGTTAACAAGTAATTATTTTATTTCTGAAACTGAAAAGGGGACGAATATTCGTCCCCTTTTTTATTCTCGTAGCTCATTTTCAGTTGTTGCAGCCGCAGTTTCCGCCACAGGCACATCCGGATTCGTTCGCAAAAGGGTTGACATCACAACCGCAACTTTCTTTCTGCATGTGCTGACCGAGCCGGATACCGGTAACCATCATTGCAAAACCGAGCAACAGGGCACCTGCCCCGATAATCAATACCATCATCTTCTCCTCCCGTACTTCAATCGGTTAATTCACCGTTCTGTTCATGAGTATGCTACACGCTAATAAAAATCTTTTCAACAAAAAATTACAAAAAAGTAAAGACAGGTCTCGTTCTTTAAAGTATGTGAATGGTGATGAGCGCCCCGTGATTAGTAAGGAAAAAAATATGGGAGCCCCCACCTTCTCTCCCCGGTAAGTTTCTTAGCTCTCTTCCCTTTCTGAACTATTCACCATCCACCTTCCACTGCCCACAGCGGCGCTATGCGTCGCTGCTCTGATCTGCCATCTGGCGAAGGACGTAGGGGAGAATCCCACCGTGGAGAAAGTACTCCAGTTCTACATCGGTATCCAGCCGAACCAGGGCTTCAAAGGAATATTCACCCTTGTCCCCTTCCACCTTGATGGTGAGCGTTCCTCCCGGTTTCAGTTCCCTTATTCCATTTACTGTGAACTGTTCTTTGCCGGAAAGCTTATGGGTTTCTGTACTTTCACCTTCCATGAACTGGAGAGGCAATACGCCCATTCCAATCAGATTGGAACGGTGAATTCGCTCGTAGGACTGAGCCAGAACGGCCTTTATTCCGAGGAGCTGAGTGCCTTTGGCTGCCCAGTCTCTTGATGATCCGGTTCCGTATTCCCTGCCAGCCAGTACAATAAGAGGGGTGCCGTTTTTCTGATAGTCCATTGCAGCATCAAACACAAAGGCCTCTTCACCTTCCGGCAGTCGTCGGGTGTACCCGCCCTCTTTTGGAGCTGCCAGTTCGTTCTTGATACGAACATTGGCAAAAGTTCCCCGCATCATGACCTCATGGTTGCCCCGACGGGAGCCATAGGTATTGAATTCATGGATCGGGACGCCATGTTCCTGGAGGTAACGTCCTGCAGGGTAGTCCGGCGGAATTGCCCCCGCGGGAGAAATGTGGTCTGTGGTCACTGAATTTCCCAGTGAAAGCAGGCATCTCGCATTTTCAATGTTCTCCAGCAGTTTCACTTCCCGTTTCATCCCTTCAAAAAAAGGTGGTTTTCGTATGTAAGTTGAATCCGGAACCCATTTGAACCGATCACCGTCGGGAACGGGTAGGGCATGCCAGAACCGATCTCCTTCCATGATCCCGGTGTACTTTTCCCTGAACATTTCAGGACGGATAATGTTGGAAATAACCTGCTGGATTTCTTTATTCGTTGGCCACAGGTCTTTCAGATATATCGGTTTCCCCTTTGAGAAAGCCAGCGGTTCTGAAGTAAGATCCAGGTTTACCCGGCCGGCCAGAGCAAAGGCAATTACGAGGGGCGGGGAAGCCAGATAATTCGCTTTGACGTCGGCGTTGATCCTGGCTTCAAAGTTACGGTTACCCGAGAGAACCGCGGTGGTTACCAAATCGTTTTCCACAACCTGTTTTCGTATATCTCCCGGTAGTGGTCCGCTGTTTCCGATACAGGTTGTACATCCATAGCCTACAATATTGAATCCCAGCCTTTCCAGATAGGGTAGAAGACCTGCCTGCTCCAGGTATTCGGTCACAACTCTGGAACCTGGTGCCAGCGAAGTTTTGACAAATGAGGGGACACTTAATCCGGCTTCCACTGCTTTTTTGGCCAGAAGTCCGGCCGCAATCATCACCGCCGGGTTGGACGTGTTTGTGCAGGATGTGATGGCGGCAATAACGACGCTTCCATCTTTCAGTATATGGGACTGATTGCCTATATTCAGGGTTACTTCTCTGTCGGGACCGCTTCGAATGAGCTTGCGGCTTGTCTCAAAACTCTTGGGCAATGACGGGAGAATCACCCGGTCCTGGGGGCGGGAGGGCCCGGCAACCGCAGGTACAATATCACTGAGATTTACGTCCACAACTGAGCTGTAGTCCGGGGTTTCGTTTCCCTCAAAGAAGATACCCTGGGCTTTGGCATAGGCTTCCACCAGCTTTGCCTCATCGGTCCGATCTGTCATCCGAAGATAGGTCAGAGTCTGTTCGTCAATGGGGAAAAATCCGCAAGTGGCCCCGTATTCAGGTGACATATTGGAGATTGTGGCTCGGTCGGCGAGGGGCAGCTCTCCAAGGCCGGGTCCAAAATATTCGACAAATTTTTCAACCACGTTCTCTTTTCTTAATCTCTGAGTGATGGCCAGTACGACGTCGGTTGTGGTAACCCCTTCCCGTACCTTTCCGGTGAGCCGGACACCGACAACTTCCGGGATGGTCATATAGTAAGGTTGTCCGAGCATGACAGCTTCCGCCTCGATACCTCCAACACCCCATCCCAGTACACTGATTCCGTTTATCATGGTTGTGTGGGAATCGGTGCCAATCAGGGTATCGGGAAAGGCGAATTGCTGTTCCCCTTCATGTCGGGTTGCGACAACCGTCGCAAGATATTCCAGGTTTACTTGATGGACAATACCGGCCCCGGGTGGAAATATGCGGAAATCTTTGAAGGCTGATCTCGCCCATTTCAGAAGCTGGTAGCGTTCACCGTTTCGCTGGTATTCTCGTTCGAGGTTCTTTTCATAGGCATCTTTGCTGCCAAAAAAATCAACCTGAACCGAATGGTCTACCACGAGATCCACCGGCACCATGGGATTTACCATTTTTGGATCTCCCCCAAGGTCTGCCAGTGCGTCACGCAGAACGGCGAGATCCACGACTGCCGGAACGCCGGTGAAATCCTGCATCACAACTCGACTTGGGAACCATGCAATTTCCCGTTTTTCGGCGTAATGCGGTTGCCAGTCGGCCAATGCCCGCACATCGGCTTCTTCAATAATTTTTCCGTCCATATTCCGTGCCAGATTTTCCAGCAGGATACGGATGGAAAAAGGCAGGCGAGACATTTGCCCCAGACCTGCGGCCTCAATTTCTTTCAGACTCACGAAGGTAAATGTTTTACCGTCCAGTTGCAGTTGTTTTTTGAAATTCATTTGGACTCCTTATTACTTGTCATTCTCTATCTATCATCACCTGTAACGCCTCCCATGTCAAGAAGAAGGCCATTTGAAAGAGTGTTAAGTAGAAGATAAGGTAGAGGGTAAGTGCGGATCAGAATCATACAGGACGGAAGCCTCAATTCCTTATCGCTCCTTTTCATTTCTTTTTGTCAATATTTCACATCCGGTACGACTTACTGTCTGGCTCTTGCCTGTAAGTGTTCACAGAAAACGCTTGCATTATGAACATATGTTCATTATATTGAGAATTGGAGGTGAAGAATGGTGCGACCGAGAAAGCTTCGGCTTATTGGAATGGAGCCTGAATTCCGGATTTTCAAACCGGTGGGAATTCCGGCGATAGAAATAGAGCAGGTAGTGCTGGCGCTGGACGAGTTTGAGGCGGTTCGATTGGTGGATTTTGAGGGAATGGACCATGAGGGGGCTTCGGCCCTGATTGGTATTTCCCGGCCCACACTCTCGCGCCTGGTGGAACAGGCCCGTCACAAGGTGGCGGATGCTGTTGTAACGGGTAAAGCCCTTGTAATTGAAGGCGGAAACGTCGAAATGGTCAGCCGGGGCCGTTGCGATGATTGTGGTTGGGAGGTCCCCCGAAACCGAAGGGGCGGACGGCACCGCTGTGGCGGATGGAAGAGGCCAAAACAGGAGAAATAGTGATGAAAATTGCAGTGAGTACACTGGGAAAGACAATGGAAGACAAGATTGATCCCCGGTTCGGCCGGGCGCAGGGGTTCATTTTTTATGACACACAGTCTGGGAGTTCTGAATATGCCGGTAACGGTGAGAATATCGCACTGGCACAGGGAGCTGGTACGCAAACCGCTCAATTTATAGCAGATAGAAGTGTGGAGATGGTAATTTCCGGTCACTTTGGCCCCAAAGCGGCGACGGTTCTGAAAACTGCGGGGATTGAGATGAAAGAGGCGGATGCTTCATGGACGGTGAAAGAAGCAATTAAACGGATTGCGGGCAACTGATTTTCAATTAACAGGAATCAGCCGCGAAGCCGGTTGATTATTGCAACAGGAGGTTCTTATGCCACAGGGAGATCGCACAGGGCCGGAGGGGGAAGGCCCCCGTACCGGTAGAGGGTTGGGAAAATCTGCCGGGAACGAGGGTCCCGGATCGGAACAGCCGGGTCCCGGCAGACAAGGTGGATGCCGTGGGCAGGGCAGAGGCGTCGCTGCGGGCAGTAAACAGGGAAATGGTGCGGGCCGCGGGACTGGCCGAGGCAAGGGCCGTGGCGGCGGACGAGGCAAGTAGGATAACGATAAATATTTGAAGTTTTCAAAATGAGAAGGAGGTGTTTATGCCATACGGAGATCGAACAGGGCCAATGGGCTATGGTCAAAGGACTGGTAGAGGCATGGGATTTTGCAGTGGCTACGATGCGCCGGGCGCGGTCGGTGGTGGCCGGATGATGGGTCGTGGTATGGGTCGCGGAAAGGGCAGAGGAATGGGCCGAGGCTTCGGTTTCCATCAGGGGTATGCACCCGGATGGGGGTTTCCGGCTACGGTTCCAGCTGTAGACGAGAAACAATTTCTGCAGGAAGAAGTGGATGCCCTTTCCCGGCAACTTGACGCGGCGAAGAAACGCCTGGATCAATTGGCTGGTGACAAGAATAAGGACAAGTAATAAAGGGGATTGAACACTAAGAGAACTTCGGGTGCGGCTGTGGCTGCACCCGTTCTTCTGTAGATTGAGGCGGATTTCCTGTGGTAATGTGGATTCCGGGGGGTTGTTCCAATGAGAATAGCGGTTGCATCGGGAAAGGGCGGTACAGGGAAGACTTTTGTGGCTACCAATCTGGCGGCGTTGCTGGTGGATATGGGAGAGAGTGTGATACTGGCGGATTGCGACGTGGAAGAGCCCAACAGCCAGTTATTTATCAAGCCGGAAGTCATGGAAACCTGTCCGGTCACCATTAAGGTGCCGGTTGTTGACAATGACAAATGCACCGGTTGCCGGCTGTGTTCCTCCCACTGTGAATTCCACGCACTGATCACGGTGAAGGGCAAGACCTATGTGTTTGAGGATATGTGCCATGGTTGCGGATTCTGCATGCGAATCTGCCCGGAAGGGGCAATCGGCAAGCGGGACAAGGTCATTGGTACATTCCTGAAGGGGCAGTTCGGCCGTGGACTGTATATGGAAGCAGAGATGAAAGTCGGTACCGAGCTGGCCACACCGGTTATCAAGTTTATCAAGGAACGGCTTCCCGCAACCGGTATGGTGATAGTGGATTCGCCACCGGGGACATCCTGCCCTGTGGTAGAGACGATCCAGGCGTGTGATTATGTGATTCTCGTAACTGAACCCACGCCATTTGGCATAAATGATCTGAAGCTGGCGGTGGAGATGTGTCGAATGTTGGGCCTAAAATTCGGCGTAGTGGAAAATCGGGCGATGGAAGGAAATACATTGGTCGCGGATTATTGCCGGAGCGAGAATACCCGACTGCTGGGAAGTGTTCCTCTGGAGCGGGAGATTGCGGAGTGTTATTCCCATGGTAATCTGATAATCCATGAGCTTCCGGCTTATCGATATCGATTTGCAGGACTTTTAGATGCAGTAAAAGAGGAGTTGGGGCAATGAGGGAAATCGTGGTTGTCAGTGGAAAGGGCGGGACCGGGAAAACAACGGTTGTCCTGGGCTTTGCATCTATGGCAGAGAACGCGGTTCTGGCAGATTGTGATGTAGATGCCGCCGACATGTTCCTCGTATTGAACCCGGAAACCTATCACACTGATAGTTTTACCGGTGGGAAGCTGGCAAAAATTCTTCCGGACCCCTGCACCGAGTGCGGCAAATGTCGGGAAGTGTGTGAATTCGACGCCATCAGTGAGGACTGCGTGGTGGATCCGCTGGCCTGCGAAGGCTGTGGCGCATGCTACTATTTCTGCCCCTGTGAAGCCATTTTGTTCGAGCCGGAGTACACCGGTTCAGTATTCCATTCCAATTCCAGGCTGGGTCCGTTTTTCCACGCGAGATTAAACCCCGGGCAGGAAAATTCCGGAAAACTGGTAACACGGGTTCGAAATGACGCCAGGGCGGCGGCAGTGGAACAGGGAAAGGGGTTGATTTTAGTAGATGGTTCCCCCGGCATCGGCTGTCCGGTGGTGGCCTCGGTTACCGGGGCAGACTATATTGTGGTGGTGACAGAGGCTACTTTGTCCGGGTATCATGACCTGGAGCGGGTATTTGAACTGATGTCCCATTTCAAACTCTCCGGGGGTGTAGTCATAAACAAGTTTGACATTCACCCTGAAATGTTCGATAACATAGAAGCTCTGGCAGCAAAGCGCGGATTTGACCGCCTGGGCCGGATTCCCTATAGCGCGGAGGAAGTTATTTCGGCTATGAATAATGGTCAAACTGTAATTGAGGCGGCACCAAATTCGCCGGTGGCGACAGCTGTTGCGGATGTTTGGCAGCAACTGATTTCCAGGGTGCCCGAAGACTGAATTGAAATACTTGGAGGATAGTACATCATGAGTGAAAATTCCTGTTCAACAGGTTCGTGTGGAATGAATCAAGATCCGGAGCAGATTGCCCGGCAGCGCCAGGTGGAACGCACCCTCGGCGGGATTAAACATAAAATTGTGGTGCTTTCCGGTAAGGGAGGCGTGGGTAAGAGTACCGTCGCGGCATCCATTGCCACAAAACTGGCAGTGGAAGGTCACCGGGTGGGCATTCTGGATGTGGATATCCACGGTCCAAGTGTTCCGCGCATTTTCGGCGTCAAGAATGAGCGCCCCGGGATGACGGATGAAGAGAAAATGATTCCGGTGCCGATGACGGATAATCTGAAGCTGATGTCAGTGGGATTCCTGCTACCAAATGACAAAGAAGCGCTGATATGGCGTGGCCCGTTGAAAATCGGCCTCATTGAGCAGTTCTTTTCCGACGTAGACTGGGGAGATCTGGACTACCTCATCGTGGACTGTCCTCCCGGAACCGGAGACGAGCCGTTGTCCATCCTGCAGATGATTCCGAACGCCCGGGGCATTATCGTGACCACACCTCAGGGACTTGCGGTGGAAGATGTACAGAAATCCATCACATTCTGCAAGAAAATGGACCTGGATCTGCTGGGCATTGTGGAAAACATGAGCAGTTTCCAATGCCCGCACTGCGATGAATCCATTGACATTTTCCCGGGAAAAGGCGGGGAAATGATGGCAAAGGACGCTGGCGTCCCCCTGCTGGCAAAGCTTCCGCTGAATCATAAGTTGCTGGAAGCATCTGACAATGGAAAGCTCATGCAGGCATTCAAGGAAATGTCATCTTTTGACCCCATCGTAAAGGTGTTGAGTGAGCTGGAAGAAATACAACCGGCGAAGAAAGAATCCGAAACCATGGCTGCGTCGGCCACTCAGATGCCCCGAAAAGACGATCGGATTCAGACCATCGCAATGCCTGTTGACGCGAACAACATGCTGGACGCCCATTTCGGCCACGCGTCAGGCTTCGCGTTTTTTGTTGTGGATACACAAAAGAAGATCGTGGTGGAGAACAAAACCCTGGCCCCTCCTGCCCATGAGCCGGGTGTCATTCCCACCTGGATTGCGGCCCAGGGAACCCATACACTCCTCACCGGTGGCCTGGGAGAAAGTGCCCGGAAAATTCTGGCGGATAAGGGTGTAGATGTTGTAGTCGGCGTGGCATCGGACAATGCGGAAAAGATAACAAAAGACTATCTGAACGACACGCTGGAAATTGCTGGAAATCAATGTGATCATTGAGAGAAGAATAAAGTTAGCTAAGGAGAAACAATGAAACACAAAATGGACACCTTGTGCGTACATGCCGGGATGAGTGAAAACGAACACCTTGCTGTGGCGCCTCCCATCTATCAGACTTCCACCTTCAAATTCCGGGATGCCGACCACGGAGCAGCACTGTTTTCCGGTAAGGAAGAGGGCTACATCTATTCACGGATGCTCAACCCCACAGTGAAGGCAGTGGAAGACGCAGTGGCCGAACTGGAAAACGGGCACAAGGGACTGGGAACTGCCAGCGGAATGGCAGCGATTAATACTGTTTTCATGGCATTTGTTAAAGCCGGCGGCCACGTGGTGTGCAGTGAGTCGGTGTATGGCCCCACCGCAACTTCACTGGAGAAAGTGCTGGTGGATTTTGGTGTGGAATATACCTTTGTGGATACGTCCGACCTGGCCGCAGTAAAGGGCGCCATTCGCCCCAACACGAAGATGGTGTATGTGGAAACACCGGGAAACCCGACCCTGGTGGTGTCTGACATTGCGGAAACCGCTAAAATCGCGCATGAAGCCGGTGCGCTGCTGGTGGTGGACAATACTTTTTCTTCTCCTGTTGTCCAGCAGCCCCTTAACCTCGGAGCGGACATCGTCGTGCATAGCATGACCAAATTCCTCAACGGCCACGCGGACGTGGTGGCGGGGATGATCGTAGTAAAGACCGAAGAGCAGTACAGGAAATGTCGCTATATGCTCAACCACCTGGGTGGTATTATCCCACCCTTTGAAGCATTCCTGGTACTCCGCGGTATCAAAACTCTGTCTATCAGAATGAAGAAACACAATGAAAACGCACAGAAAATTGCGGAATATCTCGAAGCCCACCACGCGGTCTCATGGGTGAAATACCCGGGCCTCAAATCTCATCCTCAGCATGAAATTGCCAGGAAGCAAATGGATGGATACAGTGGCATTATCAGCTTTGAATTGAAAGGTGGCCTGACTGCGGGGAAAAATATGATGAACAGTGTGAAGGTGGCACAGCTTGCGGTGTCTCTTGGTGGGGTTGAGTCCCTGATTCAACATCCCGCTTCCATGACCCACGCCGGTATGCCGAAGGAACTTCGGGAACAGGCAGGTATTACGGATGGTCTGGTACGCTTCTCTGTTGGAATTGAAGATGTTGATGAACTCATCGCCGATCTTGATCAAAGTATGAAATAAATTGACAACGCACATTGAACGCAAAAGGGGTCGATCGGCCCCTTTTTTTTGAGGTCATCTCCTCCTTTCCTTTTTGAACTCCGTTTACACAAGAACCGTAGATGCTGTTACAAAGCAACACAGGGCAACCCGGCTGGCCCTTGACAGGAGGTAAGCGCGGGTTTTATACTCCAGACAGGAAATTCGGAAAAATTTGTTAGATCATTTCGGTCGATTAAGACTGGCCGAAAAGAGGAGGAAGAAATATGGGGTACACTTTTTTTGCCATCAGTGCCTACGTTTTCATGCGGGCTTTTGAGGTAATTTTCAAGGGACAGGAAAAGAAATCATGGTACAACGTGTGCGTAAAAATCATTGGAGTTGGTGTTTTGTATGCCGGCCTGGCATCAATGGTATGGCTCTATTTCAACAATATTCACCTTCTGGGATTTAATCCGAAGTAGTATTTCTTTCCTTTCAGAGACAGTTTTCGGTTTTCACCGAGGTTCAAAAGGGTTGTTCCGCACGCATTTCTTCAGATGGCTGCTGATCCGGTACAGTTGATTCATTGGAAATCGGTGTCGTAATCTGGGATAATGGCCGGGAACAGAAAAAGATAGAGGGGTTTGTCATGAAACGAATCTGGTTGATCGCATGTTTTCTTATTCTCGCCCTACCGGCTCGTCCGGCGCCATTGGCACTGGAGCCGGTGCTGACCACGAATCTGGCCCCAGGTGTTACTGTACTCACCGGCATTACGCCGAAAGCAGGGGACACCTTGCCGGAGTTCGGTTTGGACGCGACCTTTCGGAAGGCAGATAAAATTACACTATCTGAAACGGGAACAGTGGCTGTAGTCTGTTATCTGAAGGTGCCGCGGTTTCAGACAGCTTCCTTCAAAGTAGAAAAGGGTGTTGAGGCAAAGCTGTTCCTCGATGACAAGCCGGTTGAACCGGGCAAGCCCCTTGTGTTTGATACAGGTGGACACAAAGTGACCATGCTGCTGAAGGGAAAAACAGCCACCGAGGGCGCTGAACCTGTAACCATTGACGGGTTGGATGCGACAGTGACCGTCACGGGAGAGAGGGCTTATTCCCACCTGGACTACACAAAACTGGTGAGCCCCGGGTATTTTACCGCCAGCTCAGACGGAAGGTTTGCAGCCGTAACGTTGTCCAGACGGGACGATGAGGGGAAGCGAAAGGGCTCTCTGGCCGTAATTCGGCTGGATGGAGCAGCGATTCAGAGACATGAAATCGAAGGTGCAAGACAACCGGTCTTTTCCAGCGACAGCAAACAACTTTATTATGTGAAAGACAAAAGAATCATGGTGCTGGATCTGGGTTCCATGGATAAACACCTGGTCCGGTTGATGGAAAAGCCCGTTTCCGGGCTGACAGTATCTGAAGACGGCCGATTCCTTTATTTCATTGTTCGGGACACATTCGAACAGAAGAAGAAGGGGGACTATTCCCTCTGGACGAGGATGGAACAAAAACGACCGTCATGGCTTACCAAGTCGTTCCTTTTCTCGCTCTCAACAGATGGGGTTGTACTTCGCAAACTCTATGGTCCGGTATCCATTTCCGCTTACGACGTGCGGAAAAATCATATTGTACTGTCCCTCAATGAGGATATTGAGCGGTATCCCTGGTCTTCATTCAGGGTTGTAGATCTGAACCTGGAAAAACTGACAACCCAGCAAGTAGGTGCATACAGCCGCAGTTTTGATGAAGTGAAATATATTGATGACAAAACCGTGTTGTTTGTGTCTCAACGACGCCCCTACCGGGAAGGTCAGCAGACCAATTATTATGACAAGGCACTGTTTACGCTGGATATGACCAGTGGTGAAATCCATTGTGTGTCTTCAGACGCTACATTCAGTCCCGGCATTGACATCATCTACACCCGTCAAACTTCTGATACGCTTCAAAAAGTAAAGGATGGCGAGGTAATGTTTATTGCCACTCTGGACGGGAAAGGCGCCGTGTTCCGGTACAAAGATGATGAAGTTTCAAAAGTGGACATTCCGGGTGGTGTGGTGAATGGTTTTTGCGCGACTGCGGCTGGAACGCTGTTCCTGTCTTCTGCCATAGATCAGTACCCGAGCCTGTATCTTGAAAAAAAGAAGATTGTTGATTTTCAGGACGAATCCACGCAGAAAGGGGAGCTGTCTCCGTATAAGGAATTCACGTTCAAGTCGAAAAACGGGTATAACATTAACAATACCCTTGTGTATCCTGCCGGTTTTGAGCCGGGGAAAACCTATCCGTTGATAGTGTTTTACTACGGCGGCGTTGTTCCCTGTGGGTCCGTTTTTCACCCGACTTTCCAGTGGCTTTCCGGGAACGGCTACTTTGTACTGCTGACGACACCCCGGGGCGCAGTGGGCCGGGGTGAGAAATTTGCCGCAGAGCACGCAAACGAATGGGGAGAGAAGTCTGCAGCGGACCTGATCGAAGCGGCATCGTATACGGTGAAGCATGAACCTTCAGTGGATGGGGCACGAATGGGTGCCTACAGTGGCAGCTACGGTGGGTTCCTGGCCATGTCCCTGGCCACAAAAACCACGCTGTTCAAGGCGTTGATTTCAGAATATGGTATCAGCAATATTACGTCTTACTGGGGGGCCGGTTACTGGGGCTACCTCTATGGGATGTCCGCACTTGCGGGTTCATATCCCTGGAATGCCCGTAACGTATTTGTTGACAACTCCCCTCTCTTCCACGCGGACAAAGTGAAAACACCGCTTCTGCTGATGCACGGGGATGCCGACACCAACGTACCTGTTGTGGAGTCGGACCAGATGTATACAGCCCTGAAAGTTCTGGGAAAGAAAACGGCCTATGTGCGCTTCTTCGGGGAGAATCACGGAATGAAAGGAAAGTTCTCCAATTGGATAGCTCAGGAGGAATTTGTGATGGCCTGGTTTGACAACTACCTGAAAAATGAACCTGCCCATTGGGATTATCTTTTGAAAGAAACGGAAGTGAAACCTGAACATGAACCATTCAAGGATTATTTTTTCTATGGAGAGAAAGCCCATGACAAAGATTAAGACAGCTGTAATTGGCACGGGCCATCTGGGCGGATTCCACGCCCGGGTACTCAGTGTGCTGAAGAATTGTGAATTTGTATGCGTGGTTGACGTGGATGAGGACCGTGGTCGTGAAATCGCGGCAAAATACAATGTTCCGTATGTGCAGGATTTCAGACGAATTGCGGGTGAAGTGGATGCGGTAACCATTGCAACCCCAACGGTTTATCATTTTGACGTAGCCCGGTTTTTCATTGAAAACGGGATACATGTGATGGTTGAAAAACCCATTACAACAAACGTAGACGAAGCGGAAAAACTGATTGAAATGGCCAAACACCGGAATGTGAAACTTCAGGTCGGACACATTGAACGGTTCAACCGGGCGTTTATTGCTTTGAAAGCAAATGTGAACACTCCCTGGATGATTCGAACCAACCGCTACTCCCCCTTTACCGGGAGAAGCATGGATATTGATGTGGTGCTGGACCTGATGATTCACGACATGGACCTGGTCTTCGCGCTGGACGATTCCCCTGTCAAGCGAATTACCGTAAAAGGCACAAAGGTAGTGACTGACAAAACTGACATCGCCTTTGCAATGGTGGAACTTGAATCCGGTTGCATTGCGGAATTAAACGTCAGCCGGGTCGCGTCAGAACGGGAACGTAGCCTCCGGGTTTTTGATGGAGATAACAACACCTACTACAGCGCTGATCTGAATAACCGAAAGCTGAAGAAGATGTTCTTTCGGGACAAAAAGATGGTAAATCATCCGGTTCATGTGGAAGATCGGGACCAGCTGGAAGCGGAGATCGGCTCGTTTCTCGACAGTATAATTAAGGACCGGCCGGTGGAAGTATCCGGGGAAGATGGTCTCAAAGCGCTTCTCTATACAAAAATCGTTTCAGATATGGCTGTTTCCAGGAAATGCTTCACCGAATTCTAAGAGAGGTTGTCGGAAAATCACTGGCACCTGCTTTGGATTGCCTTGTCAGCCGGGACGGAAAAATTGTATTCCGGGAACGTTTTCCTGCCGATGGGCAGCCATATTTGTTTGATGCGGCATCCCTGACCAAGCCCCTTTTAACCTATCCCCTCGTTCGAAACCGGCTGGGGTATTTGGAAACGCCCATAAATGAAATCATTCCGGAAGCCGGAAACTCGGCGACACTTATTGAACTGTTGAAACACGAGGCCGGTTTGCGGCCATGGCTTCCTCTTTACCTGTTTGAGGAAACGTATGTGGAGTCTATCCACCAACTGGGACCCGATCCCGCAGGGAAAACCGGAAATCCGGTTTACTCCTGCCTGGGGTACATTCTCCTGTCCCGTGCCCTGGAGAAGATGACGGGAAAGCCGTTTTCGGAAATTGTTCAGGAATTCCTGACTGATTGTCCCGGATGCGAAGTCAACCCGGGCCCCCGATCGGACGTGGCACCCACGGAGCATGGCAATCAATATGAATTGAAGCTGGCAGCAAATTTCGTACCGGATCCGGAGCCTTCCCGCTTTCGGCTGGATCGGGATATTCACGGGGAACCCCATGACCTCAACGCCTTCTACGACGGAGGGATCTCCGGTAATTCGGGACTTTTTGCCACCGCAACAGGAGCAATGGCACTGCTACAGGACCTTCTGGAAATGGAAGACTGTGATATGCCAATGATGAAAGGTCCGGGGTATCGGTATCATCTGGGATTCACCGGCACCGGCATTGCCTTTTCCGAGGACCGCCGGACAGCGGTGGTCTTCCTTTCCAACCGTGTGCACCCTGAAGTGGGTCCCGGAGACTTCAGTGTCGTACGCCACAGGATATTCAGAACTGCCATGGAGATGTTTGCGTGAAGCGGGAAGTTTCCCTGGTTGAAGCTTTTTTTATGGCACTTATTGCCTTGTTAATTCTATTCGTGACAGCGGATAGAACCATGTTCCGGGCCATGAGGCTGGAATTTCAACCCGACCTTCAGGCCAGCGCGAAAAAAAACAAATCAATTAAATTTACATTTGTGGACCTGCCTGATGACAAAGAATCCCCTAATCCCAACGCCAAGCTGTATTCTGACATCAGCCGGAAAGCCGCCGGTGGCTCCGGGGCACCATCCCACAAAGCATTATCCAAAGGAAACACCGCATCAGTGGTAATGCGAAAGGGAACAAGGGTCAATCAGCCGGAAATGAGACAGCGTCCAGCCCCGGCTTCCGATGCAAAGAAAATGGCGGAAAAGAAAGAAGAGGGAAAAATCGGACTGGAACAGGCCGGAAAGCCGGGTAAACCGGATAAGGCCAGCAAGGCAAAGCCGCTGGTGGATGTGAACAAGATGTTTTCTGCGACAAACCCGGAAATATATGACAGCAGAAATGGCGGACTGACAATACCGGGAAATTTTTCCATCGATACTCAGGGATTTGATCTTGGCCCCTACGCGAAAAAAGTGCAACAGATTGTGCGGGCCAACTGGAAGGTGCCGGAAGTGGCACGGAATCTCTATCTCAAAGGGCGTGTGGTCATTGAGTTCGATATCCTGAAGGACGGCACTATTGAGAACATTGGCATTCTGAAGAAGACCGGTGTTGACCCGCTGGACATGTCGGCCGAATTTGCCATCAAATACTCCAATCCGTTTCCACCCTTGCCTGATTTCGTCAAGCAGGATAAAATCCATGTGAAGTGGTCATTCTATTACAATGAAAGGCCGGAGGATTGATAGGAATGAATCGACACCTGTTGACAGTGTTTCAGAAGCTGGGCAATATTTTCACCAATTTCTACAAGAAAAATGTATTTACGCTTGCGGCCGCCGTGTCTTACTACGCGTTTCTGGCCATATTCCCCTTCTTTATCCTATTGATCTATGTATCAACTATACTGTTTCAGGAAAGCCTTTCCATCCAGAAACTTGAGGAGTACATGAAGCTCTTTCCTCCCACAATCTCCCATGCGGTAATTGGCAACATTGACAGCATTACCAGCAGCGGACGGGTATTTTCTGTCATCAGCGCCATCGCCGTATTTTATTTCGCCTTTCGTGTATTTACCGTCATGGAACAGGCACTGAGCGTTATTTTTGAGACCCACGATACCCGAAGCACCTGGAAAGCCACGTTGAAATCATTTGTGTTTTTCATGGTAACCGGCTTTGTACTTCTCGTTCTGTTCTTTTCCGGTTCCACCCTCTTTGTAATCAGTAAAAAACTGGAGATCTTACCTTTTGTCGATGCGTACAAAGTCATCCTGTTGAGTCAGGTTATATTGGAGACCATATTTTTTGCTTTGTCTTACAAATACATGAGTCACATGTATCTTCCATTCCGGAAAGCACTCACTGGGGGATTCATTGCCACCCTGCTCTGGGAAATCCTGAAACACATCTTTGGCCTCTACATCGTGTCCATTAAGCTCTACTCCCTGGTCTACGGCTCTATCGGTTCTCTGATTCTGCTGATTCTGTGGATATACTACTCAATTTTGATATACCTCTTCGGCGCTGAAGTTGCGAAAGATATGTAGTCTGCGCCAGCGGCGCAGACGGGTAGGAGTTGGGGTTGGAGTAGGAGGAAGAGGAAGAGAGAAGCATCGCGGTTGGACCGCATGGCTGACGAATGGGAAAATGGGAAGTGATGAGTGAAGGGTGAAGGGTGATGAGCAGGGAATGGCCAACTCCCTGATTTTTCTTACCCCTACCCCTACCCCTAC
>CAZRHT010000043.1:17763-23630 GCA_964599895.1 uncultured Holophagae bacterium
TACGGAGTGAAGGGTGATGGGTGACAAAGAAGAAAACGGGAGGGATTATGGCTGAGAATCCAGTGGAACCCAAGGGGAAATTGATACTGAGGACGCTGGCGATGCCAGCGGACACAAATTCCAAAGGGGACATTTTCGGGGGCTGGATCATGTCACAGATGGACATCGCGGGAGGAATTTTGTCCCAGGAAATCACCAATTCCCGAATGGTTACTGTGGCCGTAAATTCGATGAAATTTATCCACCCGGTACTGGTGGGAGATGTCGTCGGCTGCTATGGTTCAGTGGTTCGGATCGGCAACACATCCATTACCCTCGAACTGGAGGTATGGGTGCATTCGGTCGGACGGCAGGTAGATGGAAAATCTCCAAGCCTCAAGGTCACAGAAGCGGCATTCACCTACGTGGCCATTGATGAAAATGGAAAGAAAAAATCCATCAATAAAAACCCGGAGTGAAGAAGAAGTGATGGGTGATGAGTGATGGGTGATGAGTGAAGAGTGATGAGTGATGGGAATGAGCGTTTTGATTCACCATGTGCTATCATAAAATCATGAAACTCAATTATGTTCCGAGAGCTTTAATTCTTGTTCTTGTTGTCAGTGTTGGATTGCCCGTCCGTGCCAATCAGGATGCTGAGCTTATTGCTCAGCGTAACAGGCTCAGGCAGGAAGTTAAGAAGGGTATGACGGAGGCAGAAGTCAGAAAAATCATGGGTCCTCCAGATGAAATCCGGCCGATCAAGTTTGCTTCATTAGATACTCGGCAGTATCGGTATGCGTATGGGGTAAAACAACCGGGAACATTACCATTCATCGGATCGGTCTTTTTTGGGCCAAATGCAAAGGTTGTGCAAGTGGTTGCTTGTGATGTTCAGGATTATTATCGGGAATCGACTGCAGTGAAATTCACAGAGTGGGAAATGAGGTCGTATCGAGGCCTCAAGCTTATTTTGTTGAACGCAGAACTTCCCGGTAAAAAAACCGGGAACAAACTCGCCGGTTTTAACGTGGTGATTGAAAACAAAACCAATTTGGGTAGGCGACTTGAGCAGGGGGATAGACTTCTTGGGCGTGATTTCTTTGTAACCGTATACTCAAGTTCTAAACAAGTCCTGTTCAATGAAAAGAGCGTACGGGAAAATGAGTGCAGGGCCATCGAAGTGGGAGAGTTTTCAACCCGCGTACCACCGAACAGTAAGCTTTCTCTTTCGTTTCGTCTTTACCCCTACCGCTTTAGGGACCCGCTTCCTTCAGGCAAGTATTACGTTAGGGTATGGTTCTTGCTGGATGGCTGGGACTTTCCACCGTACCCATCCAACCTTGTGGAAGTTGAGATCCCGAGCAACCAAACGGAAAAAACAGGCCACTGAAGACGAATAACTTAAGCTGCCCAATCCCAAAAATGGCTGATATTGCCGAATGCTTTTTCCCTATAAATTCATTTTCTTTTCTTGTAATTACCGTCCTCTATCTTTTCCCAACTATCCACTATTTGCCATCCACGATTCACAAGTCACTATTCGGTCGCACCGCGGCCGAATCAGACGCCTCAGGTGCCGCCTTCGAAGCCGATGGTGACGTGTCCCCCGTTCACAATGACTGGGACCCGGCGGATGCCGCCGGAGAATTTCAGCATTTCGGTGAGTTTGTCCGGTTCTCTCTGCACATTATAGTAAGCCGCTTCCGGGTACGCCGACCTGGCGCCATCCGTGTGCGGTCATCCGTGTTTTCCGTAGATCGTAATCTCTGCCATTGTTCCCTCCTGCAAAATATGAGTTCCTAAACAGTATAACACTGCGCAGCAGTGCGAGTGAAAGTGAAAGTGCGAGTGCAAGTGCAAGTGCGAGACGAAGAGGCGGCAAAACCGCCGTGGATAGTGAATGGTGGATGGTTCAGAAAGGGACAAGACGGGTAATTTCCCTCTCCCTGTCTTTACTTAAACTTAAACTTAGACTTAAACTTGCATTTCCCTCCCGGCCTGTCCCAGGCCGGGAGGGAAATGCATCTTTCTGTCAACCATTTCCCGTCCTGGTTCGTACTATAGGTGTAGCACAAGGGAGGGGAAAGATGGGAAGTAAAATTCGAAACACATTATTGATTTTGATTGCATTGACATTCACAGCTTGCCCGCAGTTGAGTGTGAGCCATGTGGATGGGTTTCCACACGAGGCATTTCAGAGGGCGAGACAACAAATTGCGTCCATTGCCAATGCAAACCCGGATCGGAGTGGCGAGGCAACGGAGATGCACCTTCTTGTGTTTGATGGTGAGGATGGAGACCTGGTGCGGATCACTATGCCGTTGACTGTGGTGGAGTGGGGCGTGGATATCGCTAAGGCGAACGTGGATTCGGATGACTTTGAAGGTCAGTTGAATCCCCTTGAACATATGTCACCGCAGGATTTGAGGAAACTTGGGCCAGGACTTCTGGTACAGGTGGATGATGAAAACGAGGATTCTCACGTATTGATCTGGTTGAGTTAGTCCGGGTTATCGCCGGCGGAGGTGAGGTTGAAGAAACGCCCGGGCAATCTCTCTATCCTGGAAGGCCGGGAAGAACGGGAACGATTTCATAGGTTGTTTGTGGAGCATCGCGATTCGGTATTCAGAATGGCATACGCCATCCTGAGGAACCGGGAGGAAGCAATGGACATTTTGCAGGACACATATCTGAAAGCAATAGAGAAGGGCGGCCAGCTCAAGAAGTCACCTTCGGTGAAGGGTTGGCTCTTGAAAGTAGCCCGGAACCTGTCCATTGACCGGTATCGGCGAAAGAAGTCAGTTCCCTTGGAGACGACGGAATCCCTTCTGGCCTCTGAATTTACCGGGGACGGCCAGTCCAGCGCCATGAGTCTGGATTTGAAAGATGTGATCCGGGAAGTTTTCCCTGATCTTCCGCCCCGCGAACAGGAAATTTTCGCGTTGAGATATTACGAGGATATGACATTTAGAGAAATTTCGGTTTCTCTGGGAGTTACAGAAGGGACAGTCAAAACCTTGCATCATCGGGTACTCACCCGAATCCGTACACTGGTGGCAGGAAAATGGGGGGAATGATGAAATCATGCAATTGGATCAGAAAGCGGCTTTCAGCTTTTGTGGCAGGCGATCTCAAACCTGACGTCCTGCGCACGGTGGAACAGCACCTGGATCATTGCCCCGACTGTTGTCTCGAAATGGAGCTGGCTCATCGGATTCTAAAAGAGACTCAGGTTTTGAAGGCGGAAGGTGAGGCGGCAATGAAGGGCATCAACTGGGAAGCTATGGAAACCCGGATTCTGGCAAACGCGAGTTCGCAGCAGGGATTGAGGAATCGTTCACCCTTCTTATCCGTTCTTGTGCAGGGGGCAATGGTGGCATGTGTGTTGATTCCGATTCTGATGGTCGTCATCCGTACTGTCCCCGGCCCGGTGGCACCACGGGAAATAAGATTGTCCAGTGCCACTCTGGAACAGATGGAAACCAATGTGGCTCGTGATGAGGTGCGGCAGATGCTCTCAAAGAGCCGTCTGGTGTTGTCTGATTTCATGGAACAATGTCCGGGGCAGAATGAAGGGCCATTCTCATGGCAGTCGGACCAGGATGTACGGAAGCTGATGGCAAGAAATAGGATTCTGAGAAAGGATCTGGATCGGGCCAAGCTTCAAAATGCACGGGGCCTGTGCCGCAAGCTGGACATGGTATTCAGTGAGATGGCATCAGTCAGCAGAAATGACGGTTGCAGGGATGTTACAAGGCTGCAGGAATTGCTGCGACGGGAACATATTTTTCTGAAAATCCGGTTGGTGGAAGAAGAGCTCAAACGGAGCGGGGGAGAAGCATGAAGAAAATACTGGGAATTGTGACCATACTGTTGTGGGCCGGGACACTGCCATTGACAGCGGGGAACCCATCACTGGAACGGGCAAAGGTGATGCTGTTTGACCAGAAGTGGCAGAGTGCGCTGGTAGAGCTGGATAAGTGTCTGGCATCAAACCCGGATGGAAAAGATGCACTTCAGGCAATATTTTACAGGGGCACCTGCCTGAAGGAACTGGACCGGACGTCGGAGGCTGTGGCAGCATTCCAGCAATTTCTCGCGGTGTCCGAAAATGCGGCCCTCAGGGAAGAAGCTGAAATTAACATGGTTGATCTTAACGTGGAATTGTTGAAACGAAAGGATAAACTGGCACCAACCCGGTTAAAACAGGCTCTTTCGTCCAAAGACAAATCGGTGCGGTACTATGCGGCATTCAAACTCTCTTACTTGAATGATAAGTCCCTTGCGAGGGAGGGCATTCCGGTATTGAAAGGCATTGTAAACCGAGAATCTGACAATGAGCTGCGGGAGCGGGCAAAGCTGGCACTGTTCAGGATTGACCCCCGGAGTCTGGAGAACGTGAATAAGACAGACCGGACAAGGGGGCGAATGTTGAGAATCCGGGTCGTGGATAAGCATGTTGCGAAGGGCCAGAATCCGGAGCGGGTTTCCATTTCAATTCCCTTGTCCCTTGCCACGCTGGCGCTCACAGCATTGCCGGATTCGGAAAAGAAGCGTCTGGCAGCAGAGGGATACAATCTGGATACGATTATCCAGACCCTTATCAAGACGCGGGAAGTCGTTCGCATTGAAGACAAAGAGGCAACGATCCGTATCTGGATCGATTAAATAACAATCTACCAATTGCAAGGAGGTACAAAATGAAGAGACTGGCACTGGTGCTGGTGGTTATGCTGGGAATCGCGCCGGCGGTAATGGGCGCCGCAGCGGATGATTACAAGGTGATCAAGAAAGTAGTAAAACCGGGCACAACTACCGCGAAGACAATGGAAGAAGTAAAGTGGTTCAAGGTGGAAGTCACCGACATGAAAACCGGCAAGATCAAAGTACGGGTAACACTCCCCATCTCGTTGATTGATGTCGTGTCCAGTTGGTGCCCCAAAGATGGTCTTGAAGTGGACAAAGGGATGAAAATTAACCTGAAACAGCTGGTGCAGGAGTTGAAAAAGGTTGGCCCCCTGGCCATTGTAGAAGCCTATGATGACAATGAAAAAGTAAAGGTCTGGGTCGAGTAGTTTCGGCCCTTAGGGCCGAAACAGTAGGAGTTGGAGTAGGAGTAGGGGTTAGAATAAGAATTAAGAACAGAAAAAGGAATCAATGGGGAAACTTCACCGGATGGTGAAGTTTCCCCTCCTTTTTCTTTTTCCTACTCCTACCCCAACTCCTAACTCTTTTAATCATCCACTCCTCTCATGACGTCGATGAATTCGGACCATTCCATGGCGGGCCAGCTTTCCGCAGTGACTGCGCCGTTGGCACGGGTAAGCATGGAAACTTTGGTCGCCGTTTCTACACTGTCCGCTTCGTAGATATCCATAAAATCATAGGGCCCCAGCAAGGCCAGGTGGGAAATCCACCTGACATCCGGGCAGAGACTGTCCACCTTCTTTTTCCATTCTTTTCCGATGGCTTCCCGGCGCTTGATATCGCCACATATTTCCGGCGTCAGTTTCGTCATCAAAACAAATAAACCCATTTTGCCCTCCTTTTCTTTGTCTGCGTGGATAATACAAAGAAAATATAGATCCCTTCCAGGAATTTGTCCACGGGGTGAAGACAGTTTTCACTTTTCCTGAAAGGAAGGCAGAATGTTCAGGTACTCAGTCCTGATCCTTACCACTCAGGCTGCGTTTGATGACAACGAAAGTGATGTCGTCATTCGGCAGGGCGAATGAAAGGAGCTCTTTTTCCAGTATGCGCACGATTTCTTGTGGTCTCTCATTCTTGGCTTCCCGGAGCACATCTTCCAGACGGACGTCCTCAAATCGCTGACCGGCCTCGTTTTCATGATCCACAAAACCGTCCGTGAAGAGGAGGAGGATATC
>CAZRHT010000044.1:0-23533 GCA_964599895.1 uncultured Holophagae bacterium
AGATTGTTTGTTATTCTAACGATTTCCTCTTCGTTTCCCAGTCCCTCCGCAAATGCCAGTGCACGTCTTGCATAGGAAATCGCCTTGCTGAACTCCTCCAGCTTTCGATACGTTACGGCCATATTTGCCATCGCAAGAAATTCTCCATTCTGATTCTTAAGTCTCTGTTCACAATCCAGAGATATCTGATAATACTGAATGGCTTTGTTATAAAAATGGAACGTATCGTAAAGGGAGGCGATATTGAATGCCGCAGAACTCGTTCTGCTCAGCCGATCCTTCATGTCAGGAATGTCTTCCGCAAAGCGCAGGGATTTATAATAGTTTTCAAGGGCATTGAAGTACAATCCCTTCCGTTTCAACAGAATTCCGGATGCATTGGAACAATAGGCTTGTCCTTTTTTGTCTCCAATCGCCTCCCTGCAACGAATTTCTTCTCCGTAGAATGAGAGAGACTTATTTTCATCCCTGTCGAACCAGATTTCCGCCAGGATGCGGCAGGCCTTTGCCTCATCTCTGGTTTTCTGCTCCTCTATAGCCTGTTCCCTTGCCTTCATCGCCAGTTTCAGCCCAGTTTCTGAGTCACCGCTATCCCATGCTTCTTGCGCCTTCTGGATAGTCTGAGAGAGTTCGTTCGCGGTCTCAATCTCACCAGCGACACAGACAGGCAATATAGTCGTCAAGAAGAAAAACATAGTAAACCAGAGTTGAGTTGCTGTCTTTTTCATGATCCAGATTTTACCATACTTCGATTCCGGTGACGACTGTACCAAACAACCGGTATTGAGTGATAGACAAGGTTATATGCCGAGTTTCATTCGCATACTACCTGGCTATATCAAAGCTGTCGTAGCCTTTTGCAGGAAGAGCCGTTTCTTCCACATGATCCACATGGCCAAAGCTTGGACCGCGGCAGATTTCGGAAAGGAAGGATCGCAGCCGTTCTTCTGTTCCCTCCGCGTCAATTTCCACAGTGCCATCCATACAGTTTCGAACAAAACCTCTGATGTTGTGTCGAGCGGCAACAGTGGCAGCAAAGAAGCGAAAGCCCACTCCCTGAACCCGGCCGTGCACGATAAGATGAACGCGTCTTACACCCACATCTTCCATAGGACCACTGCCAGAATTACCAGTACTATAGTAAGTATAGTTGCAAGAATTGCATGTCTTTCGAGAAAGACAACAGCTTTTTCACCAAACTTGAAGATGAGGAAACCTTCCAGGAGAAATCGTCCGCCACGCCCGAAAATAGAGGCGATGGTGAATGAAGCAACATTCATTTTAAAAACACCCGCCACAATTGTAAAAACCTTGTATGGAATCGGAGTGAATCCCGCTGTGAAGACGGCAAAAAATCCGTACTGTCTATAAAATGACTCCACCAGCGCAAACTGATGTTGAGCATGGTAGAAATCTATCAGTTTCACTCCCACAAGGTTAAAAAATTGATAACCAATCAGATAACCGACCAATCCGCCCACAACGGAACCGGCAGTGCAAACCAGACTGTAGTACACCCACTTCTTTTTCTTCAGGATGATCATGGGGATTAAAATAACATCCGGTGGAAGTGGGAAAAATGAACTTTCAATAAAGGAAACTGTCACCAGTGACACAACAGCCCATTTTGAGTTGGCGCTTTTCTCCATCTTGGCTCTCAGATTTTCAAACATGTTTTCACATTCTCCATTTCCTTGAAATCCGTCAAATCGGGCTGAAGTGGTGTCACAGAGACAAAACCCTTCAGTACTTCCACAATGTCGGTACCGGGCCTGTCCGACCAGGCGGGGGGGACGCCACCGATCCAGAGAGCCTGTTGATTCCGGGACTGGTGACATGGTTCCACCTTGCCTGGATATATCCGGCTGGAAAGACGGGTCATGGCTGTTCCCCGAATCTCCCCCTCAGGGTAGTTGATATTGAGCATCGCCTTGTCTTCCATCTCCAGAATCCGCGGAAACAAATTGGAAAAATGATCCAGAATGGCTCCCAGATTTTGAAGGTTCTTCGCGGAAAGCGCCACTCCTGAAATGCCATGGAAAAATCCTTCCATGGCACCTGCTACGGTACCGGAATAAATCACATCCTCTCCCATGTTGTAGCCTTTGTTGACGCCTGAAACAACAACATCAGGACGGCTTTCCTTTAGAATGTGGAAGAGTCCGAGATAGGCGCAATCAGCTGGTGTTCCATCTACAATATAGAAGTCAGGCTCAATTTCTTTCAGTTGAAGCGGCCGGTTTAATGTCAAAGCATGGGAAGAACCCGACATTTCCTGGTGTGGCACAACTGTTACCACTCTGCCAAACCGACGCAAGGCCTCTCCCAGTTTTTGCACACCTACCGAAAAGGGCCCATCGTCGTTGGTAAGGATAAACAGTCTATTTCCCGATTTGCTCAATTTCAACTCCAGTATAGTAATGCTTCAGAATATCCGTGTAGGAATAGCCCTTCGTGGCCATTCCGAATGCTCCTACCTGGCACATACCAACTCCATGGCCCCACGCGCTTCCCGTCAGGTACACGCCTAGAAGGTTCCCATCTTTGTCCAGCCTTTTGAAGAGCCGGAATTTATTTTCCTTACCCCCCAGCGTCCATCTGATTTTCAGGCCCCGAATCGCACCACTTCCAGTTGTTCCCTTTACTTTGAGGGCTGCAACGCGGCCCGTAGCAGTGGTTTTTGCCACAGAAATATCAGTCAGTTTCCCGACTTTGACATAGCGATTTACGTTAATACTCAATTGACTTGCAGACAGGAAACGGAACCAGCGATACGAGGAAACAAAGCTGTCGTTCAAGGCACTCTGGGATTCCCGTGTCAGTATTTCAACGGCAGCTATGCCGTCCGGTTTTTCCATGTAACGAATACGATCTCCAAACCTTATCCTGGCTATGGAGGCCGGTATCAACTGGTCTCCGGCTGAATAAAAAAGAAAGTCCGGTGCCGGATTCAAGTCCAGAAAGTCTTTATCAACCACCTTGAACCTGAGCGTTGGCGGATCCTCCTGATTGAGAACTTCCTGGATATTTTCACCAATTGCCACAACATCAACCATGCGGGCTGAAACATCGGGGCAAGGCTGACGAAGCAAACCGGCGCTGAGCAGATCTGTGGTGTCATCGGTATCCAGAAAGGCTCTACTGAGATATGACGCAATCTCTTTCAGAGAGTTAGATTTCAATTCTGTTTTCGGTAGCGGCACTCCCAGTTTCGTTAAGAGCGTTCCGAAAAATTCACCACAGAACGCCACGGAGGCAACTTCATTGAGATGTCCCAGGTCCTCTTTCTTAAGAAAGCCGTCTTCAAACATCCGGACAACTGCCAGAGATGGCTGATTAACGTATGGGGTTTCCAACAGCGGCAATGTTGCTACTGTTGTCAGGTTCTGGGAAATCCAATCACCGTCCGCTCCTCCGCATTGAACCGATTTCAGGTACGGGACAGGTCCTCCCTCAAACACGTTTTCCACATCTTCAGTCTGCCCGCCGCAGAACGCCGTAAAAAGCGCATTGATGGGCTTTCCCTGATAAGTCAGGATTTCACCACGGGTGGCAGCTACCGCACGGTCGGTCCTGTCCTGCTCTGCATTGACCCCTTTATAAACCTGGCAACTCTGACTGGCACAGATATCAAATCCCAGAGACTTGAATTGGCCCAGATTGTAATAAACATAGGTTCTTGCCGCCACCGCCTGGGCCTTCAACGCCTCTATCTGAGGGTACAATGTGCCCCCCATTTCCGCTGGAACCACACCCCGGAGATATTCCTCAATATCAACTATATTAATAATATTGAAACGATCTCCATTTACCCGGATCTGCAGATTCCCCCGATATTGCGTTCCCTCCACAGTAATGGGTGAACTGCATTCTAATGTAATGGGTCCATGATGGAGCGCATGTTTGTCGTATTCACTGGTTATCAGGTAGAGTATGGCCTTTTTTCGCGTTTTGACATCACCACTTGTGATGAAGACATCACTGAATCCATTGAGCTTCAGCAGGTCCTTGATCGCTGATGCCTCGCTCAGGGACTCGTAGGGGCCATAATGGACAAAGTAAAGATTCCGCTTCCGAACGTATTCCACCTTGGGCTTATCATCCGTGAACCCGGCCAACATCTTCTGACACAACTCCACGGAAGAATGACTGCTATATGCCCCCACCTGTACAACCCATCCGGGCTGATCCAATACAGCACCGTCCCCGTTACCCAGCCATATGCGAAATGTGGAGCCACCAGGCACAGTTCGAATAGTTCTTCTCTTATGTAAAATCTTCAGTTTTGCGTCCGTATGCAAACGCACTTCATTCCGGTTCAGCGACACACCGACCCGTATGGTTTCAGCTTGGACCGGCGTCAGTATAGTACCGAACAGAAGCGCTCCCAAGATCAGTCTTCGGATACTCCCTCCTCCTCTTCCGTGACACTATCTTCCTGGTCTTTCAGAAGTGCTTCCGCTCTTTCAAGGTCATGCTCCCTGACCATCACTTTGATCACGCTGAGGTCCCCCATGGTTTCTGGAATCATCCCAAAAGATCTGTCTTCTACTACGGCAGGGATATTGTTGGCAACTAAAAGTCCCCGGATGATTTTCCCTTCACCCATAAATGAAACACGGCGAACCACCACCCACTTTTCGGGCTCTTCTTTATTATCGCTTGTTTCCGGTAGTTTCCCCAGCAATGAAACCTTACAGTCCGGGCACGTGTTGATGCCTTCCTGAAATTCATACCCGCAAGATGGACAGTATGGCATATTTCCTCCTCATTGTTTCATCTCCCCGGCGACGGACAGGGATTCCACACCTGCCTGCCGGGAAGCATCCATAACACGATACACTAATTCATACCTCGCTGACTTGTCTGCCTTGATTATCACCTCTTTCTTCTTTGCCAGCGCAATCTGGCTTCGAATCACTTCGGTCAACTTGTCGGGGGCTGTCAGGGCTTTCCCCACATAAATATCGCCCTTTTTTGAAATTGTTACCACAACATTATCTGTTTTCTTGAGTCCCCGGGAAACTGAAGACGGGAGGTTCAGAGGCAATCCAGCCTCGTCACGGAACGTGGTAGACACCATGAAAAAAATAAGAAGCAGAAAGACGACATCAATAAGAGGCGAAATGTCCAGCAGGGCATTTCGCCGTTTCGAACGCCCATTTCCGAAATTCATGACGTTTTCAACCGTTTGAAGATGGAGAGGACTTCCTTTTCCAACTCCATCGCAATACTTTCCGCCCGTTCCGAGTACATGTTGTAAAAAATCAGAAAAGGAATGGCAATACTGAGTCCGGCCGCAGTCGTAATCAGCGCCTCAGAAATTCCACCAGCAAGCAGCTCAGCCCGGCCGATTCCCTGTGTCGAAATGACCTTGAATACTTTGATCATGCCGGTAACTGTGCCCAGCAGGCCTAGTAGTGGCTCAATGGAAATAATGGTACTCAAAGTCGGCAGATATCGTTCCAGTCGCCGTACAGCCCGCTTTCCGGAAGTTTCGATCAGCTCTCTCAGTTCCTTCTCAGGCAAATTACGATTTTGAATCGCCTCTTCCAGAAGCTCCGAAACTGCAGGGGTGGCACCGGTCTTAACCCGACCAATGGCCAATTCAAAATCCCGCTCAGAAAGACGACCCTTGACGTCCAGAAACAGCTTCTTATCTACAATTCTTGAAGCTCTCAGGTTAAACGCCTTCTCAATGATGATGGCAAGCCCGACAAGCAGCCCCAGCAGTATGGGGTACATGAGGGGGCCGCCCTTCCCAATGAAAGCCCACATCAATCCAACCTGTAGTTCGGTGATTCTTTGGTAATAACAACGTCATGCGGATGACTTTCAGTCAGCCCGGCACTGGTAATCTGTACAAATTTTGCTTTCGTCTTCAGGTCTTCTATGCTCTGGCATCCGGCCAGGCCCATACCGGCTCGAAGTCCGCCCATCAACTGGTGAACAACACCGGACAATGAACCGCGATACTGAACCTGACCTTCAATCCCTTCCGGCACCAGCTTGGACTTGGATGAAGGATCTTGAAAGTATCGATCCGCGCTTCCGGTTTTCATGGCACCGATGGAACCCATTCCCCGATATGTTTTGTAGGTTCTTCCCTGATAGATAACGGTTTCTCCAGGAGCCTCATCCGTCCCGGCAAACAGGCTGCCGATCATCACGCTGTCCGCACCGGCCACCATTGCTTTTGTCAGGTCTCCTGAGAACTTAATACCACCATCCGCGATTACCGGCGTATTGGTCATTCTGGCGGCGGCGACACACTGAGAAATTGCTGTTATCTGGGCCATCCCGCAACCGGTAACCACCCGGGTTGTGCAAATGGATCCGGGCCCAATTCCCACCTTTATCACGTCGGTTCCGGCCTTGATCAATGCCAGTGCGCCCTCCGGGGTCGCAATATTCCCCACGATCAATTCAATTTCCGGATATTTTTTCTTCAGAATCCGGGTCGCTTCCAGCACACCAGCGGAATGGCCATGGGAAGAGTCCAGCACAAGAATGTCGACATTCTTGCGGATCAGTTCATCAGCACGTTCTTCCATGTCGCTGGCGACACCTATCGCAGCACCGACCCTGAGCCGGCCCAGATCATCCTTACATGCAAGTGGATATTGAATCTTCTTTTCAATATCCTTGACCGTAATCAGACCCCTCAGGTGAAATTCTTCATCCACCACAAGGAGTTTCTCAATTTTATGTTTGTGCAGAATCCGCTTGGCATCTTCCAGAGTTGTCCCCACCGGGACGGTCACCAGGTTCTCTTTCGTCATGATATCCTGAACCTTAATGTCGCTGCGGGTTTCAAAACGGAGGTCCCGATTGGTGAGGATACCCACCAGTTTTCCGCCCGACTTCCCGGATGCCGTCACCGGTACACCAGAAATTCGATACTTGTGCATCAGGTCTTCCGCCTGATAGACGTAAGCATCCGGGGCAATGGTAATGGGATCCACAATCATTCCGGATTCCGACCGCTTAACCTTGTCCACTTCCTCTGCCTGCTCCGCCACTCCCATATTCTTGTGGATAACTCCCAGCCCGCCCTGCTGGGCAAGGGCAATGGCAAGACGGGATTCCGTGATGGTATCCATCGCCGCACTCAAAAGTGGAATGTTCAATGAAATCTGTCGGGAAAGCCGAGTTTTCACAGATACATCATTGGGGTGGATCTCGGAATAGGCTGGTACTACCAGCACATCGTCGAAAGTAAGCCCGATTTCAGGAGTTTTCTCCAGCATTCTTACCTCTCATTTTTTCCGCAGCATTTTTTGTACTTTTTCCCACTGCCACATGGGCAGGGGTCATTCCGCCCAACTTTGGGTTTATCCCGTTTGACCTGGGAAACTGCCGGAGTTTCTCCACCTCCGGCATTCCGGAATCGACGTTGCTTTGCTTTTGCGTTTCTCTTTTCTTCACGAACTTGTTCTTCTGAAGGAGGTTGAATCCAGTACAGTACTTTTATGATGTTGTCTTCCACAAGTGCCATGGTGTTTTCAAACAAAGCCAGACTTTCCTTCTTGTACTCAATGATGGGGTCCTTCTGACCATAGCCACGCAGACCAATGGAATCTTTCAGGTGATCCATATTGCGCAGATGCTCTTTCCAGTGACGGTCCAGGAACTGCAGGGCAACAAACCGTTCGTGCATCCGGAACATTTTGTCGTCCCCGATCAATTTTACTTTTTCATCGTATGCTTCCGTCACTTTCTTATAGATGACAGATTCCAGCTCTTCCCGGTTGATGGCTCGGATTTCCTCCGCGGTCATAACGAAGTCAAAGTATTCATTTATTTTCTTCGCAAACTCTTCCGCATTCCACTCATCCGGATGTTTGGGGTCCGTGATGTACTGATCTTCGAGCCAGAAAAGGATATCTTCGGTCAGGTTAAATACATGCTCCCTTGCATTACCTTGCAGTATCTTCCGGCGAAGGCTGTAAAACGTACTCCGCTGCTGGTTCATCACCGTATCGTAATCCATCAGGTTTTTGCGGATGTCAAAGTTACGGCTCTCTACCTGGCGCTGGGCGCGTTCAATAGACTTGCTGATCATCTTGTGTTCAATGGGAACGCCTTCTTCCATACCCAGGCGGCCCATCAATCCCGAGATTCTGTCACTACCGAAAATCCGCATGAGGTCATCTTCCAGCGACAGGTAAAACCGGGATGCCCCCGGGTCTCCCTGACGACCGGAACGGCCTCTCAACTGGTTGTCAATCCGTCGGCTTTCATGGCGCTCACTGCCTATGATATACAGTCCACCGGCATCCAGCACTTCCTGTTTTTCTCTGCTGCAGATACCTTTGTATTTTTCAAGAACCGCATTCCGCTCTTCTTCGCTTATCCCCTCTTTGCTCAGTTCAGGTAAGGCCATTAATGCCGGGTTCCCACCCAGCACAATGTCTGTACCACGCCCGGCCATGTTGGTAGCGATGGTCACCGCACCCTTGCGACCTGCCTGGGCTACAATTTCCGCTTCTCTCTCATGGAATTTCGCGTTCAAAACAACATGCTTTATTTTCTGTTTCTTCAGAAGCCTGCTCAAAACCTCAGATTTTTCAATGGAAATGGTGCCCAGCAGCACCGGTTGTCCCTTTTCATGCAACTCCCGGATATCTGCTGCTATCGCATTGAATTTTTCCCTTTCCGTCCGGTAAACCACATCGGCGTAATCCGCACGAATCATTGGCATGTTGGTTGGAATTACAGAGACATCCAGTTCATAAATTTTCTTGAATTCCAGGGCCTCCGTATCTGCCGTACCGGTCATACCGGACAACACGTCATACATACGGAAATAATTCTGGAAGGTGATGGTAGCCAGGGTTTGGTTCTCAGATTGAATCTTAACGTCTTCCTTGGCTTCCAGTGCCTGGTGCAATCCATCGGAGTAGCGACGTCCCGGCATCAGTCGTCCGGTAAACTCGTCCACAATCAGAACTTCATTTTCCTTCACGATATAATCCACATCCCGCTCAAAAAGGGCATGGGCTTTCAATGCCTGTTCCACGCAGTGAAGTAATTCGATGTTGCTCGGATCGTAGAGATTTTCTACACCCAGAAGTTTTTCAGCCTTTTCTACGCCCTTTTCCGTCATTGTGACATTCCGGTCTTTCTCATCCACTTCGTAGTCTGCGTCGGGATCGTCTTCCTCTTTCCCACGGACCAGTGAGGGAATGATGCGATTGGCGCCATAATATTTCTCAGTGGACTCTTCCGATGGCCCGGAAATAATCAACGGCGTACGGGCTTCATCAATCAGGATACTGTCTACCTCATCCACAATGGCAAAGTTGAAACCACGCTGTACGCAGTCTTCCAGGTAGTACTTCATATTGTCCCGCAGATAGTCAAAACCGAATTCGTTGTTTGTTCCGTAGGTAATATCCGAGTCGTAGGCCTCTTTTCTCTCTTTATCGTCCAGGCCGTTGGTAATCGTACCGGTACTGAACCCGAGGAAGTGATAAATCTTGTCCATCCACTCCCTGTCACGGGTGGCCAGATAGTCGTTCACTGTGACCACGTGCACACCTCTGCCGGAAAGGGCGTTCAAGACAACAGGTAAAGTTGCCACAAGGGTCTTTCCTTCACCAGTCTTCATTTCGGTAATCATTCCACGATGAAGCACCACTCCACCTATCAGCTGCACATCAAAATGACGCATGCCCAGGGTCCGGACACCAGCCTCACGGGTTATGGCAAAGACCTCAGGGAGAATCTCGTTCAGAAGCGGCTTGAATGGTTTGTCGTCATTGGCCAGACCGGTTACCCTCTCCCTGAAATTCTGAATTTTTTCCCGAAGCGCTTCATCGGAAAGTTGCTGCATTTGCGGTTCCAGTTGATTGATGCTGTTTACAATCGGTTGCAGGCTCTTTAAGAACCGGTCATTCTTTGTTCCAAATACTGTTTTGGCAATCTGTTTTATCATTATTCACCCGGTATCATCAGTTTTTCAAGACAAGATTATAACACTTGAAGGGATTCAGAAATGCATAATTTCGCTGATCATGTAATCGGAGGGATTAACAGTCTTTTTCCCCGTTACAACTTCGAAATGCAAATGAGGGCCAGTGCTGCGGCCCGTATTTCCAACGGTGGCGATCAGGTCACCACGTTTCACTTTCTGGCCCCTCTTAACAAGAATTTCCTGGAGATGGCCGTATCGAGTTGTGATGTTGTTGAGATGGCTGATGGCAATCATGTTTCCATAACCCTCATTTTTTCCGGTCATCGTAACAATGCCGTCAGCAGGAGCAAAAACGGGTGTCCCCCGCTTGGCGGCAATGTCAATGCCAGTGTGAAAGGCCCTGAGACCTGTGAACGGATCCTTTCGGTATCCGAACCGATCCGTAATGAACCCTTTGACCGGCCACATGGAAGGTGTGTGCCGGAGAATGTCATTCTTGTTCTTAAATATTTTTTCAAGCTCCTGAAAACCCTTAAAGAGTTTCTCTGCCTTTCGGTTCATCCCGTCAAGGTCTTTATTCATGTAACTTGCGAACCGGTTGTTGAGATAATCCGCACCACCGATTCCCATACTGTTGTCATTGAGTGATAAATCCGCACCAACATACGTGGCCAGTTTCCGTGCCTTTGTCGAAAAGTAATTCAATTTATTTTCCAGATTTTCAGCATTTGCCTGATATTTAGAATTGACACTTTTCAAAACATTCAGTTCTTTTTGCATCCGGTTCATTGCAAGCTGTTGATTAGATGAGATGAAGAAATGGACCATAAGAAAGGCAAAAAACAGAACGAGAACCGCTGTTCCGGCTATCAAATAGCGCAGATGCAACCGCTTCACTGAGTATTTGTGAACCGATCCGCTCCCGTTTGGGATGATTGTAATCGAATAGCGATCGTGCATAAAAATACCCACCTTCTTCGCTATTATGAGTTTAAGTTAGCAATTTGTCAACGACAAATTGAGTTTTTTATCAAATTATTGTACGATTTCCCAGTAATTCCAGAACTGATCAGCAAAAAACAAATCGGAGCAACGAAAAATGGTAAGAAGCAAAATTGAGGTAAAAGGATTTGAGGCCCGCAACTACGACGGACTGATGAATCTCATCACACTGGGATATTATCCCCGTTTTATTAAAAGCGCGGTGTCCTTCATAAACCTTCCGGAAAGTGCAACCGTCCTTGACATCGGATGCGGTACCGGGCGCAATGCCCGCCTGATTGCTGATCAAGTGGGAGGAGACTGTCGGGTAACAGGCATTGATATCGGTACGGATATGCTGAATGCCTTCTTCCGAAAACAGGGAAATGACCTCCGACTTTCAGCAATGAAAGCCGACATCCGAGATCCCTTTCCCTTCAACAATTCATCTTTTGATGGTGCTTTCATGTCATTCGTTCTCCACGGAATGGAGCATGATGATCGACTCCACGTATTAGAGGAGATCAGTCGTGTGCTGAAACCGGGCGGGAAATTTTATCTACTGGATTATCGGCCCCTGGATCTGAAATCAGCCAGCATCCTTACCCGTCTCATTTTTCGACTGGAATGCGACCTTGCTTCGGAGTTTCTAACTCACAACTGGGAAGATGTTCTTTCCCTGTATGGCTTTGGAGAATTTGATGAAAAAGTGTTCTTTGGAAAGAAAGTTCGGATTCTGAAATCCACCCGATTGATGTATACTGAATAGAGAAAATGGTTCTTTTACGTACATGAGGTTCACAGACCGCTGTCCTCGTATTGGCAGTTGAACCAACGGCAATGGGAGGTAAATATGATAAAAGAAGTAAAGACCGCAGACGCACCCCAGGCCATCGGGCCGTATTCTCAGGGAATTGTAGCCAATGGGTTCGTCTTCTGCTCGGGCCAGATCCCCCTTGACCCTGAGACCGGAGAAATCGTCGGAGACACGATCCAGTCACAAACCGAACAGTCGTTGAAGAATCTTTTTGAAGTACTGAAGGAAGCGGGGAGCAGCCCCGGCCGAGTGGTGAAGACTACTGTGCTTCTACAGAACATTGAGGATTTCGGGGAAATGAACAAAGTGTACGAACGCATGTTCGGAGGCTTCAAACCTGCCCGTGCGGCCTTTGCCGTGAAAACTCTCCCCAAAAATGTACTGGTTGAAATTGAGGCCGTTGCGACTGTTTGAAGAACACCTGTCCAGCCGACCATAGTTTCCCTTCGGGAAGGTAAGGCTGTAACAATAAAAAAGAGGTAATATGCCAAAAAAAATATTTGTTCTCGACACAAACGTATTGCTCCACGATCCAAAAGCCTTGCTGAAATTTGAAGACAACGATGTATATGTCCCCATTGTCGTGATCGAGGAGATTGACAATTTTAAGAAGGACATGAATGAAATCGGCCGCAACGCCCGCTACGTGTCCCGCTTTCTGGACTCCCTACGGAAGAAAGGCAAATTGTGTGACGGCGTACCCCTGGGTGAAGGGCTTGGAAAAGTGTTTATTCCGTTAACCCGGGAAGCTGTGGACCTGGGTGTGACCGTCGGCAACAGGGCTGACAACGAAATTCTGAAAATTGCGGTGGACCTCACAAAAAAAATGGGGGACAAGGTTGTCGTTTTCGTCACAAAAGACACCAATTTGAGGATTAAGGCAGATGCCTTGGGCGTTCCTTCCGAAGATTATGAAAACGATAAGATTCAACTGGAAGATCTCTATAGCGGTAGTGCCGATTACTACACGACTGCCGCAACCATTTCACAGATCTATGACAAAGATGAGATTCCCCTTCCTGAAGATCTGGTGGGAATCTTTCCAAATGAATTTGTCACACTCATCAACTCTGAGAACCCCAAACAGACGGCGCTGGCGCAATACAATTCCGTGATGAAGAGCCTGGATCGCCTGGTGGATATGGACCCAATCTGGGGAATCACACCCCGGAATAAGGAACAAATCTTCGCACTGAATATCCTGCTGGACCCGAATATCAGTCTTGTGACGCTGGTTGGAAAGGCCGGAACCGGGAAAACTCTCCTGGCAATTGCGGCCGGCCTGCTACAGGTCGCGGACCGTCGTATTTACGACAGAATGCTCATTGCCCGTCCCGTCATTCCCATGGGAAAAGACCTGGGTTATCTTCCCGGGGATGTGAGCGAAAAAATGCGCCCGTGGATGCAGCCGATTTTCGACAACCTGGATTTTCTCATCAGCGGTTCTGAAATGGCCGGCGTCCCTGGCTACCAGGAATTGATCACACAGAAAATTCTTCATGTGGAGCCCCTGACCTATATCCGGGGACGAAGCATTCCGCGTCAGTACATGGTGATTGATGAGGCCCAGAACCTGACCCCCCATGAGGTGAAAACCATCGTCACAAGGGCGGGTGAAGGGACAAAAGTTATACTGACAGGTGACCCTTATCAGATTGACAATCCCTATGTGGACTCAAACAGCAACGGATTAAGCTACCTGGTGGAACATTTTAAGGAGCAGGCGGTTGCCGGCCACGTCACATTGAAGAAAGGTGAACGGTCGGCACTGGCAGAGCTGGCCGCCAAATTGTTATAGAAATGATGGCAGAACAGAAAGATACCAGCTACATTCAGGCATTCGGGCTGGCCAATATACTCACGATTCTTCGGATGGTGCTGATACCGGTTTTCGTTATCGCGTCCGTGTATCAATTACACCTTTTAGCCTTTGCGGTCTTTGTAGTAGCAGGCGTTACAGACTTTCTGGATGGTTATATTGCCAGGTACACCGATCATGTTACAGACGTTGGCAAGTTCCTGGACCCCATGGCTGACAAAGTCATGCTTGTTTCAGTGTATGTAGTTCTGGTTTTGGCCGGCATTGGCAACACCAACATGCTCCCGGTGTGGGTTACCATTCTGGTCATTTTCCGGGATGTGTTCATTGCCATTGCGTCCCTGGTTATCTTCTTCACTACCGAGGTCAAAACGCTGCAGCCCTCCATTGCCGGCAAGCTGTCCACATTCATCCAGATCACGACGGCATCCCTTTATCTCTTCTGCAACGCGTTTTACCTGAACGTTTCCTGGTTGATTTATCTCGCATATGCGGTGGCGGCCATGACCATTATTTCCGGAATCCATTACCTTATCAAAGGAGTTAAAAGTACATTCTGATGAAGAAAAAGATAATTGTAGCGGCCTTTATTGCCTGCATTCTACTGGTCTTTATCGCTCTATCCGGTGTGCTGTCTTCTCTCATCATTGGCTTTATCATCGCCTACGTGCTGGATCCGGTGGCGGACTTTCTGGAAGAACATCATGTCCGACGTCCCCTTGGCATCGCATTAATTTTTACCGTGTTAATTGGCATTCTGGCACTTTTCTACATTCTGGCCGCCCCAATTATCAGCCGACAGGTCACCGCTTTTACCCATAAAGTCCCGGCATATGTTGCCCATCTACAGGAAACCACCATCCCCGTTATCCGGGACTACATCCACAATCATCCTGAACAGATGGAAGAGGTGAAGGCGAAATTGCAATCTGTCGGCATTGACATTCTGATGCCGGTTATCAACTTTGTTAAAAACCTGTTTTCCGGTACCATCAACGTACTGCTTGGCATCCTGGATTTGCTGCTTATCCCTGTAATCGCTTTTTATCTATTAAAAGATATTGACCGCCTGACCGAACGAATCGCCAAAGCCATCCCGCCCCGCCACAGAGAACAGGTAACCGGCCTTTTTTCCGAAATTGACCGGGTCATCAAAGACTTCCTGAAAGGCCAGCTTACCGTCAGCATGATTCTTGCGGTCATTTATTCCATCGGCCTGACCATTTTCGCCGTACCCATGGGGATTGTCATCGGACTGGTAGCTGGTTTTGCCAACATGATTCCTTACCTCGGTCTTGCCATCGGTCTGGTCCCCGCGCTGCTACTCTCCTGGCTTGATGCACATAGCGTGGCACACCTCATTGGCGTGGCCGGCACATTCACTGTAGCTCAGATACTGGAAGGAACCTTCATTTCTCCCCGTGTCGTGGGTCAGAAAGTAGGATTACATCCCGTCACTGTGATTGTTGCAATTCTACTGGGAGGCCACTACTTTGGTTTCGTTGGAATTCTTGCGGCCGTACCGGCTGCATCCGTCATTAATGTACTGACCCGCCGGGCGTACAACTGGTACATTCAAAGTGAGTACTACCTCACCTGATGTTGTCAGACCGAGGCATCGCTGTCTTTCTCTTCTTTCTGCTTTTTTCTCTTCTTCTCATCGGTGATCCGGTTTTTTCATTCATTTTCCTCATAGCCTGTATTCCGGCACTTTTTGTGCCAAAATTTCGGCGAAATGCCATTCTTCTGCTCATCCTCGGTACTCTGGTGACCGGTTCCTTCGCCATCCGAACCTTCCAGGCCCGACATCTGTCAACCCTCGTCGGCTCCCCCGTTACCGCTACGGGGATTCTTCATGACATTCAAAAGAAAGATCGCTTCGTCTCCGGCACCCTCCTGTTCGCCACGCTGAGGAATTATCACGGCCGGACACTGGCATTCCCCCGAACACTGAGATTCACGATTTCCGGCACAGAGTTTCCCGCCGGCCTCATGCCGGGATGCCTCGTTAATGCCACCGGAAAACTCCGAAAACATCAGGTGTACCGGAACACCGGAACGGATCGAACATGGTTTTATCTCAGCCGGCATCGCCTCTTCTCCGTGACAGTACCGGACAATCGAATGATCATCGGAACCTCCACCTTCCTTTCCCGGACTCTTGAGAAACTGGATCCGTTTGACATCCCGGTTTCCCCGCTGAACCGGCGAATACTCCGGGGCATGATTGCGGGAGATCGGAACGCGCTTCCGGATTCCTTCATAGAAAAAGTCCGGGACTTGGGTATTTATCACCTGTTTGTTGTGTCGGGTTTCCATTTCGGTATTCTCTTTTCCGCGGCTTATCTGCTCCTGCTCCTCCTTCCTGTCCGTCCCCGCATCCGAAAATGGGCAGCCCTTGCCATTGTTACCATGATGCTTCCCATCACCGGCTTTTCTCCATCAGGACTTCGAGCATGGTGGATGATATTCATTTTTCTTCTATTCCGGGCCAGAGAGATTGAAGTCAGCCCCACTGACGCGGTGGGAATCGCCGGTCTTCTGCTCCTCATCTGGAACCCTTTCCAGGTGGCGGACCCGGGATTTCTCCTGAGCTTCCTTGTGGCCGGAGCTATCGTAACTGCCATTTCCCGAACCGACAGATGGTGGCAGGCCTGGCTGAAAATCCCAGTCGTCGCGCTTCTTGCCGCATCACCGGTGCTCTTTCTGTTTTTTCACCGTCTGGCACCCATTTCCGTTCTTGTTAATCTGGCTGTTACCCCCCTTGTTATCATAATCTTCTATCTTTTCTTCCTCACAGCCATCGGGCTACCCTTCGCTTTCCTGCTTGACAAGGCTGTCTCACTTCTTGGAACCCTCACCGACCGGATTTCTCCCCACACCCTCACTGTCTGGGCGCCGCTACCCCTCATTGTGCTGCTCTTTGCCGCTGTTGCCGCGGCCCTTCTCCTTCACAATAAACGTCGGGGCTTCGGAATTCTCGCATCCGTTCTGGCAATAACACTCATCGCCTCCATAACCTGGAGACCAAGCCCGGAATGCCTTCGAATCCCCGATACCGGTCAGTCACAGGCCATCCTTCTGCAAACGCAGGGCGAAACTTATCTATTTGATACTGCCGGAGTCTGGGAAGGCCGTCTCTCACTGATTCCCTGGCTCCAAAGCATTGGAATCCGAAAAATTGATGCGATATTTCTCAGTCACTTCGACAGTGACCACGCCGGAGGTCTCGCTGATTTAGCCGACAACTTTCCCGTGGGGATGGTTTATGCACCGTACCTTGATGGCCAGTCTCTCACGTTCAACCGTGACTTCTCAGCGTTGGCAAGAAACAACGTTCCGCTGCGTCTTCTGTCACGGACCGGAACCCCGAAGCTCCACCTTCCGGGAATCCGGCTCTCCGTTTTTCATCCTGACCAGGCAATCCGGGGAAAGGGCCGTACAAATGACCGGTCACTGGTCATAAAAGTGGACGTAAAAAACACATCCATTCTCTTCCCCGGTGACCTTGATGGAGAAGAACTAACCGAGTTGGCTCCTCAACTGCCCCATGCCGACATCCTGCTTGCACCCCACCACGGCAGCGGCCACGCAGCCATCCCGGGACTGGAACCAGCCATTTCCCCATCCCTTGTCATCGTCTGCTGCGGACGTCACAACCGCTTTCATTTCCCCTCCCCTGCCTTCCTCCATCTTTTCTCCGGAGTTTCCATCCTCACCACTGCCGAGCAGGGGGAAATTACCGTAGGATTGAGCAAAGAAAAGGTCAAGTAGAAAGCAAGGTTATAGTTTATTGCTCTGAAAAAACACCCTGTGATAAAATAAATATAATTGATCTGGAAATAGGAGGAAGCAATGAAACAAAGAAACCATTGTATTCTCGGGACGCTGGCTGTTGCGGCAATAGCCTTGCTGTTCATGTTGTCGGCACTGCCGATTCTGGCCAATCCGCCCAAACCAAAACCGCGAAAGCCCAAGTACAAAGCCCAGTCCGTTTTTGTACCTGAACATGTCGGCAAGAATGGAGTTGTTATTCCGGGTCACTGGCGCCTGAAGAAAAGGAAACATCACGTATGGATTGTGGGGCATCCAGGCCCGAAAAATATCTGGATTCCCGGCTACTGGAAACCAGTAGGACCCGGGCCGGCCGGTAAAGTCTGGGTTCCCGGTCATGTTTCCATCAAGGGTGACTGGGTTTCCGGTTACTGGCGGATCAAGGTAAAACCCGGCTTCGTCTGGGTTTCCGGTTACTATCACCAGAAGGGAACCTGGGTAAAGGGTCACTGGCGACGTAAATGACCGTTTTGGGCACCTGCGGAGCAAGCCCCACAGGTGCCCCGTGATTTGTAACTCGTGAATCGTGACTTGCAAAACCAAAGAATTGACAGTGGAAGGGACAATCATCGGTAAATTTTCTGTCTTCACTATACCCTGGTCCCTGCTCAACCTCAACCTGTGATGCTCGCACCGCACGGAACATGCTACAATGTGCCCATGGAAAAGAAACGGGCAATATTTATGGACAGGGATGGCACCCTCAGCCATGAAGTAGGATACATCAATGACCTTTCCCGGATGCGACCCTATGCGTTCAGCGCTGAAGCGGTTCAACTCATCAACCGTTCGGACTGGCTTGCCATTGTGGTAACCAACCAGGCAGGCGTCGCGAGGGGTTATTTTACGGAGGAGCTGGTGAAAGAGGTGCATCAACGAATGGAATCGATCCTCGCAACAGGCGGTGCAAAGCTGGATGACATTTTCTACTGCCCCCATCATCCAAAAGCTGGGGAACCGCCTTACCGCAGAGATTGTGAGTGCCGGAAACCAAAACCCGGTATGCTGTTGAAGGCAGCGGAAAAACACAACATTGACCTGTTCCGGTCAGTGATGGTGGGGGATAAGATATCCGATGTGGAAATGGCAAAAGCTAATGGAATGGCAGGCGTTCTCGTGCTCACCGGTTACGGCAGAGGGGAGCTCACCTACCAATCGGATAACTGGCAGGTACAACCTGATTTTATTGCGGAAAATTTGTTGGAGGCGGTGAAATGGATATTGAAAAACTGAAAACAGCCGTCACCAGATTTTCAGAAATGAAAGTCCTTGTCGCCGGTGACATTGTTCTGGATGAATTCATGTACACAGAAATTGACCGGGTTTCGCGGGAAGCACCGGTTTTTATCTGCCGATATGAGCACAGTGAACGGTTTCCCGGATGCGCAGGAAATACTGCCACAAATGTGCTTTCCCTCGGTGCCACGCCGTTTCCGGCGGGAATTGTGGGACGGGATGAGGACGGAACTCATATTGCCGACCGTTTCTGGAACAGCGGCATGGATCTGCGCTGTCTGCAGAAATCCCGCCGTGTTCACACCATGAAAAAGACGCGAATTCTCGCCGGGGGCATCCACCGGGCGAAACAGCACATGCTTCGGGTGGACAGGGAAAGTGAAATCCATCGGTTTCAACTCCTGAGGGTTGCAAGAACCGTACTGGACGAAGTGGATGCCGTTATTATCAGTGACTATGGCTATAACACAGTGACACCGTTCAATACCGAACGGCTGATTCCGGAAGCAATGGAACGGGGCATTCCGGTATTCGTGGATTCCCGGTACCGGGTAACCGCATTCAAACACGCGGAAGCCATCACTCCCAACGAGGAGGAAGCGGCGGAGGCATTTGGAAAACCCATTCCGGAAAATGGGGAAGATCTGCTGGAAGCATTGGAAACCCTCACCCGATGGGCAGACTGCCGCCTGATACTGTTGACACGTGGCAGCAAGGGGATGGTTGTTCATCGCAAAGGGGACAAGAGTTATACGGTTTTCCCCATCTACGGCTCCCCTGAACCGGTGGACGTGTCCGGTGCAGGGGACAGCGTCATGGCGGCATTCGCGCTGGCAGTTGCATACAGACTGGATCCGGAAGAAGCGGCAGTTCTGGCAACCATAAGCGGCGGGATCTCCGTCATGCAGAAAGGAACTTATGCAGTTACACAAACTGAACTTCGAGAGGCATTAGATGCAGAAAATTTACCCCAGGGAACAACTTTCTCATTCGCTTAAGTCGTCCAGTCAGGACAACCTAACAGTGGGTTTCGCCAACGGCTGCTTTGATATTCTTCACGTGGGGCACGTACGCTACCTTCAGGATGCCCGGGCTCATTGCGACATTCTGGTTGTTGCTGTGAACGACGACCAATCAGTACACCGCCTTAAGGGACCGGATCGTCCACTGATCCCCCTTTCGGAGCGGATGGAGCTGGTAGCCGCTTTGCGGGCAGTCGACTTTGTAACTTTCTTTGGTGAAGATACGGTGGAACAAACCTTGAGAATACTGAAGCCGGATATTCAGTTCAAAGGCACTGACTACACGCCCGACACCGTCCCTGAGCGCCATATCATGAAAGAGCTGGGTGGTCGCGTCATGATAGTCGGAGACCCCAAAGATCATTCCACAACCGAGATTATCCAGAAGTTGGGAGACACAGAACAGTGACATCCCTGATTGTGTGTGCAACGCTGCTGGAAGCACGGCCCCTGTCTCTGGGCTTTGAAACAGATTTTGCCAGGGACGATCTGGAGTCCGCACTGGTGTACCGGCGGACAACCCCCCCGTTTTTTTCCGTTCTGATCACTGGTATAGGGAAAGCAAACAGCGCCCTGTTTCTTGAAAAATATATTCACACCTACGGTTGCCCTGAGCAAGTCATCAATACCGGCATTGCGGGAGCCTATCCGAACGATATGATCAAGATCGGTGATGTCGCTGTTGCGGACGAAGAGATCTATGCAGATGAAGGTGTCCAGACAGGAGACCGTTTTCTCACAATTGCCGACCTGGGATTTCCCTTATTTCTCAAAGAAGACAAGCCCTATTTCAACACATTTCCAATTCCGGAAGGAAGGAATGTACAGGAAAAACTCAGTGTGCAAACGGGCCTGCCGGTCCACTGCGGACGTTTTGTGACAGTTTCCTCATGCACGTCCTCATCCGAGCTGTATCACCAGCGCAACAAACAGTTTCAACCGCTCTGTGAATCCATGGAAGGGGCTGCCCTTTGCCACGTCTGCACCGTAAATGACATCATGTTCACAGAAATTCGTGGCATCTCCAACTTCGTTGGACCATATGATAAGAAGAACTGGCAAATTGAACCCGCTATACTGGCCGCAACAAGCGCTGTCCTTGACTACCTGGAGGCTTGACATGCCTTTGAAACTTGCGTTTTCTTCCTGCCCCAATGACACGTTTATGTTCAATGGCATTGTCTCCGGCGCCATACCGGTGACCTGGCCGCTGGGTGTCCGCATCGGCGACATTGAAGAACTCAATCAGTGGGCCTTTGCCGGTGAAACCGATATCACCAAACTCTCCTTCTTTGCCTACTTTCAACTGGCGGATCAGTACGTCATGCTCAACTCAGGTGCGGCGCTGGGAAGGGGTTGCGGCCCGTTGATCATCTCCAGACAACCTATTCCGGAGGACGAACTCAAAAACATGCGCGTGGCTGTTCCCGGATTAAACACGACGGCGTTCCTGTTATTCAAAACTTACTGTCCGGAATGCACCAAACTGATACCGATGCTCTTTTCAGACATTGAGCAAGCCATCATCGCAGGAGATGTTGACGCGGGAGTCATCATCCATGAAACCCGCTTTACCTATCAATTGAGGGGCCTCCAAAAACTGGTGGATTTGGGAGAATGGTGGGAGACCAGCACCGGCCATCCCATTCCCCTGGGCTGCATTGCCATCAAGCGGGATATGGCAGCTGATGTCGGGATTTTATTTGAGAGAGCTCTGAAATCATCTGTGGAGCATGGGTTCGCCAACCGCGGGGACGCCTACCCGTTTATTCGGGAACACGCGAAAGAACTGGACCAGAAAGTTATTGATGCTCACATCGACCTGTACGTGAATGACTTCTCCATTTCCCTGGGTGACGCCGGTCAAAAAGCCGTCCGCCATCTTTACCGGGCCGCACATAGGGCCGGTCTGGTGAAATCACAGCGAAACGATATCTTCCTCTGATCAAACGTCATCAGTCTTCATCACCTTAGCATAGGTACCGGACAAGGCTGCCATGAACGACGCATGTACCATGGACGCTTCAACTGTTTTTCCCTGGAACTCAAGATCACGTGTGGCGCAGGCATCTTCGACCACAATACACGTAAAGCCAAGATCGAATGCCGCACGGGTCGTCGCATCAATGCACATATGGCTCATGGCACCACAGATGACAAGTGTGTCAATATCATGTTTGTGAATCTCGCCAAGCAGCGTAGTGTCCCGGAAGCTGTTGGGAAAGTGTTTCTGTATCACGACCTCGTCGGCCTCGGGTTTCACCAGCGCGTGTGTCTCTGCCCCAGTGGTATTCGGAAGAAAAAAAGTGGCACCCGGCCTTGCCGAAATGTGCTGGATGTGGAAAACCGGCTCCCCGTCAGATCTGAATCGCTGCAACAGACGCCGGGCATTTTGCGCAGCCTGCTCCATGCTGACCAGTGCCATTTTCCCACCAGGAAAATAGTCGTTCTGAATATCAACCAATACCAGTCCCTGTTTCACATCAACCTCCCATTTCAATGATCGTCACAACCAATTGTACAATTGATAGCAGAAATGTGAGAACGAGAATCAGCTTTGAGAGAGGCTTGTCAAACTCGGAGTGTCCCTTTTTCAAAAAGTACATGTGAATTGAAAAAGCGAAAATGCCCCCGCCACACAGGATCAGGGACATCACGTATCCGGCAAACTGGTGCCTGGCCACAAGCACCAATCCGTACAACACGACAAACAATAGAGGGAAATGCAGAAGTAGAAAACCGGTAATTCGGCCTGGTAATCTGAACAACTCCCATTCCTGCCAGTATGCGGAGTCAATTTCATGGTTGATCAGCAGCACAGCGTTGCCCAGATACAGCCATATCAGAAGATCATTCATTACATATGCCTCCTTTGTTGTTTTCCGAACCAAACAGGATCATGTCATCAGCTTGCCGGCCGAATTCCATTTGAAAACCGATCAGCGCTTTACACCAAATTCAAAGACATCCGGCCTTGCGTAATGCCCGGCGGCATCAAACATCCTCTTTGCTGCCACTGTTTGCTCCAGATCAAGGTCCGCGTACAGAATTTCTTTATTCTTCTCTAGGGGCCCCGCAATGAATTGCCCTGCAGGATTAACAACGCAACTGTTTCCGACATTGATCCACTCCCGGTCAGCTGGATAGCGCTCCCGGAAGGAGAATCGTTCAGGAATGTCCTTAACGGTTAGAGCCATGCAGCAACTCACAACAAACAATCCGCCTTCCCTTGCGATATGACACATACTCTGCAACCATTTTTCACTTTTGTCCCAAGTCGGTGCAATCAGGATTTGGGCCCCGGATGTGTACATTGACTGACGTGCCAGCGGCATAAAATTTTCCCAGCAGATCAACCCGCCAATCCTGCCAAGAGAGGTGTCAAAAGTGTGAAGTGTGCGACCATCTCCCCGTGCCCAAATCAATCGTTCGGCACCTGTTGGAATCAGTTTCCGGTGGACCCCCATAATATTGCCGTTGTGGTCAATAAAGAGCAGACTGTTATAAAGGCTCCCCTGGCTGGATTCAGTATTTTTCTCATGAATGCCAACTGCAACCATGATATTTGCTTTTCCTGCAGTTTCGCACATCTTCGCGGTTGCTGAATCTGGAATGGAAACAGCATTGGCAACCAGTTCCACATATAATTCATTCAATTCCTTTCCATTGCTACCCGGTACAAGCCATACCCAATCCGGATAGCCCGGGATGAAAGCTTCCGGAAATACAACCAGATCAGCACCATTCTGCGCCGCATCCACAATCATGCCACAGGCCCTTTCAACCGTATCACCTTTGTTCATGAACACGGGGCTTCCCTGTACAACAGCGACCCGTGTAATTTTTTTGTCATGCATGTTCATTCCCTCCCCGAAACAGATCAATTTCGTCGGTTGGTTCATCAC
>CAZRHT010000045.1:0-19572 GCA_964599895.1 uncultured Holophagae bacterium
GCGCTGACCAGTCGATTGTCACCCAGAACAAATACTGAACCGTCAGGGATGGGAAAAGCGGGAATTGTTTCATAACTTTCTGAACGGTGGTTGGTGTAAGGTTCCCGGAGCAATTTGCCATTGAGAAACACACTGCCGTTTCGAATCGCGATAACATCTCCGGGCAGTCCGATAATGCGTTTAACCAACAGGCGGTTTTCATCAATGGGAGAGAAAAATACAATCACATCTCCTCTCTTCAGCGTTGATATTTCCCCATTAAACTTATCAACCACAATGTGGTCATTATTGTGGAAAGTCGGATACATGCTGGAGCCGGAGATTACCATGGGTTTGAAGAAATAAAAGAGCAGAATGACGGGAAGAAGCAGCCCGACATATAGCAGAAGAAAGCTTGTTTTGTGTTTGCTTAGCACTTCAATTAACTTCAAGGCCGAATCCCTCCCGATCTCCTTCCAGGTAGACCTTCTGAATAATATGATGTGTTTTGATTGATTCGTCAAGCTCCTGATGTATAAAAGTCAGCAGCGATTTCATGGAAAAAGGACTGCCTGTGAAATGATCCAGCGGCTTCGCTTCCAACTGATCCCGGAGTTTTTCCAGCATCTGTTGAACAGGGTCGAAATCCACAACAAAACCGTCTTTGTCCAATTCCCTTGATGAAAGCGTAACCGCGAGGGTAAACCGGTCACCCTTCAGCTGTCCCTCTTCCATATACGTGACTTTGCAGGGAATGCTTGCCGTAACGAAAAAGCTATTCTTCAATCCTGGCTTCCTCCAGAAGTAGATGGGGAATACCGTTCTCATCAATCTGATAGACCCGTTTGCACTGACTGCACCGAAGCCCCTTTCTGTCCGCTGTGAGCTCGAGGTCCTTTTTGCATTCCGGGCAAACAATGATTTCAAGCAATTTTTCATTAAACTTCATAGTTTCCTCCAGAAACATTATTGTATCAAATGTGGGGACAGGAGAGAAGATAAGAAACTTGTCTTTTACTTCTGTTTCATCCCTTGACTGGAAGCTCCGGGAACGGGATAATCAATTCAGGGAGTCAAAATGAAAATCATTCTGGAATTTCCCGGATTTCTACAAATAACCACTGTGGAGAGTGGCGGGACAATGGAGCTTGAGGCAGGAAAGACGGTTGCTCAACTTCTGGATTCGTTCTCCATTTCTTCCGATCATCAACGCTACATTATTCCGATTGTGAATCTGGAAGAGAAACGTCTTGATTATGAGTTGCAGAATGGTGACCACCTGTTCCTGTATGTGCCCGTAGGTGGCGGCTGATGGACGGGAAAATTCAGATTATGGTGAATGGAAGAAAAGTTGTTCTGGATAAGTCGCTGCCTGTAGTAGAATTATGGAATCAACAGGCTGAGTCGGGTACGCCGGATATTACGATTCTGAACGGGTTTCCGATAGATTCAAAGGATTCGGAAAAATCTCTCCATGATGGTGACGCAGTGGTATTTGTCCGCCGTGGAGTGATGCCATCCGAGGATGAATTCATGTCCATGCTGACTGCCCGGAACAGCCCCGCCCTTCAGGAGTCCTTCAAAAACGCGTGTGTCGGAATTGCGGGGCTTGGCGGCCTTGGATCTCACGTCGCAACCGCTCTGGCAAGAACAGGAGTTGGTCGTCTTGTATTGGTGGATTACGACGTCGTAGAACCATCGAACCTGAATCGCCAGTGCTATGACGCGGCAGACATCGGTCGGTACAAGGTTGATGCCTTGTCGGAATCCATTTCCCGCTTCAATCCCTTTCTCAAGTTTGTACTGCATCGGCTTGAACTGAACAAGGAAAATGTATTCTCTGTTTTTGCGGACTGTGATGTGGTTGTGGAGGCGTTTGATAAAGCGGAAGCGAAGGCGATGCTGGTGCGGAGTTTTGCTTGTGCCCCGTTTCATTCAAAATTTCTGATTACGGCATCCGGGCTGGCTGGGATCGGTTCTCCGAATGACATTCAAACCCGCAGGCTGACCCGTAATGTTATCCTTAGTGGGGACATGGTTTCCGCAGCGAAACAGGGCGAAGGACTGATGGCGCCCCGCGTCATGGTAGCGGCCGGTCACCAGGCAACCGCTGTGCTGAGAATTCTCGCAGGCAGGGAGTAACGATGGAGTTTACAAACATCTCTGGAATTGATATGCCGGTCTCCCGTGTGGGACTGGGGACATGGGCCATCGGTGGTACATTCTGGGGTGGTTCTGATGAGGAAAAATCGGTGGAGACCATTCTGAAGGCCCTGAATTCCGGGGTGAACCTGATTGACACTGCACCGGTCTATGGATACGGGTTTTCCGAAGAAGTGGTGGGGAAAGCAATTCGATTGTATGGATCCCGAGACAAGGTGGTAGTTGCAACGAAAGCGGGCCTTGAATGGCAGGATGGAAAAATTCGCAGGAATAGCTCGCCGGACAGATTGAGACAGGAACTGGAAGACAGCTTGAAGCGCCTGAAAGTAAATGTGATTGATCTTTATCAGATCCATTGGCCGGATCCCGGAACGCCTTTGGAGGAAACGGCGGAAACGCTTCTCCAGTTTCAAAAGGAAGGTAAGATACGAGCAATCGGTGTGAGCAATTTTTCAACTGTTGAAATGACGCGGTTTGGCGGAATGGGGCCTTTCCAGACAACGCAACCACCATACAACCTGTTTGAGCGGGAAATGGAAAAGGAGCTACTGCCCTGGTGCAGGAGTCGCGATGTGACTATTCTGGGATACAGTGCGCTTTGTCGGGGACTATTAAGTGGCAGGGTGGGGTTGGGTACCGAGTTCCACGAGGGAGACATCCGTCGGGTGGACCCGAAATTTCAACCTCCCCGGATGAACCGCTATCTGAAAGCCGTCGGTGAACTGGACGCCCTTGCCAGGGAAAAGCTGGGAAAACGGGTGGTACACCTTGCATTGAGGTTTGTGCTGGACAGTGTCCCCGGTGGTATCGCATTGTGGGGAGCCCGAAAGCCTGAACAACTGGGGCCGTTGGAAGACTGTTTCGGCTGGAGATTGAATCAGCCCGCATTGGCCGAAATTGACCGTATTCTGGAGGAGAATATTCCGGAACCCCTGGGCGTGGATTTTCTTGCCCCGCCGGGATAAATTGTTTTGTTTGCGAAACTCTTTACTGTAGTTGGACGTCGGAAAAATGTGGTAATTATTTGTTTGGGAGGATTCATGAAGCAGCTGATAATAGCGGTTTTTTGTATGTTGTTGAGTGCTGCCGCCTTTGCGGGAGCAAACATTCAGTTTGAGAAATTGAATCTGGATGCTGGAACACTGCGTCCCAGAAGTCGGGCAAAAATTGTGTTCAAGTTCAAAAATTCCGGGGACGCATTGTTGAAAATAGCAAAGATCGATGCATCCTGCGGGTGTACCGTTCCAAAATTAAGCAAGCGGGAACTGGCACCGGGGGAGTCGGGAGAACTGGTTTTGTGGTTTTACACCGCCGGTTACTATGGGGCGGTGACGAAGACGGCAAAGGTCATTACAAATAGTGAATTGAACCCGTCCCTGGTTGTCTCTTTCAATGCAGTGATCAAATCGGAATTGTTGCCGGATGAAACTGAAATAAATTTTCAGGATGTGGTTCCCGGGCAGGTGGTGGAGAAGGAAATAACGATTAAAAATGAGATGGAGCAGCCGACAAAGCTGGACGCGGGGAAGGTGCTCTCTGGTACTGAGTTGGTAGAAAAAACAGGATTTATGTGGAAGGTAAGAAATCTGGCTGATGGGGATGTGAAGATTAAGTTTGGTGCAAAATTGAAGAAGGAAGCGGGGTTAGTTCGTCCGGCTCGATTTAAAGTCAGATTTCAGACCAACTCAAAGCTGGATCCGGAACTTGTTTTTAGCGTCACGATCCGTCCCATGCCGCCCATGGTGGTTACGCCGTCATCCTTATTTCTGTCTGATCTTGCCGTCGGTGCGAAGCATGTGGCAGCCATTCACATTGACAGCAACGGCGGGGAAGAACTGGCAATCACCCGTGTACGGTTGTCAAATGTGCCGTTCAGCTACGAAGTAAAAACAGTGTCCAAAACCTCGGTAGTTGTCTGGCTGAATGTCAAAGATTCTGCTCCGTCCGGCAGATTACAGGGTGCCCTGCAGATTTTTACTACTGTGGGGGGCGTTCCAAAGATGCGCATCATTCCGGTCAAAGGCAGCGTGCAGTAAGAAGTGAAAGATGTGTCGAGTTAGCTGCCCTGGATGGTGAATCGTGGATGGTGGAGAAAAGCGTGGATTGGCCAAATTCCCTGTCTCTTCTTTCTGAACTAATCACTGTAAACCATCCTCGGAGCCCAGCGGACCACTTCTCACCTCTCTGATAGCACTGTTTCCCTTGCTCCAGAGACGGACTTTCTGTTAAAGTGAGGCCAGCAAATAATCAGGAGGCGTCATGAATTGTCCGAATTGCGATTGCTATACGCCGGATAACAGCCCGGTCTGTCTTCACTGTGGGGCTGAAATTCCCGCCGTTGTTGAAACTCAGCCTAAACACCGGGCTGCTTCTTATCAGCCTCGGAGAGTCAGTTCGGGCGGCGGCCCTGGCATCCTGACTGGACGAAACATCATGATAATTTTTACAGTTGTGCTTGTCGGTTTGCTCCTATTCTTTCTTCTCCGTAACAATTCACCCCACGCATATGTAACGGACTTTCCGGACGGCCCCATCAATCTTACTTCCATGGTTGTATCGAACAAACTGAATATTGTGGACATGTACAGTGAATTCTGTCCACCGTGTCGCGCCATTGCTCCGTATCTGGAAAAACTGGCAAAGGCGAGGCCGGATATTCATGTGATCCGTATCGACATTAACCGGAAGGGACACCGTGGCATTGATTGGGGATCACCGATTGCAAAACAATTTAACCTTCGATCCATTCCCCATTTCATCCTTGTGGATGGAGAGGGCAAAGTTCTGAAAGAGGGGAAATCGGCCTACAAGAAAGTTGTCGACATGATCAATGAGACGCTGAACCAGTAGTGAATTCTGGAAGCTTCATCGGTTGCCTTTTCCCGTAGGTAAGGGAACGCCAGAGCCACTCGGCTGGGCCGAAACGGTAATGACGAACCCACCAGTTGCTGATGAAAATCTGAATTACGTACATGACAAAAGTCATTCCCAGGCATACAGCCGGTCCGACTTTCCCGTAGAGACCGAATCCGTATCCATTAAAAACAGTTGTAAATACGAGGGTCTGGAGCAGATAATTAGACAAGGCTGTGCGTCCCACTGCGGACAATGGCTTTATCAGTTTCCAGCCCCATTTTTCGGTACCGAGTCTTGTAACCAGTGAGAGATAAAACAGGCATAAGGCCGGGGCGCCAATCGTGATTCCCACTGAAGCCATCAATCCTTTTGGAGATGGGACAGACGGGTTTATTTCTCCTCGGAGTCCAGCATAAACCAGGTTTCCGGCAATGCCCAGAATCAGCCCAACCCACATGAGATTGCGAAAAAATGTTTGATTCATTTCCAGCTTTTGAAAGCGCTCAGTACGCCAGAACCACAGACCCAGAACAAACATTGACATCACATTCCAGCCATAAAAGAAAATTCCTCTGTACATGTAGGTAAGCTCTTTTATTCGCATCTTTATCATGACAACCCAGTTTGTCCCGCTGTACGCCGCAATAGCTGAATCAACCAGTTTTTTAAATGTCTCGTTCTGCTTGCCAAATGTCTCGGCTGCAGCCGCTGCTCCTCCGGGTGACATTTTCCAGAGCATGATGGCACCAGTGGAAAGAGCAGTGATGAGTAGAGGAATGGCTGCGAAAATGAAGAACCAGATCAACATGGTACGTGGTTTCGCCTTTTCAAAGAGAAGCAACAAGAAACCCAGTACGGCATAAACCACCAGAATATCCCCTGACCAGAGAAGAATGGCATGAAAGAGGCCAATAAACAGCAGTACAAAAAGACGCCGACCGAAAAATGGTGCGAATTTCCGTTCCTTTGCCAGGGCACGTGAATATAGAATACCGGCTCCGAGACCAAAGAGAAGGGAGAAAAGCGAATAGAACTTGGATTCCGAAAAGAAACGGATAATCCACATCGCGACGTTGTTTCCCGTTCCGGGGAAGTGTTCGCCACCACTCATCATGGAAAAAACAGGCATACTGAAATACAGGGTGTTTACCATGAGAATGCCAAGGATAGCAAAACCGCGCAGGCTGTCAATAACCTGAATCCGCTCGTCGGGAGACGTGGGTTTCAATGCGTGGCTTTGACTGGCTACATCCGAAGAAATGATGGGGTTTGTCAAAGCAACCTCCGGGAAACGAAATTTCCTTGTTGTTGTTATTCGCACTAACCCTCTTCCATGTTTCAACAAATCTTCCAGTGATTTGTTCTATGTCTTTTCTGTATCTTGTCCGGACTCAAGCTTGCCTTTTGTTCGACCTCAACCTTATCTGTTTCGTTTTATTCTCCCATGATGCGCAGAGTTTCGATAATCATGATGAGGGCTTTTTCCATATCAGCCACATGGATGTGCTCGGATGTTGCGTGTTCTTCCCGTGCGCCGATGCCGACGACCGCCATTTCAATGCCGTGGTTGTTGTAGATGGATGCATCTGTAAACCCGGTGATAAACGTTGTGGTGGCATTTACACCGGCTTTTTTCAACGCCCTTTTGGCGACTTCAACTGTTTCAGAATTTTCGGGAATATCCACCGCTTTGCAGAGGTTGTCCACTTTGATATCCACAGTGGCACCGAATTCAACGACTTGTTTTCGGATTGCGGCGACCATGTTATCTGCCAGATCCTGCGCTTTTCCATGGTTCAGTGAGCGGCACTCGGCAAGAAACGTGCAGATGTCCGGGACACCGTTTCGAATCATCCCACCATTGATGACGCCGACATTTGCGGTGGTTTCATGATCCAGGCGGCCCAGCTTAAGGGATGAAATGGCTTTGGAGGCAGCATGGATAGCATTGATCCCCTTCTCCGGTTCCATCCCCGCGTGGGCAGCTTTTCCGGTGACGGTAACGTCAATGGCAAAATAGCTGGGGCCACCAATGACGATGGTGTCCAGGGTGTCATTATCCAGCAAAAACCCCTTCTTTGCACTTAAGAGTGAATAATCCAGGTTCTTGACGCCAAACAACCCCACTTCCTCCTGGCGGCTGATTGCGACTTCTACCGGTGGCCGGACATCTGCGGTTCTCAGCGCTTCCAACATCTCAGCAATACCGGCTTTGTCGTCGGCACCGAGGATCGTTTCCCCTCTGGATCGGATAATGCCGTCTTCCAGTACAGGTTCAATACCTGTACCTGGTTTCACTGTATCTGCATGGCAGGAAAGTAGGATTGGCTCGATTCTGGTGCTGTTTTTGGCTGGGAACTTTGCCACAAGGTTGCCATAGCTGTCAACGGTGGCAATACCGTCCAGTTTTTCGAATTCCCCTTTCAAGTATTGGATGAAAGTGGCTTCATTTCCCGATTCACTGTCAATCTGCACCATTTCCATAAACTGTTTGATCATTCGTTCAGACATAAATCCTCCATTTATTTTCTCAGTCTCGATTACGGTTAAAAACTACCATTCTCATTGTGGTCATGTCTTCAATTGCAAACTTTGCCCCTTCCCGGCCCAATCCACTACCTTTGTTTCCGCCATAGGGCATATGGTCCACCCGAAAGGCGGGAATATCGTTCACGATAACGCCGCCGACGTTGATCTGGCGCACAGCCTCCAGTGCACTGTCCACGTTGTCGGTAAAAATCCCTGCCTGAAGACCATAACTGGAATCATCCAGGAGACGGACGCCCTCTTCAAAAGATGAGACCGGATGGATGACAACCGCCGGGGCAAAAAATTCATCTTTCATGATTCGCATGTCGCTTCGGGCTTTTACAATGACGGCGGGTGTCAGTATATTCCCCTTGATCCGGTTTCCCCCGGTGAGAATTTCTGCGCCCTGCTGCTTTGCTTCTGTCAGCCATTGTTCAATTCGGGCAATTTCCGGTTCTGAAATAATCGGCCCCACATCTGTTGTTTCGTCCAGCGGATTGCCGACAATCAGGTTTTCCGTAGCGGTAACAAACTTGTCTGTGAATTCTGCGATGTTTTTCTCGTGTACATAAATTCGTTGCACGGAGATGCAGACCTGCCCCTGGTTGTAGAAGGAGCCCAGAACGCACCGCTTGATCGCATAATCCAGCCGGGAACAATCTTTATCCACCACAACGCCGCTGTTGGAACCCAGTTCCATCGTCACCTTCTTAAGACCGGCAACTTGCGTAATGTGCGTACCCACCACGCGGCTCCCGGTGAAGGTCACTTTTGCGACGCGGGAATCGGTTACAAGCTTTTCTCCAATAGTAGAGCCGGGGCCCACTGCCACGCTGACGGCACCCTTCGGGGCACCCGCTTCCACAAAGGCACGAATCAATTCAATTCCGGAAAGGGGTGTCAGTCCTGCCGGTTTCAAAATGACCGGGCATCCTGCGGCAATTGCGGGAGCAACCTTATGAGCGGCCAGATTCAATGGGAAATTAAACGGAGAAATTGCCGCGACCACTCCGATGGGAAAACGTTCATAGAAGCCCATTCGGTTTTCCCCCGCTGTGCTGGCATCAAGGGGCAGGGTTTCCCCGTGGACGCGCTGGGCCTCTCCCGCGGCAAATGAGAGGTTTTCCAGACAGCGTGCCACTTCTCCTTTTGCGTATTTCAGGGGTTTCCCTGCTTCTCTGGCAATTGTTTTGGCGAGTTCATCTTTCTTTGCTGCCAGATGTTTTCCCGCATCTGAAATAATCCGGCTTCGTTCATGGGCCGGGAGGTCCTGCATAGACTGTCTGGCATTTTCGGCCGCTTCCAGTGCTGTTTCCAGTTCATTGTTCCCGGTTACGGAAACTTCCGCAAATGTTTCGCCGGAATATTTGTCTTTTACGCTCTGTTTTCTGGAGGTTTCAAGCTCGTGACCTCCGATTATCAGCGGATACGTTTCCATTTTTTCACTCCGGTACAGGATTGGCTTCAATTTCATTCTACCACTAAGGGATGGAGGAGAGGATGCCGAATTTTCCCCGATTCACAGGTTTGATCGTTCTGGGCCTATGATACAATCCTCTTAACAAACATAGATGGACAGAGAAAAATGAGCAGTCATGGAAATGTCCGGAAACTGAAAAATAAAGAGAATCAGTCTTCAATCTTCGGGAGGAATTTATGACCGACATTCCGGATCTTGTTGGAATGGCACTTTCCAGATGGTCGATCACTGTACAGGGCGGAGTCATTCTAGTCTTATTTGCTTTTTTTGCAGTGTCCTGGGCGTTAACAAAGCGAAAAGTGTTGTTAACCTGGACGCTGGCCTGGGGCATGGACGCGTTGGCCATGGCTTTTGTCTATCATGCGGTGGGAGTGGATACAACCTCCTTTCGAGTAGTTTCTATTTATGTGGGATACGGGGTTGCCAAACTTCTGTTTGGCTTGTTTCTGGCATTGGGACTGTATCAATATCGCAGGGCTTCATTTGCCATGGGAGCGGTCATTCCCCATTGGTTGTATTGGCTGATTGGAGGATGGATAGTTCTGTTGTTTCTGTTGAATGGGAATGCGGTCCTGATACAGATTGCCGTGTATTTGGCACTTGGATTTCTCCTTGTGGCGGTGAGCCTGGACGCTCTTTCCCATGAGAAATCCAAGGGAGTGAGAATCCTCGCATCCATCCTGATTCTCGATGCCGCATGGTTCCTCCATCACGCACTGGTTTTGCTTCCTGTTTTATGGGGAGGAGGGGTCCCCGGCTATATGAGCCATATCTCTTTTATAGATGCGATTTTCGAATTTACGGTGGGCCTGGCCTGTCTGCTTGCCGCAGGCCTTCGTGCCATGGACGAAATGTGGGAGGCAAACAAGAAGCTGGAATTCAGCCAGCAGGCCCTGCGAAATCTGGTGGACGCGGATCCTTTGACAGGCTTGTACAATCGTCGCAGATTCCGTGGATTTATGGGAAATCTTAATGGGAAAACGGGTGTCCTTATTTTCATGGATGTGGACAGATTTAAGTCTGTGAACGACAACTGGGGGCATGCTGCGGGAGACCTTTCCCTTAAAAGAGTGGCAGACGCAATGCGCAGTATTTTCCGTGCCGAGGATGGGTTGTTTCGCATGGGTGGTGATGAATTTCTTGCAGTCGCTTTCGGACTTTCAAAGGAAGACGCAAGGGAACGGATAACCCGCCTGCGGGAATTACTGGAAGAACCGGATGAGAATGGAATTCCGATTTACATATCTGCGGGAATCAGCGAATTCACAGGCGATACGCCGGTAGACGAGGCGCTTGCCATGGCCGATTCTTCCATGTACGAGAATAAATCGCTTCGACGCAGAGACTCTTCCACTTCTATACGGGTAAAGAAGGGAAGAACTGATAATTGAAGGTATCAGGTTGGGAGGAAACCATGGGAAATACTTATGTCATCAATGGGTGCGAGCTGATCTTAAAAAAGGGAGATATCACGCAGGAACCGGTGGCAGCCATTGTCAATGCAGCCAATCCCGCGCTGTCTCACGGTGGAGGTGTATGCGGGGCGATTCACCGTGCTGCCGGCCCCGGGCTGGCCGATGAATGCGGCAGACTCGGTGGATGTGAAACGGGGATGGCGAAGGTAAGCGGCGGATACCATCTCCCTTCCATTTACGTTATTCACACTGTAGGACCGGTATACCATGCACACCAACCGGAAGAAGCGGCACAGTTGCTTTCCTCCTGCTATCGGGAGTCGTTGCACCTGGCCTTGAAAAACGGTATTGAAACGATTGCGTTTCCGTCCATCAGCACCGGGATTTATGGCTATCCGGTAAAAGAAGCGGCGAAGATTGCACTTGCTACCATTGTAAACTTTCTGAAGATTCATGGAAAGCCCGCAAAGGTCGTGATGGTACTTTTCTCCGACAGTGATCTCAAGAATTACAACTCTATTTACCTTTCTTTGGGAAAAGGTGATGCGTGATGAGTGTGATTTAACTCCCGGGTTCTATTCTCTCATCTGACGCCTGACATCTGATACATGAAGCATATCATCTGATACCCCGGTGCGGGACTCCGTGTGTGTTATACTAAACTCAGTATTCAGTATAGTGCATGAAACTTTCAAAGGACAACAGGCTGGGATATATGGAACTGCCTGTTTCCCGGGGGTGTCCAGATGGTGGATAACCATGGAATTCCATTGAAACTGAACTTCTTTGGTACTGAACTCCGTTACCTCAGGAAGATTGCGCTTCGTGTGGACAAAGACAGCTTCGTTTGCGATGTACGGGGTATTCACCAGCCGGAGGCACCCATCAGTTTCCCCCTTGGAACCCTTCATTTTCTCGTTGATATTGAGGATGATGTGGGACTGTACCTGAAGAAGGAGTGGCAGGAACGGGTGGACCAAGTCTTGTCAGAGGGGAAAGCTGTAGAAGTGGCCCATGCCGGTGACTATGGCCGTTGGTCGCTGACGTTTTTGCCGGACGCCTGTCAGGAGACTGTATTGATTCTGGCTGAAGATCTGAAGGAGTTGGCCAATCTACAGGAGCACGTGAGGGTGGCTGATACGCTGCTTCAACGGTTGCCCAGTGGAATTGTCGTAATGGACCCTACGCCACGGGTACTCTATTGTAATCCTGCGGTCACCGCGATTACCGGGTATCTTCCCTCAGAGCTCATCGGCCGAAATCCGGTGTTCATGAAATCTCCAAAGACAAAAAGAAAAGATATGCAGGCCATGTGGCGAACGCTGGAGCAGGAAGGATACTGGGAGGGGGAACTGTGGACTACCCGCAAAGGTGGAATGGACTATCCCCAGAAATTGGTCATGATCAGTGTACGGGGAAGTCGGGGGCAAATGGAACGGGTTGTGGCTATTTTCCAGGACATAACCCGCACGAAGCAAAACCAGGAATTTATGCAGTACCTGTCCAAGCGCGATGTTCTCACCGGCCTCCCCAATCGAAATCATTTCCGGCGCTTGGCTAAGAAAGAAATAAGTCGGGTGATAAAAGAGGGAGGTACGGGAACGATCGCCATACTCGATCTGGATGCTTTCAATCTTATCAATCGGACGTACGGGCACATGCTGGGTGACGCAATGATTCAGCAGGTAGCAGAAAGGTTGAAGGACTTTGCTGGAGAGGAGATGATAGTAGCCCGGCTCAGTGGTGATGAGTTCGGAATTTTGAAATCATCCACAAGAACAGTCAAGGATGTTGCCGAGTTTGCAGAAAGCCTGATTGCCCTTTTTGCACCGTCGTTTCTGACAGACTTTGGTGCTGCCTACCAGACAGTGGGAGTGGGGATTGCCCGGTTTCCCAAGGATGGAGAGGACGTGGAATCGTTGCTGAAAGAAGCGGATATCGCCATGCATGCCGCAAAGTCCACGGGCCACAATCAGTGGAAAGTTTTTTCCAAGCGGTTGGAAGGCGAAATGGCAGGACACTTCCAGATGAAAACCGAACTGTTTCGGGCGGTGAAGGACGAGGAATTCGAGCTGTATTTTCAGCCAATAATGAGCCTGAAAGACGAGAGCATAACTTCAGCAGAATGTCTTGTAAGATGGGCGCATCCGAAATCCGGACAATTGCTTCCTTCCACCTTTATCCCACTGGCGGAGGAGATGGATCTCATTCTCCCCATCGGGAAATGGGTTTTGGAGAAAGCCTGTTCTCAACTGGGAGAGTGGAAACGGGATAAAGTGCCGATGCGCGTAATTTCTCTGAATATCTCAGCCAGACAGCTTTTCAGAAGCGATCTGGCGAATCAGGTGCAGGTCCTACTGGATACTTACGGGCTGGAACCCGGAGAACTGGAATTTGAATTGACAGAGTCCGCAGTAATTCAGGACGTTCGTCAGGCTGTTCTTGTCATGCGCAGAATTCGGGAACTTGGGGTTCGGATTGCGCTGGATGATTTTGGAACCGGATACTCCTCATTGAATTATCTGCGAATGCTTCCCATTGACACGTTGAAAATTGACCAGTCTTTTGTTCAGGATGTGATGACAGATCCGGGAAGCCGTTCTATTATCCGGTTTCTGGTCCAGCTGAGTAGGGAGCTGGGGCTCAGGATTGTGGCCGAAGGTGTGGAAACCGAGGATCAGCTGATGTTTCTGAAAGAGGCCGGTTGTGATGAGATTCAAGGATTTCTTGTATCTCCCCCGATTTCCATCATTGACATAGAGAAAATGCTTTTGGGCACATGAAGTGTTGAGGAAGTTTCACATTGGAGGTGAAAATGTCGAATTCATTTAATGGAACCATTACCCTTGACTATGTGGCTGAAATTCTGATTCGTAGTTTCTGGTACTCAATTGCGCTGCTTATTCTGTCTCTGCTGATATTCCTGGTGGCAGGGGATGCAGCCTTCCAGATCCATTCAATGATGTTTGGTATTACGAAACACGAATTTGTTCTGATGTATTATTATGGAATGGCTTTTCTTAAAATTATTATATTCATTTTCTTTCTGATGCCCTACGTTGCAATACGGGTTGTCCTGAAAAAGCACAGGAAGGGCGACTCGCAGACAGATTAGTCGGGATATTGGAAAGGTGTACAAGGAGGTACCGCATGGCAAATCGCAGAGAATTCTTGAAAGCGTCCCTGATCACGACAGCGGCTGTGGCAGTGTCCGGCCGGGCCTTGGCTTCAACCAAAGTCAATTTTCCGACGGGACTGATTTACACAAAGGAAAAGCCCGGTAGATGGTCGGCAAAAGCAAAGCTCCATGCCCCCATGGTCAAAGTGGATGGTGGGAAAATAACCATCACCACACCTCATCCCATGACCCAGGAGCATTACATCGTAAAACATACCCTTGTGTCCATGGACGGTAAGACGCTGGGAGAAACCACTTTCAAGTCCACGGACAAACTGGCAAGGTCAGTATTTCAGCTACCTGCTGAACACGGAGAATACTACGCAACCAGTTTTTGTAATCTGCACGATTTCTGGGTGACGGTTTTCACGGTTTAACAGAGAAATAGCTGGTAAGTTGGACAGAGAATGACGGGAAGATTTTCTGTTTTGCTTAAACTGAGACTCAAATTTGAATGTCCCGTTCGATGGGCTGTTGCTGGATATGTAAAGTTTTTGTGACTTGGCCATTTTGTGTGGTATTATTTTCGCCATGAAGATGGTGAACAGCAATTTTGGCGGACAGTTTTACTTTTATTATTTTTATTTCTACAGGTAGGCTGTCGCCGTAAGTGTAAGGTTTTCGGACCGTGCGGTGATAAGCCGCACGGTCCATTTTTTGGTATGGGCCGTGAATGAGAATTCATGGCCCTTTTTGCATGAAGGGGGAAAGGTTAAAATGAATCATCTGAAACTGGCAGGCCTGAAAGAAGGTACCCGAACCATAATCCATGTCGGGGATATGAGGATCGGACGTGACATGGTGGTAATTGCAGGGCCCTGCAGTGTGGAAAGCGAACAGCAGACGCTGACCATCGCCCACGCGGTGATGAAAGGTGGTGCCGGACTCCTACGGGGCGGAGCGTTTAAACCCAGAACTTCTCCTTATTCTTTCCAGGGTTTAGGCCTGAAGGGGTTGAAAATACTGGCAAAAGCGAGACAGGAAACGGGTCTGCCGGTGGTTACCGAAGTGTTGGACACCCGGGACGTGGGTTGGGTCAGTGAATACGCCGATGTGCTACAGGTGGGAGCACGGAATATGCAGAATTTTTCACTACTGAAGGAGATCGGAAAAGTGGGAAAACCGGTGATGCTGAAACGGGGGATGTTCGCAACCTATGCGGAATGGCTCAATTGCGCTGAATACATTCTGGATGCCGGGAACCCGGATGTCATACTCTGTGAGCGGGGGATTCGAACCTTCGAACCATGGACCCGGAACACACTGGATTTAAGTGCTGTTCCGGCAATGAAGGAGTTATCTCACCTGCCGATTTTTGTGGACCCGACCCACGGGACTGGACGTGTGGAACTGATTCAGCCCATGTCAATGGCGGCAGTCGCGGCTGGAGCTGACGGCTTAATGGTGGAAGTCCACCACGACCCGGAGCATGCCATGAGCGATGGCCCGCAGGCCCTTTTGCCTGAACAGTTTGAAACCCTGATGGTGGAGATCAGTCGGTTGAGAGACGCGCTTGGTGGTACAATCCATGACGAAGATGCTCAGGTTGAAGATGAGGGCGGAGTTGAGGACCATGGGGAAAAGAAAGTGAGGGAATATGCGTGGTAGTGTTTTTCGGGGTCCGGTTTCGGGTCGGGTTGTTGCGCCTGCATCCAAGTCGTTTATGCAGCGGGCGGTAGCGTGTGCGGTATTGTCAAAAGGCGAAACCATCATTCGAAATGCTTCTCTCTCTGATGACGGTCTCACGGCACTGAGACTGGCAACTGCCCTGGGAGCGGATGTCGACATTCTGGGTAAGAATTTGAGCATTCAGTCCGGGGCCCGCAGTCCGGAAAGAACTCTCAACTCAGGTGAATCCGGCCTTTCTTTCAGGATGTTCACTCCCGTTGCCGCAAGACTTCCGGTTGAGGTGACGATTGAGGCGTCGGGGACCCTTTGTTGCCGTCCCGTGGGGATGATGGGTAGGCCTTTGGAACAGCTAGGGGTGTCGTTCGCGTCAAACGGGGGATTGCCCCCGATTTTTATCAAAGGCCCACTCCACGGCGGAAAAGTAAATGTGGACGGTGCCTTGACGTCCCAGTTTCTAAGCGGCCTTCTCATTTCCCTACCAACCTGCCGTGAAAACAGTGAAATAACCGTTTCCAACCTGGCGAGCCGCCCCTATGTGGATATGACACTCTCGGTGCTGACTTCTTTTGGCGTTCAATGGGAAATAAAGGAAGGTGTCCAAACTGTATTTCGATGCGAAGGCGGCCAACCGTTTCATTGTCCCGAATTTACAGTGCCAGGAGATTGGTCCGGAGCTTCCGGGATACTGATAGCCGGTGCCATTGCCGGATCAGTTACTGTGACGGGACTGCCCCATGATGCGCTGCAGAGCGATCAGACGATACTGAAAGTATTGAAACAGGTTGGTGCCCATGTTTCAGTTTCAGGAGGTTCGGTGACGGTTTCAAGAAACAGTCTGAACAGTTTTCAGACGGATGTAACTCACTGTCCCGATTTAATGCCGGTTCTGACTGCACTGGCTGTCCAGTGCAGGGGTGAGAGCATGATCACCGGGACAGGGAGGCTGAAGTTCAAGGAAAGCGACCGTACTGCGGTAATGAAGCGTGAATTCGGAAAACTGGGCGGTGAAATTGAGATTCTGGATGATGGGATGAAAATTAAAGGGGGTCGGTTGTCTGGCGGTCGGGTTTGTGCCTCCGGTGACCACCGGGTTGCAATGGCGCTGGCTATTTCGGCACTCAAAGCAGAGGGTGCAGTGGAGATTGATGGAGCAGAGTGTGTGGACAAATCCTATCCCGGATTTTTTGAGGACTTGATTAAGATTGGCGCAAAAATAGAATTCCAGCCGGAGGGGGAATAAATATGGACCTGGATGGGGTAAGAAGACAGATTGATAGAATTGATTTCGAGGTACTGGCTCTCTTGAACCGGAGGATGGAACTGGCGTTGACATCCCGAAAATTCAAGAATGAAGTGCTGGACGAGGAGAGGGAAAAGGTTGTTTTAGATGCGGCAGCGGCATATGCCCATGGACAGGTAACACCTGAATTCAGTCGAACACTACTTTCGATGGTCATGGCGGAGAGCCGGAAACTTCAGGAAGCTGACCCCCCCCTTCTGGGATTTCAGGGGGAACATGGTGCCAACAGCGAGGCTGCAGCGATGGCGTTTCAATCGGATATGGCATCAATCCCCATGGAGTCCTTTTCCGAAGTCTTTGACTGGGTGGAGGCGGGTGTTCTGGATTATGGCATTGTACCGGTGGAAAACTCATTGGGGGGCATGGTTTCCCAGGTCAACGAACTGATGGCGACACGGAGTGTTCATGTGGTGGGAGAGGTTCTGCTCCCGGTGCATCACTTCCTGCTGGCACTTCCGGAAACCGACTACAGGGACATTCGTGTTGTGATTTCCCATCCTCAGGCGCTTGCCCAGTGCCGGGATTTTCTCAAGCGGCACAAACTGGAAGGGAGGCCGTTTTATGATACCGCCGGAGCAGCAGAAATGCTGTTTCGGGAACGTCCCGGTGGAACCGCAGTAATTGCCGGTGAGTCGTGTTCAAATCTTTATCATCTTGCAGTGATTAAAGAACACGTGGAAGATCACTCCGATAACGTCACCCGTTTCCTGGTTATTTCCGGGAAACCCGGGACAGAACCTGGAGATAAATGCTCCATTGTTTTTTCAACAGTTCACAAGGCGGGCGCCCTGTTTGAAATTCTGGAAGAATTTGCCAGCCGAGGCATCAACCTCACCCGGATTGAATCCGTACCCATGGGCGGCCGACCGGGGAATTATGTTTTCTTCCTTGATTTTCTTGGAAACGACCGGGATGAGCAGGTTCAGATGGTGTTGGGAAATGCCCGGGAGAAAAGCAGCCGGTTTCGTTTTCTCGGTTGTTATAAACGGGGATCACTGTTATGAGAATCGCAATCCTCGGTTGCGGTCACATGGGGAGCTGGTTGGCCGGGGAACTGGTCAGATCGCATCGGGTTTGTGGATTTGACCCGATTCCAGCCCGCGTGGAAGAACAGGAAGGTATAGAGAATCTGAAGAATCTGGACGACTTGGATGAGTTTGCGCCGGAGCTGCTGATCAATGCTGTCCCACTTAAAGAAACCATTCCCGTTTTTAAGTCTGTGATTGAAAATGTCCCGGGAAACTGCATTTTGTGTGATGTGACCTCTGTAAAAGGGGAATTACCGGAATTCTATCGCGGATGCGGTCATGAATTTGTTTCCGTCCATCCCATGTTCGGCCCCACATTTGCCAACATTAGCACTCTGGAGGAAGAATCCGCCGTTATCATACGTGAATCGGATTCTGATGCAGCCGCTCTTTTTCATTCATTTTTTGAAGAAAAGGGACTCACGATTTTCGATTACTCATTCGATGAACATGACCGGATGATGGCGTACTCATTAACACTGCCCTTTGTATCTACTATGGTGTTTGCTGCATGCATGGATAAGGACACTGTGCCGGGTACCACTTTCAGAAAACATCGTGAAATTGCGGGAGGACTCTTGTCCGAGGACGATTATCTGCTGGCGGAAATCCTGTTTAATCCCCATTCCATGAGGCAGTTGGAGCGGGTTATAAGCCGCATGGAGTTCATGCGCCACGTTATACGCGGGCGGGACTACGAAGAAGCCGTTTCCTTCTTCAACCGGCTGCGGGAAAATGTGGTGCCGTTGGCACTGTGATGTGGGAATCAGTTGTTGTCCCCGGTGGTGCCTTCCCACCCCGGTCCGGTGACGGTCCCCGGGCATCGAACGGGACTGAATCTTCATCAATCGCAACCGCATAGTCAGCTCTTCCTTGATCCGACACCGTTCGGCACTTGGACCCCAATCCGGGCCTCCCTCAATTTTCTTCAGGAGACTGACAAATCATCGGACGCAACAGGGGAGAAGAAGTTTTCAGTGTTATGACCGGAAAAGACAGGGTGTATTCACCTCCCTGATTTGCCTTTGCAAGTGACAAATCACAGCGCCTGTGATTTGCAGGTGCTTTGGGTGACCAAAATAGCCTGCCCCCCCTTTCTGTTACTTCCATATGCTTTTTTTTTACAAGGCATAAATTATGAATCACTGTACACGGCACCTTAGGTGCCGTGTATAATTGACTGGAACAAAATACGGAGGAGATTCGATGAAGACACTGATTATGGGGCTGGGGAGACAGGGGTTTCGTATACTTGAGTTGATGTTGGAAGACGGGTTTGAGTCAATCACAGTGTATGACCGTTCAAGCAAGGTAATTGAACAGGCACAAGCACAATTTGGGAATCGAATCCGTATCCTGGAGCGTAGCCCACTGGGGCAGGACGCACCCGAGGTTGTGTTGTCATCCTTTGATTTGTTGATAGACGCCCTGCCATCAGTCTGGTCCTATCCATTGCTTCAGGCAGCTGTAAAAGCTGGCATCCGCGCAGTCAGTGTTTCTTTCCTTGAAGAAGACTTTATGATTCTGGATGCAGACGCAAGGGAAAACGGTGCATTGATCGTCCCTGATTGCGGTGCTGCTCCGGGCTTTTCTCATCTGATGGCTGGATACTCGGTGTGCAATATGGGTGGAGCGTCCCGGGTGGTGATGAAACTGGGGGCAATTCCAAAATCGCCTGTGCCTCCGTTTTACCACAGCCTGACATGGTCTGTGGAGGACCTGATGGAGGAATATGTGCGCCCCGCCAAAGTAAGGAAAAATGGACAGGTAGCGACGGAAGATCCCTTCGAGAGTGTGCAGGAAGAGGAAATCAATGGTATGAAACTTCAGTCTTTCGTGAGCGATGGTGCCCGATCCTTTCTCACTTCCTATCCCGATGTGCCGGAGATGGAGGAACGAACACTGCGGTGGCATGGTCATATGGAGTTTATGGCAACGATTCGCGATGGCGGATTTCTTTCCCATGATCCGGTTCATCTGGAATCAACTGCCGTCATTCCCATTGATTTTCTGGC
>CAZRHT010000045.1:19672-22847 GCA_964599895.1 uncultured Holophagae bacterium
CCGGTGAAGTAATAGAATTATTTACACATGAGCTATATTGAATATCTGTGTACCGGGAACGGCTCTACGAGCAAGTTTAAGTTTCTTCCATGATGGGGGGGGACACCGCAATCCACAACAGAGCCAAAGCTTATTTGTGAGAGGAGGCGGGCAATGGGCAAGTTGAGAAGGCTGTCAAAAAAGGCGGGGCTGGCTCCGGGCACGCTTGTGTTCACCGGAGCGGAAAAAACTGACAAGGTTACGATCCGTGTCCTTGATTATGATGAAGAGGATTTTAAGGAAATACAGGTTGAGAACATTGAAGACATAATGCCACTCAAGGAAACGGATACGGTCACGTGGGTTGATATTCGTGGCCTGCAGGACATATCTGTGATTGAAAAATTGGGACGGATGTTTTCAATTCACCCACTGGTCCTGGAAGACGTTGTTCACCCAATTCAGCGGCCCAAGATGGAAGAATTTGATACCTACATATTCTTCGTACTCAGAATGTTCTATTTTGACAATGAAAACATTGTGGAAGAACAGATCAGTATTATTCTGGGTGAAAACTATGTGATTACATTTCAGGAACGTCCCGGAGATGTTTTTGACCCTATTCGTGAACGAATCCGGAGCGGAACATTTCGAATCAGAAAATCAAAATCAGATTACCTCCTGTACAGCCTGATTGATGCGATAGTAGATAATTATTTCATCATTCTGGAAAAAATCGGTGACACGACAGAAGATATTGAAGACGATTTACTGGCAAATCCATCACAGGATACATTGCTTGAAATCCAAGGTCTGAAACGAAAAATTATTACATTGAGGCGAGCCATCTGGCCATTGCGTGAAGTGATGAATGGACTGGACAGAACGGAATCCGATTTAGTGATACAGGCCACAAAAATCTATGTGCGAGATGTTTATGATCATACTATCCAGGTAATTGACACGATCGAAAACTATCGGGAAATATTGTCCAGCATGCTCGACATCTATCTTTCCAGCCTGAGCAATTCCATGAATCTGGTGATGAAGACTCTAACCATTATTGCGACGATTTTCATGCCACTTACGTTCGTTGCCGGCATTTATGGAATGAATTTTGTGTATATGCCGGAGCTGAAGTGGAAGTTTGGATATTTGTTTGTATGGGTGATTATTTCCATTATTTCCCTGATCATGTATGCGTACTTTAAGAGGAAGAAATGGCTATAAAGAAAATCACGAATGACATGCAAATAAAAGAGATGTCACAGCCCTGGGGTGTTTTTGAGGTGGATGAAGAGCATATCTACTACTGGAAAATTGGAGACTGTTGTTTGTGGATTAAGAAAGACGGGAAGGAGATTTTCATCGCTTCCTTCTATGCAGCCCAGAACGGGGAGTTGAACCCATCAGTGATTCCTGAAAGCGCATCGTGGACACGCTACATACTGACAAAAAAGGTAACTTCAATCGAACTATCACCTGTTTTTCCTGACAGATCAATTGTGGTTAAACCGGAAGTCCCCTTTTATCTTACTGAAAATACGGAGAGAAATGTCTACATTCGGGTTCCCGTTTTCATCTCAGTTCACGCTTTGGCAAACAGTAAATTACACTTGTGCGAGTTGCCTTCGGTTGTTCTTTCCAAGACCTGGTACGGAGATTTAAAAAGAGGAGAGCTTTGCTATTGGTTGTCGTCCAGCGCCAAGCCCCAAATTGAACCGGACAAAGAAAGACCATACATGTCAATATGTTCGCTGCGACTTGTAAACAAGTCAAAAGAGAACTTGTTGATTGCAAAGTTAGCTGTCCGTGTTTTGAATTCGAGCCTATTCATGCATGAATCACAATTGTGGTCCGATCTCATAACAATTACCTTTTCCGGTGAGAATGAAATCAGCCAGCTCACATTCAGTGGTAAACCAAATAATAACCTCAAGGGTTCAACAAAAATTTGCGATCCAAGGCAAAAGCAGAGGAAAAATATTCTGGTACAGTCATTTGAATCGGTGACAGATATTCGTGCCTATGGAATATCTGTGAAAAAATAGGGAGAAAAGATGAATGAATTGTTGGAATTGATCCGGGGGCATTTCTACATTGTTCTGAAAGTATTTGCTTTGTTGATCATAGGGTCTGCTTTAACCATCTGGCTGAGCAGGATGGCGGCCCGTTCCGTCCGGAAAAAATTCTCGGCACAGCAGGGGTTAATTGTAAGCAAAATAATCCTTTACATAGGTTTTTCACTTATATTGATTTCGCTATTAAGAGAAATTGGATTCAATCTTACTGCCCTGCTTGGGGCCGCGGGCGTTGTGGGTATTGCGATTGGATTTGCGTCGCAAACCAGCATATCCAACATCATCAGCGGTTTTTTCTTGATACTTGAAAAGCCATTTGAGATAGATGACGTCATATCAGTTGGTGAAGCAACCGGAGTTGTTCTTTCAATTGATATGCTTTCTGTAAAACTGCGCACATTTGATAACAAATTCATGCGAATTCCAAACGAAACACTCATCAAGAGTGAAGTTACAAATATTACACGCTTCCCGATCCGCCGGGTCGATATCCAGATAGGAGTTGCTTACAGGGAAAAGATTGGCCGGGTTCGCGAAATCCTGATTGACATTGCACACAAGGAGCCACTTTGCCTGAACGAACCGGAACCGATGGTAATGGTAACCGGGTTCGGCAACTCATCGATTGACCTGTTTCTGTTGGCATGGGCCGTTAAGACGGATTGGTTGACTGTAAAAAATAGAATTATAGAAGACATAAAGATTCGATTTGATGAAGAAAACATCGAAATTCCCTTTCCCCATGTTTCACTCTATGCCGGATCTGCTACTTCTGCTTTTCCCGTTGAAATCGTTAATCAGGGAAGCAAGAAGAAACCAGCGCGTGACAACTGATCCGCTGCTTACAAAAGCCTTTTTGCTCAAGCGGGTTTCGGGTCCGGGTGTCTTACCGTCAAGAATAGTTGATAACTTTCCGGTTGCGGGGCATTCAGAGTGTATGTAAATTGAGGCAATGACAGATGGCTTTCAAGCGGTAGAACCTTGAATAGCTGTGGAGGGGAAAATAATGATCCATACATTACCCGATTTCGATACGATGTATAATGCCCTGCTACAGAAAGACAGCACCTACGAAGGTATCTTTTTCGTTGGGGTTAAAACGACTGGAATTTTTT
>CAZRHT010000046.1:0-22401 GCA_964599895.1 uncultured Holophagae bacterium
TGCCCCTGTCCTGGAAGAGTTTTTCAAAAAGATTGAACATATCTCAGCGCCGGGGACACTGGATGGAGGAGACATAATGGAAGTTGGTTCCACCCTTTTTATCGGACTGTCTGACAGAACCAACTCAGAAGGCGCAAAACAACTGAAATGCATTGTGGAAAAAGAAGGATATCGGGTGTTTCTGATTCCGGTGAGACAGGGCCTTCATTTGAAAACCTTCATGGGAGTTGTGGGAGAAAATGACATCGTGGTGCTGGACAGGTTCAAGGACAGGCCGGAGTTTGCCGGGGTTAACCGTTTTGTGATTTCACCGGAAGACACCTACGCATGCAACTGTCGTCGCGTTAATGACCATGTCATTCTCCCGGCGGGATTCCCCGCCGTTTCAGGCATGCTGACTGAAAATGGTTTCTCAGTCCTCGAAGTCGAACTATCGGAATTCCAGAAGATGGATGGCGGTGTCTCATGCCTCTCTCTGCTTTTCTGAGAAAAGAGTAGGTGTTGTGCGGCAGAAAGGATGTGGATGGTTCGGAAAGAAAATTCCGGGAGACGGGTACGGACAGGTTTTCAGCCACCATATATTGCAGAACAGTCACGTTGAAGTGCAGCCCTTGCATGCAACCCTTCCCTATGAAAAATGATCTCCTTTTGAGTAACTGCGCCAGGGAAAGAAGAACCCGGAACCGAAAGAATTGTTATTCAAAACCGAAGACAGTTGCGCTATACTACTGATAAATATAAAGGAGATAATATTATGAAGAAAGTCGGAGGCCTTCTCTTTCTGCTGTTTAGTATAACCGCATTTTCACAATGGTACGCGGGATTGACCAATCCCAATGTAAGAGTCACACTGACACACCCACCCCAGTTAATGGCAAAATTTGACCGACTGGCATTCTACCCTGACCGCTCACTGAGTTCCAGGGAATTGACAGACTACCTGGTGTCTTATTTTGTAAATGACGGTCGCATTGAAGTCATGGACCGACAGCATATTGATGCTATCCTAACGGAACAGAACATGGGGATCTATGGGCGTATGGATCCTGGAACCGCTGCGAGACTTGGGAAATTGCTGGGGCCTGCTGCCTTTGTTTTTGTCAAAGTATACCGGGATCGTCACGAAAGACAACACCTGACTGAAACGTACAAATCCAATGGCAAAGAGAAAAACAAATATATTTCAAAAATCACCGTATCAATGAAGGTCTCTTTTCAGACCACTGACCTGTCCACGGGGAAAATCTTCCAATCCAGCGTGTTTGAGAAAAGTCGGGATCAACAGAATGTAAATTATGAAAAGGGATATCCAGAATATCCCTCGGTTGAAAATCTGAGAGACGACTTGATGAAAGAAGCCGTAGTCCAGGTCAGCCATTTCTTTCTGCCCTGGAATGAAACGCTATCTCCCGTATTTTTCAATGACAAAACCTGCGGTATGAAGCAAGCGTTCCTGGCACTTAACAGCGGAGATATGGACGGAGCTTTCCGCCTTTCCAGAAATGCCGTGCAGTGTGCTGAAAAAAATATGTCTATTAGAGCCAAACAACGCTCCCGCACCTATTACAACCTCGGCATGTGTTATTTTCTTGACCGTGACTACGACAATGCTGTTCAGTACTTTCAGAAAGCTTATCGGATCAAAGACTATCACATGTACAAGACTGCCATCAGCAATGCGATCAAAGCCAAGCAACTAACAGAAGATCTGAATAAAGTTGAAGCTATGGCAGACGAAACTGCCCAGCCGATCCAGCAGGCAGAACAGCAGACGACCCCCGCTGATAATTCGGGCAACGACATAGAAGCCAAGCTGGAACAACTGAAACGATTATTCGATAAAGGTTTGATTACAAAGGAAGAATATCAGAAAAAACGGGCCGAACTCTTGAATCAACTCTGATAGATTGAGTTCTTTCTCACTCTACTGACACAATTTCAATCCCGTTTTTTTCAAGGAGTGCCGCAGTCACACCCTTCCCCCGGAATTGTTTGCCCTGAACATAAACAGTGTGGCATCCGCATGAGGGAGAGCGTTCTTTCAGATAGGCCTTTCGGGCTCCCGCCTCCCGGGCTATCGCCAACGTGCGTCTGGCACCGGCCAGGAATGCATCGGTCCGATCTTCACCAGATTCTGTAATTACCCGGCCGCCCACCCCGGAAACAAGATCCGCGCCGGTGTGCTCATCCTTAAAAAAACTCGGACTCCGGGGAGTGGGCAATCCGCCCAGCTCCTCAGGGCACACCGGAATCAGAAGCGTCGGATCTTCCGGTATTCTCTTTCCTTCGAGAAGTTGCCCGTTATATCTGCACCGATATCCCAGTAAACAGGCACTGACCAGTACCTTCTCAGTGCTTTGCGGCTGTTTCATCGATGGTGATCTTTTTGATTTTATCCAGTCGTTCCAGCTTTTCCAGCACATCCATCCCGGATGTCAACTGCCCGAAAATGGTGTATTGCTGGTTCAAGTGGGGTGTGGCGAGATGGGTCAAAAAGAACTGGCTGCCGCCTGTATCTTTTCCCGCCAGCGCCATGCCGACCCGGCCGGCTCGATCGTAATTCAGTTCATTGTATTCGCAGCGAATGCTGTAGCCCGGACCACCTGAACCGGTACCGGTAGGATCACCGTCCTGGGCAACGAAGGCGGGCACGACCCGGTGAAAACGGCTGGAGTTAAAGTAGCCCTTTTCAGCCAGGTTTGCAAAATTCAGGCAAGTCAAGGGGGCATCGTGGGGGAAAAACCGGCAGTGAATGGTGCCCTTTTCTGTTTCAATTTTAAATCCGCTGAGTGCTTCCGCCTTTTTCAGAAGGTTTAGATAAATTGCAAGGGGCCGGGCTTCCTCCGGTTTCTCTTTGATCCCGAAGTCATCCAGAACCGAAAGCAACACACCTCCCCTCTTTTTTGCCTCCGCCACAAAGGGGGCCTTCCCCACATCCGGAAGCTTGTTCAGAAGATACTGGAGAGCGGCAGGAGAAGCTGTCTCATGGAAGCGGGTTTCCGCCCATTCCAGCGCCTTGTCTTCCCCAAGACGATGATCGAGAAACGCGATTTTTGAAGCATCCGAAACCCCGGACTCCATCACGGTTGTTTCTTTCAACTTCGGCATATAAGGGGCAGACACCTCTGCTTGTTCTCCGCCCTTTTCGAAAAAAGTGACAGCCAATTCTGCGTTATCCGATGTTCTCAACAGTGTCTCCACTTCCATGGGTGACATGGGCTGTTTTGCTTTCCGCCAGACTGTGCCCCCATTTTTCAGATAACTATCCAGCGCTATTACACGTACCAGTGGATTGTCATCGTCCAGAAGGGTCACGGCTCCCTTTCGGCTGTTGTCCGCCCGAAGGGCCGCCACTTTTACCCGCCAGTCCGGATCGGTCAAAAAATTGGCCGGCTTATCACAGACAGCCACCCCATAGACTTTCTGGAACATAGTCATTCTTTCCAGGTCCTGCGCGAGCACAATATCTTTCAGTTTCAACCGATAGGCGGAATAGACTGTTTCAGCGGGATGAACCCGGTATGCCGCGGCAACATCGTCCGGAGTGACAACGGTTTTAGCCCGCCAGAGATTGGCTGCTACCACTTTGTCAAAATCAGGATGGGACAGCGCCTCACTGAACGCCGCCTGTGTGTCCAGCGCCAACATGGAGATTATAACTTCCTTCCCTGTGGGAAAGCCCTTCAGCATATTCAGCACCTGAGTTTTGGGGAATCCATTTTCAGGGAACCGAGTGGCGATTGCCAGTGCCTGCGAGATTTTCGGATCTTCTCCGAAACGCAGTGCCAGTTCCTGCCACGCCGCATAAGAAGGGATTCGGCCAGCAGCCAGCGCCGCATGTACCGCATAGTCCTGATCCGTTGGGACCAATGTTCTGACAATTCTTACCAGTTGCTCAGCGTCCCGCATATCCTCAGCCCGGGTCAGTTCCGCATTGAGCATCTGACGGCGAACGTTTCCGCATGAGATCATCATTCCGACAACTGCGAGTAGCAAAAGAAGGCGTTTCTGCATGGGTTTCCTCCCGAATAATTCATGGATTTTTTTTCGGATTGAGTATAACATATCGAGAATTTCGGCGTATAAGGTTTCAGTGGTAGTCCGTGGATGAACCGCGCACCTCAAAATGAACAGGATGGTTACATGACAAGTATTCCGGAATTCAGTGTAAAACGCCCCATCACAGTATTAATGATGTTCGCTGTCATCATAATTTTCGGGTTGATTGCCTACTTTCGGCTGCCACTGAAAATGTTGCCTGACGGCTTTACCGCGCCATTCATGCACGTATACATACCTTATCCTTCATCTACACCCGTGGAGGTAATGAACCAGATCGCAGTACCTGTGGAGGATGAACTCAGCACAGTTTCCAACATCAAGACATTGAATTCCAGATCCACCAGCACAGGTGCGGCCATCTGGATTGAATTCAATCAGGGCACGGACATGGCGACCGCGTATCAGGAGGTTTCTGACCGGATCGAGCGAGTACGACCCCTGCTGCCGGATGAAATAGACCGCATCTACATCCGAAAATGGGATCCAAACAGCGAGGCGGTCATCAACTTTGCCATCAATCCACCCAAGGACGCCGAGGATCCGAATCACGTCATGGTGGACATTCTGGAACCCCGGCTGCAGCGCATTGACGGCGTGGCAAAGATTGAGTTCGACGGGCTGGAAGAAAAGTCTATCCTGATTGAAGCAGACATCGACAGGATCCAACAGCACAAGGTCAACTTCTACGCTCTGTTGCAGGCGTTGAGAAAGGATAATTTCGTTCTTTCCTCCGGCTACCTCGTCGAAGGTGGCAAGAAGAGCCTTGTGGTAACTTCAGCGCGCTTCCAATCTCTCAAGGATATCAGTAACCTTCCCATCGGGATCAAAGATCTGCGGGTTCGGGACATCGCCACCGTGAAATACGCCGCACCCGAACGGACCTCTGTTTATCACGTGGCCCGTAAGCCGGGAATTTTTATGAGCGTCTACAAGGAATCGGGTGGCAATACTGTGGACCTCTGCCGGGAAGTACGAACCCGCATGAAAGAACTGTTTGCCACCCAACCGGAATTGAAGGGATATCAATCCTTCAACATCTGGGATCAAGGCGCGGTGATTCATAATTCCCTGGCAGACCTGCAGATTTCCGGTGCCATTGGGGGCCTTTTCGCCATGCTTGTCGTTTTCGTATTCCTGAGGCGTTTCCGACTGACCCTGATCGTGTCACTCTCCATTCCATTCTCCATGCTCATGGCAGTTCTATGGCTCTATTTCATGGGATATTCCCTGAACCTGCTGACACTCATGGGGCTGATGCTGGCGGTGGGTATGCTGGTTGACAACGCTATAGTTGTGTCTGAAAATATTGAGCGGCTCAAGGCCCTTGGACTGGATAATCGGACAGCCGCGGTTCAAGGTGCCCGGGAAGTCGGGCTTGCCATTACACTTGCCACCCTGACCACTATCGTAGTTTTTCTACCTATGATGCTGATGGGAAATGATGAAATGATGAAGCTGTTCATGCGCTTCGTGGGAATTTCAATCATTCTGGCCCTGCTGTCTTCGCTGTTTGTCGCCCTGGTTCTGATTCCCTTTTCCTCCGCCTACCTGATGCGCCGCAACGGACACACCGGGACCCCAACCGCTTCCTACAGCGGTACCAAACTCGCTTCCGGATACGGAAGGGCACTGGGCTGGTCGCTTTCCCACAAACGCTCCCTTTTTCTCATTATCCTGGTCGTTGTAGTCAGTACCATGTACCCACTTAAACACATGCGAAAAGTCGGGGACATGCAAGGGGGGCCCCGGAGAATAGGGGTTCGCGTTCACGTTCCCAGCTATTGGACACTGGAAAAGCGCAGTAAGTTTCTCAGGAAACTGGAAGATATTTTCTACGAACATCAGAAAGAACTTGAGTTGAAAACAGTTACCTCCTTTGCCAACATGCATTGGATGTGGGTGAATGCATGGCTGATTGACGAACGGGATGCCAAAGAAGACATGACGGAAATTATGAAGAAGGTGAAAAAACTTGTGCCGGATGAGCCGGGCGTCCGAATACGATTCAGAGGAGATCACAATTCCGCTGAGGGCGGCACCGTCAATGTCTATTTCTACGGAAAGGACCTGGGAGTCCTTGAAACGTCTGCGGACGCTGCAATGTCCCGACTCCGGGACATCAAAGGTGTAATCAGCGCCGAATTGGATATGGACGAACAGTCGGATGAAATCGTCGCATCGGTGAAACGGGAGGCCTCCATACAGCGTGGTGTCCGCCCTATAGAAATTGAATCCACTATTTCCAGCGTGCTTCGTGAAACGCCACTGCCAAAATTCCTGGCTCCCGACAGGGAAATCAACGTCCAGCTCTTGTTCCATAAGAAGAACCGGTCATCTCTGGAGCAGCTGCGCTCTCTTCAGATTCCATCAGGTGGCAAAATGCTTCCCATTGAAAGCCTCGCCAATTTCAAGGTTCAGCAGGGCTTCCAGGAACTGAGCCGCCGGAACAAAAACACAATGCTGGGAGTTAAGATCACATACGCGGACGTAGACATGGGAGAAATGTCCAAAGCCATCACTGGGATCATGGAAGGTATGAAGCTGCCACCGGGTTACTCCTGGACCACGGGTCGCCGTTTCCAGGACCTGGCGGAAAGTGATAATTCTACAATCTTTGCTTTGATTCTGGCCGCGACCTTCGTGCTTCTCCTGATGGGCGTGCTGTTTGAGTCGTTCATCCTGCCATTTTCCATTATCATTTCTGTGCCACTGGCATTTGTGGGATCTTTCTGGCTCCTCTATATCACGAAAACTATCTTCAATCCCATGGCCAGTACAGGCACACTGATTCTTATCGGTATTGTGGTGAACAATGGAATTGTGCTCATTGACCACGTGAACCAGCTTCGGCGGGAAGGCGTCGCCAAGCGGGAAGCCATTATTGAGGGGAGCAAGAACCGCCTCCGGCCCATTCTGATGACCGCGCTCACCACCATCATGGGACTGATTCCGCTGGCCGTAGGGAAATCGAACCTCGTGGGTATTCCCTACGCACCGCTGGCAGTCACTGTCATCGGCGGCCTGACGACATCCACTTTCCTGACCCTGTTTGTGGTACCTGTGTTCTACTCGTTGCTGGATTCCCTTCGGGACTACATGGGTAAAGTCACCTGGGCCGTGGTGGGAGGAAGAACCTCTACCGCTGTGGTGGGTGATGAGTGATGGGTTAGGGCAGCTTGCCCCCGGATGTTTGTTCATTTAACATTTAGCACTTACAGTTCACATCTATCGAAAAGCGCCGCCCTTGCCTCAGCCTCCCTTTTTCAGTAGAATAATTTTGATGTAATCACTCATAAAGGGAGTCGTCATGTTCAAAACATCCCGGGCTTTCGCCGCTTTTGTCATTATATTTTTATGTACCCCACTCGTTGCAAAGAGTAGTGAAAATTGTTTTTCCATTCTGGCGGGAAGTGCAGCCACACGGGACGGGGCAGTCTATTTTGCCCACAATGAAGACGACCCGCTTCCCCAGATCGTCAATTTTATGAAAGTACCCCGCCTGACCCACACTCCGGGGGAAGTGGTGACGTTGAAAAACGGGGGCACACTCCCCCAGGTGCCGGAAACCGCCGCCTTCATCTGGCTCCAGATGCCGGGAGAGGAATTTGCGGACAGTTACATGAACGAGTTCGGGGTAACCATCTCGTCAAATCAGTGTTCATCCCGAGTGAAAGAGGCAGATTTAACAGATGGGGGCATCGGCTACTGGTTTCGTCGCCTGATAGCAGAAAGAGCCCACAGTGCCAGGGAAGCAGTGACAATCGGGGGAAAGCTGGTGGAACACTTTGGCTACCTCTCATCAGGCCGAACATATTCATTTGCTGACACAAAGGAAGCATGGCTCTTCTCCGTTGTCCGAGGCAGGATCTGGGTGGCATGCCGGGTACCGGATGACAAAGTAGCGGTGGTTGCCAATTGCTACACTATCGGGGAAATAAATTTGTCTGACACCGCCAACTGCCTCGGAAATCCGGACATCATTTCCTACGCAACAAAGAAAGGCTGGTATGATCCGAATCATGATGGAGTTTTCAATTTTCGCAAAGCGTACAGCGCCCCGAAGGCAGCTTACAGTATACGAAACCTGGCCCGCTGGTGGCGGGGTGTGACAGTTTTGTCCGGAAAAGAATGGGATTTGAAGAAGCCCCTGCCTTTTTCTATTTCTCCCGCAAGAAAGCTGGGTGTTCCAGACCTGGCAAACCTGCTCCGAGACCATTTTGAGGGTTCTCAGTTTGAGACACCAGCCAGTTTCAACCACGGAAATCCACACGCAAACTATGTAAAACGCATCTGTTCCAACACAACCCAGTATGGCTTTGTGGCCCAGCTTCGCTCCGGCCTCCCTGTGGATATGGGAGCTATCCTCTGGCTTGCGCCCCGGCGACCCTGCATTCAGCCTTTTGTACCGGTATATTGCGGAATCCGGGCCTTTCCCCACGGCTTTGCGCGGAAGTCCTTCGATGATGCGATTGCCACCCAGTTCGCACCGGATCCCGCCCGATACACCGCAACGCCCGACCTGGCGTACTGGTCCTTCTTCGAGCAGGCGATGCGGATTGACGCGGATTACGGAAACAAAATCGGAGAGGTGAGTCAGAGCCGGGATCAAGTGGAGCACACGTTGATGCAGGCTGTTCCCGGCTTTGAAAAAAAGGCGCTGACGGTGTTGAAAAGAGACAGAGAGAAGGGCAGAAAGGCATTGACCCGTTTTTCTTCGATCGGACTGAAAGAACTTTTGAAATTGAACAGATGATCTGAATACTTCATCGGCATCTGTAAGAAAGGGAGGGATAATCAAAATATTTCATCTGACGCTGGCCATTGCAGGAATTCTGGTGCTGAGCGCCTGTGCCAGGCAACCGGAAACCTTAGCAACAACGAGAGGCTCGCGGGACATTGCCCCCGTTGCCGGGCAGAAGAACCCCGCTATCCAGTATGGCGGGGGTGATGGGCTTTCGATGGCCACTGCAGTAGTCATTCTCCACGCAAAAGGGGAAGATGACGGAGTGCGGGCAGAATACAACTGGATTGCAATTCATCATCCGGACTGGAAAACGCGGGGACAAGCGCTTCTCCAGGGAAAGACCGGAATCTACGATCAGATCATCTGCGTGAAACCTGATGGCAAGACTGTGAACGTCTTTTTTGAAATTTCAGGTTTCTTCGGAAAATACTGACGTATCTTCATCCCGGTGAAACAATAGCAATATTCGCCAATAAGAAATCTGATACAATATGCAAAACATTCATGGTCTGGAGGTATTATGGGTATTGGATTGATCATTCTGGCAATAGTACTTGTTTTCTGGTTCGCCATGACATTCAACCGGTTTGTCCAATTGAAAAACATGATCAAACAGGCCTGGAGCGATATTGACGTACAGTTGAAACGCCGGCACGACCTGATTCCCAAACTGGTGGCTACTGTAAAAGGCTATGCAAGTCACGAAAAGCAGACACTGGAGCAGGTCGTGGAAGCAAGAAACGCTTGTATTTCAATCCCGGATGGGAAGGCCCGTCAGGACGCAGAATCGGCATTGGGAAAGGGCTTGCGCCAGTTGTTTGCCCTGGCCGAAAGCTACCCGGATTTGAAAGCCAACCAGAATTTTCTGATGCTTCAGCAGCAGATTTCGGAAGTGGAAGATCATATTCAGATGGCCCGGCGATTCTACAATGGCGCAGTGAAGATTTACAATGTGCATCTGGAATCCTTTCCTTCACTAATTGTGGGGAAAATCTTCCATTACCTGCCCGCCGAGTTTTTCGAACTGGAAGCTGGAGAAGGACAATCACCGGACATTTCCTTTCAGGAGGACATACAATGAAACGTTTTCTAGTCCTGATTTTAACATTGGCAATGGCTGCCAGCGGGTTTGCGGACGAACGAATCCTGAACTATGACAGTCGGATTGTGGTGAATCCAGACAGTTCCATGCGGGTGACAGAAATCATCCAGGTGCGCGCGGAAGGCCGCCGGATCAAACGGGGAATTTACCGGGATTTTCCAACTGATTATCTGGACAAAGCAGGAAACCGGATCAAAGTTCGTTTTGATGTGATTTCAGTGCTGCGAAACGGGGATGCTATCCCCTGGTCCGTCGAACGCCGCGGAAACGGCTGGCGGGTCTATCTCGGCAGCAAAAGCAGCAGCATCTCACCCGGGGTTTACAGCTATGAACTGGTCTACCAGACCACCCGGCAGCTGGGCTATTTCAAGGACTATGACGAATTATACTGGAATGCCATCGGCCATGGCTGGGCTTTCCCCATTGACCATGGGAAAACCACTGTTATTCTTCCTGGCGTTGCCGGAGAGAAGGTTTTGGAGAGAAGCGCCTACACAGGCAGCTATGGCTCAAAGGAACAGAATTGCCGTGTATTTGTGGATTCTATGGGAAATTCCGTGTTTGAAACAACCAGTGGGCTGGCTCCCGGAGAGGGGATGACCATCGTTATACTCTGGCCCAAGGGCTTTGTCCACGAACCCACCGGATCAGAAAAAGCCGAAATGCTGCTCAGTGATAACCTGAATCTTTTAGCGGGACTGGCGGGCTTGATTCTGCTGTTGATTTACTACATGTTCGCCTGGATAAGAGTGGGCAGGGATCCCGCCGCAGGTCCGATTGCTCCCATGTATGAACCGCCGGATGGCCTTTCACCGGCAGCCATGCGCTACATTGAAAGAATGGGGTTTGACAAACAAGCCATGTCAGCAGCCATACTGAACCTCGCGGTAAAAGGCTTACTCAGGATTGAGGAAGATGATGGAGATTATACCCTTGTTCGAATTGATGGCGTTCAGAAAAGTTTGTCACCGGAGGAAACAAAGCTTTACAACAAGCTTCTTGGAGCCAGAGACAGCATTCTGCTGGATAACAGCAACGCGACGACAGTACAAAGTGCACTTCAGTCCTTTCAAAAATCTCTGAAAAATCATTTCATGAAGAAATACTTCAAGAAAAATACCGGGTGGTTTGTCCCGGGAGTTCTGTTTTCCATACTGGTTATCGCTGCCGTTGTTGGATTGTCACGACTCCCGGCGCCTGCCATATTCATGTCACTGTGGCTGGCCGGATGGACCGGGGGTGTCTTCGCCCTCCTCGGGGCTGCCTTCAGCGCCTGGAAAAATGTCTTTCGGGGCCAGCTGAAGAGCATTGTCGCAGCCATCGGCATGACGGCTTTTTCCCTGCCCTTTCTTGCCGGTGAAGTTGTCGTAGGTTATCTACTCGGCAAAACTGCCGGCCTTCTTCCGGTATTGATGCTGATTGTCATTCTATTTATAGACGCGTTGTTTTACTGGCTACTAAAAGCCCCCACACTGTTCGGGCGAAGGGAGATGGACAAAATTGAGGGATTCAAGCTATTTCTATCTGTTTCTGAAAAGGACGAGCTGAACTTCCGGACTCCCATAAACAAGACACCGGAGCTTTTTGAAAAATATCTGCCCTACGCGCTTGCGCTGGGTGTAGAAAACCAGTGGGCCGAACGATTCGCCAGTATTCTCAATACCCAATTGACACCTGAACAGGGTGGTTATCGACCCGGCTGGTACAGCGGCACTACCAACTGGAGTATGCTGGGGGCGGCCGGATTCGCTTCATCTCTCTCTTCATCATTCAATTCGGCGGTTTCCGCTTCGTCTGTACCCCCAGGTTCCAGTTCGGGCGGCGGCGGTGGCGGCTTCTCCGGTGGTGGAGGCGGAGGTGGTGGAGGTGGTGGTTTCTGAAGCCATTTCTGCATAAGTAATTAGGGTCGAAACATATGGCAAAATTTGTTAATCGCCGAATTGCCGGAGGAATTCTTTGGTTCTGAGAAAGCGTTACTATTTCCTGTTGATGCTGATTATCGTATGGATTGTGCCTGTGGCAGCGGAAAATAGGGTCAAAGCTGGACGCACAGATGAACGAATTCACCTCGATGGACAACTGAACGAACCGGCCTGGCAGCATGCCGGTGTTATCGCCGACCTGACCCAGCAGTCGCCGTATCCCAGTGAACCCACTCCATTTCACACCCGCACCTATATTCTGGTTACCAACCATGCCCTCTACGTCGGCATCGTGTGCGACGACCCAAAACCTTCCAGAATATCTGCCCATACCATGCAGCGGGACAGTGAAATGGACGGAGATGACAAAGTGGCCGTTCTGCTGGACACCTTCGGAGACAACCGAACCGGATTCATGTTTCAGGTAAACCCTGCGGGAGCCCGCACGGACGGCTTGATTTCCGGAGCAGAAAGCATGTCGCTGGACTGGGACGGAATCTGGGATGCCCGTACTTGTCGGACAAGAACCGGCTGGACTGTCGAGATAAGAATCCCATCCCATACCCTTCGATTTACTCCCGGACAGGATATCTGGAAAATTGACGTTCAACGGTGGGTGGCTCGAAAACAATTGAGTCTTCGCTGGGCAGGCATCACCCTGGATTGCCATCGGTTTGACATGCACCACACCGGCATTTTGTCTAATATGAGGGGCATGAACCAGGGGCATGGCCTTTCCGTCAGCCCTTATGGGACAATTCAGACCAACCGGGATTTTCGAGATAATCACCAGGTATTGAAAGCCACGGGAGGTCTGGACATTCGGTACAGCATTACACCGGGAATCACCGGCATGCTGACCCTGAACACTGATTTCGCGGAAACAGAGGTGGACACGCGGCAGGTCAATCTGACCCGATTCAGTCTCTTTTTTCCGGAAAAGCGCTCCTTCTTTCTGGAGGGGTCCAATCTATTTGATTTCGGCATTGGACTCGATCAGGATTTTGTGCCCTTTTACTCCCGCCGCATCGGATTGCACAACGAAAAACCGGTTCCAATTGACTTCGGTGTCAAGGTGATGGGGCAGCAAGGTCCATGGTCCATGGCAGTGCTTGACGTACAGACTAGAGATTCCGACAACACGCCCGGCACCAACATGTTTGCGGGGCGGGTGGTTTATGACCTCACCCCCAACTTTCGGGTCGGTACAATTCTGACCAGCGGGAATCCGGACGGCCTGTCTGAGAACGCCATGGCAGGAGTGGACGCGGTCTGGACTACCTCCACCTTCCACGGTGACAAGAATTTCAGAGCAGGTGGCTGGTTTGCCGGTACTTCAAGTGACCTTGAGACCGGACGGAAAAGTGGATGGGGATTCAAAGTAGATTACCCCAACGACTTGTGGGATATGTACATCACGTTCAGAGAATTCGGCGAGGCCATGGATCCCGGCCTGGGTTTCCTGCCACGGCCCGGAACGCGGCAACTGGCGGCAGGGCTGGCATACCAGCCACGGCCTAAGGGGAAATTGGGTAATTGGATTCGCCAGATGTTCTTCGAATCATCCATCTGGTATGTGGAAAACCTTGACGGTGTCACCGAAACCTGGCAACTGTTTACAGCGCCTTTCAATGTGGAAACCCAATCCGGAGCCCACTTTGAATTTAACATTGAGCCCAGTTATGAATTTCTCTATGAGCCTTTTGAAATTTCAAAAGGGGTCTCTATCCCTGCCGGCGGCTACCACTTCCTTCGCTACCGGGTGGAACTGGAATCGTCTGATTCAAACCGTTTTGTAATTGGCACATCTACATGGTTTGGTGAATTCTACACAGGTCATCTTACTCAGGCTTCGGCCTACGTTCGCTGGTCCGGTAATGGGGGACACCTTCACATGGCACTTGAAACAGAACACGATTTCGGCCACCTGCTCCAGGGAAACTTTGTGGAACGGCTCTGGCAGTTCAAGTTCATCTATGCGATTACACCGTATCTGGTGCTCTCCAGCTACACTCAATATGATAATGATTCCCGGGACATCGGCCTCAATAACCGGCTTCGCTGGACCATTGCTCCGGGTCGGGACATATACCTTGTCTGGAATTATGGCTGGGAGCGGCCATTGGATCGGCCACTCTCCAACAGCATCCCCCTTTCCAACCAGATTGCCCTGAAACTTCGCTGGACATGGCAGTGGTAGGTGTCGCAATTCCTCATGAATAGTGGTTTTTGACTGGCAGGAAATGCAGGAGGCACCGACTCTTTAGGTTCCTCTATTTTCTTTCACTTCTACTTGTTGAATTAAGGTGCGGTGGTGGGTTGGACGTTGAGCCTGTGACCCATAAGATCAGTGGATGGCTTTGAAAGACTGTTTCCGTGCCCACCCATTCATACCGTCCGGGAGAATGATATGAACAAATCCGGATTGCTCACCCTCCATTCCGACCAGTGCTCCGGAATGGATGCGAAACAGCAGAGAGGAGGAAGTTGAAGGTTCACTGAACACCTCCACTTCAGGTTGAAACACGACAGCTTCCCGTCTGGCCAGTTCTCCGGCACGGGAATTTGCAAGCCCGAATGTCATCAGCAGCAAAACCAGTGAAACTCCCAACCCGTAGTAGAATGGCTTGCGGGAATATCGACCCGAGATCAACAATCCCAGAAATATGAAGACAAGAAACCAGAAGACTAACAGGGCGCCGGTCAGTACGGGGTACGGAATGGATTGGTACAGATGATGATAGGCTTTTTCCACTGTGCCCACCGGTGGGATCTTAATTTTATCTGAAAGTCGGCTTTCCAGTACCTTGAGATTCCGGTTGACAGAAGGGTCCAGGGGACGGATTCGCCGCGCCTGCTCAAAATAGAGTCTAGCGGAAGCCAGGTCTTCTTTTCGGAAGCTGGCGCATCCCAGGTTGTACATCAAGTCAAAACTCTTTTCCCCGTTAGCACTCAGTTCAGAAGCAGCCTGACGGTAAAGTTCAATAGCTTTGTCATAGTCCTTTGAGGCATAGGCTTCCCCTGCTTTTCGGTAAAGCGTCCCGATATCAGAAGCGGAACCAAAGGTTGTCAGGCACAGGAGAATTACCAGCCATTTTCTCATAACACTTTCTCCAGTTTTGAAACAGCAATTTCCGCGTCTTTCATGATGTCCCGGTTCAGTGCGTTGCTGCTTGGGGTGTAGCTCTCAAAATCGCAATATTCCACTGCATCCACAATGGAGCGAATCAGTTCAGGCTCCACACCCTGCGCCTCCAGGTCCCTGGCAATTTCATCAATCTTCAAATCCAGAATTGGACGGTTCCATTTGTCCGAAAAGTAAGAAATACATGCTTTGGAAACCTGCTGGTAGTATTCCCGTCCCCGGCCTTTCTTCAGATATTTTGCTGCGCCGCGAATCCGACTTCGAAACAGACTGGCTGCATGGGTCCGCCGGTAGGTCACTGGATCTCTCCGGGATGGGTCCCGCCACCGTAGCACAAATCCGAAGAAGATAAACAGAAACGGTACCACTACAATTGAAATGCGGTACCACTGGCTTTCTGAAATATCCACAAATCGGTCAGGAGTCTCTCCGGTACGAATATAATCAATATCGTTTCCTACAGCAACGACCTCACTGCCGCCGGCTCCGGGAACAACAGAAACCGCAGTACCGGTTCCTTTTTCAACGGAAATATCAATGGGCTTGGTTTCTCTTGTTACGTACTCTTTTGATACCGGGTTAAAAAACGTCATCCTGGTTCCTGGAATCACAAGGGTTCCGGTTTTTTGGGGAACGAGGACAATTTTCCAGGTCTTCACCCCTCTCAAAGGATTTCCCTGCTCCCGCTTGAGTTCAGGAGATGATGGTCGAAACATCCTGAATCCGTCCACGCTTTCGGGAAACATCAGCTCAACAGTATTAAAATCCCCTTCTCCCGACACAGCAACTGTACCGGTAATACTATCCCCCATTTTCACGTGGTCCTGGTTAAAAGAAACTGACAATTGGAACTGCCCGACAGCACCGGAAAAACCGTTCGGTTGCGGGGTGGGCAGTGGATACACGGTCAAAGTTGCCGGCTGGCTCTTTCGCTGTATCGGCTCACCGGGGAAAAAAGAATACGGGTCTCCCACCTGGATATTGAACACCGGCTGGGGCAGGGACAATCGCCCGGTTTTTGTTGGAAACACGATCTTTCTGAAAATCACCGCAGTATTGTAAGTAACGCCATTAACGGTCCTGGCTTCCTGGTTCAAAACATGGTTCTGCGGCACATCCTCGGTCAGGAAGCCGGTAAAATCCGGCAACTCCCGTATTCCCAGTTGAGCCACGGAAACCCGACTGTAAATTCGATAACTCACCATCACAGCTTCACCCATGTAGGCAATCGGTTCACTCAGTTCACACCGGATGAAAAGGGAATCGGCGCCAACCGGTCGCCGGGTAGACGCCGGTGGGTTGAACATTTTATCGTTGAACATATCAAACGGTGACCTTGGCCGGGATTGCTGGTGAGACAGCAGGCTTCCCTTCTTAACGGTAAGCTTTATTGGTTGCGTTTTATATTCCTTACCACCAACATTGACAATAAAAGGTGGAATGGTAAATGTGCCGGCTGCTCTGGGAGATAATGTGTAGGTTATGCTGCTGGAAACAGAAGCCCTCCAGTTAATAATCTGCGTGGAACGGCTGGTGGAGGCACCGGCAATAACATTGAAATCCGGAATGGATGTCAGTTCAGGAAACTGAACCTTCCCGGTCACTCCATCTACTTTGATGGTAAGCTGAAACGCGTCCTCCGTTCCCACTGGATTTGCAGACACAGTGGCAGTGACCTCCGTGGCATGGAGCGGCAACGCTAGTATCAATAATATTGGCAAAAGAAACTTCGCCATTCCAACTCCCTTCGGTCCTGCTTCAATGTCTTAGTTTACCAGTCTTTTACATTCCGTTCAACAGGTCGCACCGCTTTCTGCTTTGCATTTTTCTTTCTGTCCTGTTTCTCCTGTTCCCGCAGCGCCTTCAACATCCGTTTTGCCTGTTCCTTTTTCCGCTGCTGTGCCGACGGTGGTTGTTTCTGTTCTTTCTTCTGCTGATCCTGCTTATTCTGGTCCTGTTTCTGATCCTGCTTTTTCTTATCGTCCTTCTGATCATCCTTCTTCTTGTCATCCTGCTTCTTCTGTTGTTGTTTCTGTTCCTGAATTTTCCGCAGGGTCATTTCATAGTTTTCTTTTGCCCACCGATCACCCGGATCTGCCAGCAGTGTTTTCCGATAAAAAGCTGCCGCGTCTTTATATTTTTTTGCCTCAAAAAGAGCATTCCCCGTGTTGTAAAAGAGCCTGGGCTTCAAGTCTTCAGGGGCTTTGTTCAGCATATCCTTGTAGGTTTTAATCGCATCATCTATTCTACCGGATTTTACAAATGCATTTCCCATGTTGTATTTTACCTCCGGCGAATTATCCCGAAGGGAAAGCGCCTGAATGTATTCCTGAAGCGCAGCCTGATATTTTCCACCATCAAAAAGCTGGTTCGCCTTGTGGTTGTGAACGTACCCCGGATCAGCCAGGTGGTACTGGGCCAGCAAGGGTTCCGCAGACAATATGGAAACGCCCAGAAGCAAAACAACAAAACGACAAAGCGATCTCTTTTTCTCCTTCAACTGGAATCGTCGACTCCAAATTCTATTTTCCATACCCTTTCTCCCTCTTTTCATCAGAGAAGTACAAAGGCCGCGAGAGCCAGAACGGCCCCGGTCAACGGCAGTTGGTAGCGGTCCCGTAACCGAACAATTCCTTTTTCTTCCAGCTTTCGGCGGGACAATTTTTCCAGCTTTGCAGCCAGTCCGGTGGCCGTCCTAGTGTCTGACGCATGAAAGAATCCACCGCCAGTGGCAGTTGCAATCTCTTCCAGTGCCTTCGCATTCAGTTTTGAAATAACAGTTTCCCCATTTTCATCCTGCTTATAGCCTCCTACTGTTCCATCCGGGTTGATTTCCGGCACAGGAGCACCTGCGCTAGAACCCACGCCAACGGTAAAAACAATCACGCCATTATCCTTCAATTTCCGGACAGCGCCATCCACATTTCCACCAAAATCTTCTCCATCAGAAAACACGATTACGGTTCGATATCCACCGGAATTTTCCTGGAAAGAGGTTGCCGCCAGGTCCAGGGCCCTCCCCAGATCGGTACCCGCGGCCGAGGTCATTCCAGTATCAATCCCATCCATGAACATAGCGACCGCCTCGTAGTCGGTTGTCAATGGGCACTGAATGAACGCATTACCGGCAAAAACAATGATGCCGACACGGTCATTTTTCAACTTCAACAACAGGTCATAAACCATTTGCTTGGTCACAGACAGGCGGGAGGGTTTCAGATCCCGGGCATTCATTGACTTTGATACATCCACTACGAGAAAAATGTCCCGGCCCTTCCGCTTTCCGTGTTCAAGCGCCACTCCGTAACGGGGTGACGCAAGAGAGACAAGCAACAGGGAAAGTGCCAGAAGCAGGAAGAACCATTTGAAAAAGCGACGGTCCCGAGCAACGTTCAACCGGACGCGAAAAAGCCCACTTTTTTCAAAAAAGCCCTCCACTACACGATTGCGACTGATCAATACAACCAGAAGAATCGGAATTACCAACAATCCGTACAGCAATTCAGGATATTGAAAGTTCATTGCTTTACCCTCAATACTATTTCACGGACAAAGAAGAAGCTCAATAATATTACCAGTGCGCTCCAGAGGATATAACTGTATATGTCCCGCCACAGGGCAAATTTCTTAACCTCAATTTTTGTTTTTTCCATCTTGTCAATGATGTTGTAAATGGCCTTCAATTTTTCCGCGTTTGTGGCTCGAAAATACGCACCGCCGGTTTTGCTGGTAATCTCCTTCAACATGTCCTCGTCAATCTGAACCGGAACCTTGACAGTCCGAACTGTTCCGAAGGGGCCGGGCTGCGGCATTTCCGCGTAACCGGTGGTTCCCACCCCCACCGCGTAAATCCGAATGCCCAGGGTCTGTGCAAGTTCGGAGGCTGAACGGGGATCAATATTGCCCCGGTTGTTCATACCGTCGGTTGCCAGAATAATAACCTTGGATTTCGCTTTCGATGTGCGCAGTCGATTAACAGCGGTAGCAATAGCCATTCCAATGGCAGTGCCGTCTTCAATGCTGCCCAGTTTCGTTTCCGCGATCAGTTGTTTCAGCATCTTATGATCGGTAGTCAAGGGGCATCGGGTAATGGCATAAGCGGAAAAGGGAATGTAGGCCATTCGATCATACGGTCTGCCATCCACAAAGTTGAGCAGCGTCTCACGGGCCACCTGAAATCGATCGGGCTTCAGATCCATAGCCTTCATGGAGGAAGAGATATCCAGGCAAAGAACAATATCGATGCCCTTTACATCCTGTTTTTCATAGAGCTTGCCCAGTTGGGGCCGGGCGAGTGCCAGAACGAGCAAAACAAGTGCAGCCAGTGGAAACCATTTGATAACCCGGTAGAGCCATTCCCGGGGAGAGGTTGGCGCAAACGCCATCAGAAAACCTGAAAACCGAACTCCTGCCCGCGGTGCACGGTTTCGTTTCACAAGAATCCAGCCCAGAGCAAACACAGGAATCAACAGGAACAACACGGCCCAGGACTCAAACCGAAACATCTGTTTCCTCCCCGTCTTTGGATTCCGTTCTTGATTGCCGGTTGCAGATTGCGTCGGCCAGTTTATACACCAGATTCACGTGACTATTTGTCTCTCCCTGTGAAGGAACCAGCTTCGCAAATTTGACCATGTCACAGGCTTCCAGAAACTCCCGAACCAGGGCGTCTTCCTCATTCACTGTGTGACCGGCGAGATTGTTCAGCATTTCTTCACTGGTCTCAACCGAATAATCCAGCTGGAAGGCACGACCGAGGAAACGCTTCCCTATTTCTGCCAGTTCCACGTAAAATTCCTTGATCCGTCCATCTTTCAGGTAGCTGCTGGCAAGCAGATTTCCAAGTAATTCCCTCACTTCCACGCATGGGGGTATTGCCGGTATCTTTTTCTTATTTATTTCCGCAACCTGATCCCGGTTTCGAAAGCGCTTCACCAGCTTCAGGATAACAAAAATCAACAGGCTCAATATCAGCAATCCTGCCAGAATCTCCAATCCCATTCGAATCAGGTGGGAATAGTCCGGTTTAATCTCAAGCTGGGGTTTCAATGGATTGATTGTTTCCTTCTGCTTGCCGCCCTGAAACATCGACACGACTTCAACCGTAGGCACCTCTTTTTCCACGGTTTCATCGCCGGCAACCGCCTTGATTTTGCCGAGGGGCATCGAACCCAGTTTGAATGGTCGAACCGTCAAAGTGTAGCGGTAGAGGTGATATCCGTCTGGAAGTTTTTCTTCTGTTGTTTTGCCTTCTCCCCAGACCGGAGGAGAATCCATTTCGTCCTCATTTTCGTCCGGTTTCGGCTTGATTATCTGAAATGTTACAGAAGTGCCTTCCTGAATTACTGCCCGTGCAGAAATTGTCACCGGGTCCCCTACATGGCAGGTGGTTTTGTCAGTGCCGACAGTCAGGTTCAGGGATGCCGCAAAAGCGGTCACACCTGCTATTACCAGTAAACAGCTTAAAAACAGCCGCTTCACCGGACCATTCTCCTTTTCCGCTTTTCAAAAAAACGACGAAATGAATGATACATGTCTGTGCCGGCTGTAACCGAAATATAGTCCAGACCCAGTTTTGAAAAAGTTGTGCTCAATCGTTCCCGATGGGCCATTACTGCTTCGATATAGGCTTCCCGGATTCTGCGAGAGCCAAAATCTACCATACGGGGCTTCCCATCTTCCAGGGGCAGCATGGAAATCATTCCCCGGGGGGGATTCAGTTCCAATCCGCCATTCACCCATACTGGAATCAGATCATATTTCATTGCGGCCATCTTCAAGGTGTTTTCAAATCCCGTGGCATGGAAGTCAGAAATCAAAAATACAACAGCCCTTCGTCGCTGGACTGACATAAGGTGTTCAAGGGCCACTGAAATGTCCGTTACTCCTGACCCTTTGAGTTCAAGCAAATCCCGAACGACACGGAGCACACTTCGCACGCCTTTTCTCGGGGGAATGTACTGTTCAATCTGCTTCGAAAAACCGATGAGACCGATCCTGTCATTGTTCTTGATAGCTGAAAAGCCCAGGAGTCCGGAAATTTCGGCGCATGTTTCCCGTTTCAGGCGATTTCCCGTTCCAAAATCCATGGAATCCGAAACATCTACAAGAAGCTGGATGGTCAATTCCCTTTCTTCTACAAATCGCTTAACATAAGGGCTCCCCATTCTGGCCGTGACATTCCAGTCAATGGAACGGATGTCATCTTCGGCGACGTACTCCCGAACTTCCGAGAATTCCAGCCCTCGGCCCTTAAACGCAGAGTGATACTCTCCACCAATGACCTCTTCCACAATACGATTGGTGCGGATTTTAATTCTTCTAACTTCTTTCAGCAGCTCTTCCGCCTGCATTCCCGTATGCCTCCTGATTCCGCGGTATGGGGTTTCGATCAAGCCAGGTTCAGGGAACTTCTACCTGGTCAAAAATCATCCGGATAATGTCGTCGGAATTCAGGTTCTCAGCCTCCGCTTCATAGGAGAGAATGATCCTGTGGCGAAGTACGTCAGGGGCCACCGCCTTGATATCCTCCGGGGTAACGTAGCCACGACGGCGAATCATCGCGTATACTCTTGCGGCAATGGTAAGGGCCAGGGTGGCTCGGGGCGACGCCCCGAAATCAATGAGAGATTTCAAGTTATTCAGGCCGTATTCTTCCGGTTCACGGGTACTGAAGACAAGACTGACAATGTATTGCTTCAACCTCTCATCCATATATACGTCCGCCATCAGAGTTCTCAGTGTTAGGAGCTCGTCCCGGGTGCAGACGTTCTGCACGTCATAGCTTGTGTTGGATGTAAAGCGGTTCAGAATTTCCATCTCTTCCCTGCGGTCCGGATACGTCACTTTCAATTTCAACATGAAACGGTCCATCTGGGCTTCAGGCAGGGGATAGGTTCCTTCCTGTTCAATGGGATTCTGGGTAGCCATAACAAGGAACAATTCCGGAAGAGCGTACGTTTCATTTCCGATCGTCACCTGCTTTTCCTGCATCGCTTCCAGAAGTGCGCTCTGGACCTTTGCCGGAGCACGGTTTATTTCATCCGCCAGCACCAGGTTGGCAAAAACCGGGCCTTTGCGGGATGAGAATGTACCTTCCCTTGGATTGAAGATCTGCGTTCCGACAATATCGGCCGGCAACAGATCCGGTGTAAACTGAATCCGGCTGAATTCACCGTCCACTGCCTTTGACAGTGTACTGACCGCCAGCGTTTTTGCCAGTCCGGGGACACCCTCTACCAGGATGTGACCGCCTGAAATCAATCCCACCAGCAACCGCTCCACCATATATTTCTGGCCGACGATCACATGAGAGACCTCATTGACCAGCCGATCCAGGAACGCTGTTTTGTCCTTTACCTGTTCATTGATTATGCGAACACCTTCTTCCATAGAAAAAACCCCCTTGGTCAAGTCAACTCTTTTC
>CAZRHT010000047.1:0-7490 GCA_964599895.1 uncultured Holophagae bacterium
ATTCCAGGCCGTCCTGCACCGCCGTTCAATTGATATTGGAACACCCCACCATACACGCTCGCTGCCACATCCACGCCGCTTCCGGTGTTGCTCTGGGCCTTTCGGTGTGCAGACATGGCATGTTCAAGCAACAGGGGTTTATCAGGCAGTCGTCCATCCAGCAGGCCAGCACGGGCCATCAACGCGGCGATTAACGACACCGTCAACGCGGCACTGGAGCCAAGTCCAAGTTTCTGCCGGGAGTCCTCCAGAAAGAACGCCTCGGTGTCCAGCGAGATCTTTGCACCCTTCATTTCCATACCCGCAGCCTTTACAGCCATCCGGCATTCGGCCACGCAAACACGGAACAACTGGAGTCTGGCCGCATCTTGCTTCGGTAATGCTTTATTAAACAATACTTTACCATCCGGTCCAAATTGAAAGTCAATTTCACTATTCCCTACCAGGGCGGATTGCAATTGAAATCCTTCCTCCCAATTTGCAACAGAGACACGGGCCCGTCTGGCGACGGCTCCGACCAGTGCGGGTGCCCCCTCCAGAACTGCATACTCGCCCAGCAAAATCAGCTTTCCGGGGGCTGTTGCTGTCCACATCACAAGGTGCCTCCGGTTCTCTCACAGACGCCTTCACCCAGACCACACGCAACAAGTTCTTTTACTTCCGGGATTTCTTCCAAGTGGCTTTTGATCACTGAGATGGCCTCGGGCAGGCATATCAGCTTCACCTGAGGGCCTGCGTCCACGGTGAAAAACACTGGAATGCCAGTGCTTCGCATCCGTCGTACTTCATGGATTAATCGAAGCGTGCCCGCGTTCCAGTACAATAACCCCGGGCGGGAAGTCATCGCCACTCCATGCATTTTTAAACAATTGAATTCCGACACGTCCGCCAGCTTCTCGAAATCACGTTCCAGAATTGCCGTCCGGCACTGATCGAGGTCAACTTTTGCACCTCTAACCCAGTTATCGTAATAGGGAGATGTTTCCCGGGATCGCATCATGCCGTGGCGGGAGCCCACGTCTTTGGTGCCTTTATCCGTAACAGCGACCAGTACGGACAATGACCAATGGGAAGACGGCTCCAACTGTAAAGCCCTGGCATCAGTGCCATCATCCCGGTCACCTCGTATCATTTCGACAAAGCCACCAAATATTGAACGGGCTGCCGAACCGGAACCACGTCTTGCGAGGATGGACAGTTCGTTGGAAGACAGGTTCAATCCTGCAGCCTTCGATGCCGCCAGGGCCAGTGCTGCAAATCCGGACGCCGAAGAGGCGAGCCCCGCACCGGTCGGAAATCTATTATCTGTTCTTACAGATGCCCACTGCTTGATCCCAGCCATGTCCCGGACCAGATTCAGAAAACGACTCACCTTGCCCAGTTTTTCTCCGGTGGTGGGTTCGCCATTCATCACCAGAAGGTCCCCCTGGTCACTGGTCACAAATTCCGCCGAAGTCTCGGTCGTCAAAGAATCAACGGTTATTGAAATTGAACCCACTGCCGGCAGGTTCAGCGCTTCATTTCGCTTTCCCCAGTACTTTACCAGCGCGAAATTCGCGCCTGCTACCGCTGTGGCTTTCCCAATCCTATTCATTCCACAAGAAAACCTTTTTTATGGTTTAAGCATTCTGCATAAAATTCCATGTCCCGCCTATTCTATCGCAAATTACAAACAACTGCCGAACTTTCCCCATTTACACATAAACATTGACTTTTAATCCACTGCGCCTGCAGGGGCTATAATCTCCACCAGGGTACCGATCGGAATGGCATCAAATAAAGCAATAACATCAGCATTTTTCATCCGGATACAACCATGAGAAGCCGGTGTGCCGATGAGCCCTTCTTCCGGGGTTCCGTGAATGTAGATAAACCGATGATAGGAATCTATCCCTTTGCCTTTGTTCACTCCGGGTTCCATTCCTTCAAGGCGGAGGATGCGAGTGGTGACGTAGTCTTCCGGTGAATCTGTATTGTCGGTGTAGATATGTGCAATTCTGTCAGTATCCTTTCTTGCTCGAAAAATGGTGCCAATCGGAGAATTTTCACCATATTTTTCACATATCCGATGAGCCCCGGTAGGTGTCTGGTAACTGCCGTCCTGGTTCCCGAGACCATTAAGGGAAGTGGAAACGGGATACGTGGCCTCAATCCGGTTGTTACGAACCAGAAACAGGCGTTGGCTGTCCGGATCCACAACCAGTGCCCGGTCCCCCGATTTCAGTCCAAATCGGGTTTCCAGTTTTTGAACCGCCACCTTAACCCGGGGGGGCATTTCAGTTCCCTCTGCGAATACAGCACTTGACACTGTCATTATGGCAACCGAAAAAGACATAGCTGCGATGATTTGCGACCATTTCATCTATTCCATCACCTTGAGCCCAAGCTCTTTCAACTGTTTTTCATCGATGTTGGAAGGAGAACCGGTCATGAGACAACTGGCACTGGTGGTTTTGGGAAAAGCAATAACCTCCCGGATTGATTCAGCCCGGGAGAAGATCATGGCAATCCGGTCAAAACCGAATGCAATTCCCCCGTGGGGCGGCGCACCCAGTTTCAAAGCACTGAGTAGAAAGCCGAATTTTGCCTCCGCCTCTTCTTCAGAAATTCCAATAGTTTCGAAGACTTTTTTCTGAACAGCCATGTCATGGGTACGGATGCTGCCGCCCCCGATTTCAAAGCCGTTGAGAGCAATGTCATATGCCTGTGCCTGAATTTTCGCAGGGTTCTCTTCCAACAAGTGAATCTGATCTTCCTTTGGTGCAGTGAAAGGATGATGAACCGCCGTGTAGCGCTTCTCTTCTTCGTCCCATTCAAACATGGGAAAATCGGTTACCCATACAAAGGAAAACGTTTTTTCGGGAATAAGACCCAGTGCCTGGCCCAGATGAGTTCGAAGGGCCCCCAGCGAGGTACAGGTAACTTCAAAAGTGTCAGCAACGATGAGGACAAGATCGCCCTCTCCACCCTCCACAGCTTCAAAAACAGCCTCTGCCCGGTCTTCCCCGATGAATTTCAGGATGGGAGAAGCTAGACCGTCTGCTGATTTCTTCATCCAGGCCAGTCCCTTTGCACCATATGACCTGGCAATGGTTTCCAGGTCCGAAATCTGTTTCCGGGAGTATCCGGCACAGTCCTTAACCAGCAAAGCTTTGATCTCTCCTCCGCTTTCCGCAACTGCATCAAAGACTTTGAATCCGGAACCAGTCACCAGCCCCTTGATGTCCTTCAGCTGCATGTCGAAACGAATGTCAGGTTTGTCAGAACCAAAGCGGCTCATGGCCTCCCGGTAGGTCATCCGGGAAAAGGGCGTTTCAACGGCAATTCCGCCAATTTTCCCCATTTCCACCATCATGCCTTCCACGATGGAGAAAATGTCCTCCTCGGTGACAAAGGACAATTCCATATCAATTTGTGTGAATTCCGGCTGACGGTCGGCCCGGAGGTCTTCGTCCCGGAAGCATTTTACAAACTGAAAGTAACGATCAAACCCCGCCACCATGAGGAGTTGCTTGAACAACTGAGGGGACTGAGGTAAAGCAAAAAATCGTCCCCTCTGCACCCTGGACGGCACGACATAGTCCCTGGCCCCCTCCGGTGTAGATCGGGTGAGAAAAGGCGTTTCCACTTCCATGAATCCAAGCTTGTCCAGGTAGTTCCTGGTTGACATGGCGAGGCGGTGGCGAAGCATCAGCGCGTCCTGTAGAGAACGACGCCGCAAATCCAGATAACGGTACTTCAACCGGAGATCTTCGGAAACGGTCGCAGCTTCATCAATGTTGATGGGCAATGGTTCCGTCTTGTTCAACAAGGTCATGGTTTTTGCCTCCACCTCAATATCCCCGGTTTCCATATTCTTGTTCACCATGTTCGACGGACGGGGCCGAACCTTTCCACTCACCCGGATTACGTCCCAGTCCCGAAGAGCCTTTGCATGCTGAAACACATCCGGAGCGGTATCATCTTCGTTGAATGTCACCTGGGTAATCCCCCACCGATCCCGTAAATCCAGGAACACCAGCGAGCCTAAGTCCCGGTGACTGTTGATCCAGCCGTCAAGTATGACAGTTTCATCCACATGATGTCGATTTAATTCCCCGCATGTATGGGTTCTATTCAGCAATTTCATTTTCTATCTCCTTCAGCAGGTCCCCTACCGGGATTTCCCGCTGGGCGCTGTTTTCCATGTCACGAAGTATGAGAACATTTCGCTCCCTTTCCGATTCACCGGCCAGTATTGCGAACCGACCGCCGGCTTTGCTGATCTGTTTCAAACCGGATTTCAGTGAACTGGCCTCTGCCAGTACCACTGAGTGATGCCCCGCGTTCCTTAACGCTACAGATGTTTCAATCGCATAGGCAAGCTCATTTCCAATGGGGAGCACAAAATAGGTGGGATCGGGTGTGGAGAGTTGTCTGTCTCCCAGTACCATCATCAACCGGTCCATGCCCAGTGCCCAGCCGAAAGCCGGCACATCCGTACCGCCAAGTTCTTTCACAAGGTTATCGTAACGGCCGCCACCAAGAATGGCGTTTTGTGCGCCCAAACCCTCGGAAATGACCTCAAAAACGGTGCGGGTGTAATAGTCCAGTCCTCGGACCAAACCGGTTGCCAACTGATATGTGACTCCCAGTACATCCAGAAAATGGAGGACTTGATGCTGATGCTCCATACATCCCCCGCAAAGATGATCCTGAATGGATGGAGCATTCTTCACGACTTCCCCGCACCCCCGAACTTTGCAATCCAGTACTCGAAGTGGATTATTATTCATTCTACGCTGGCAATCTTCACATAGCGCTTCCCGGTGACCGGAAAGATATTCCTGTAGCGCGGCCCTGTAGTCGGGCCGACATTCCCGGCAACCCACCGAATTAATATCCACCCGAAGGCCGGTGAGACCAAGGTCCCTCAGCAGCCTTACCACCATTTCGATAGTATCAGCATCCACGTAAGGGTGGGAACTTCCAAAGACCTCAGCGCCTGTCTGATAAAATTGGCGGTAACGTCCTTTCTGGGGCCGTTCGTAGCGAAACATGGGGCCAATATAAAAGAGACGCTTGACCCGTGACTGCAGGTCCATCCGATGTTCGATGTAACTGCGAACAACCGACGCAGTATTCTCCGGGCGAAGCGTAATACTTCTCCCCTTCCTGTCGGTAAATGTGTACATTTCTTTGTGTACAATATCCGTATCTTCGCCGATTCCCCTGGAAAACACTTCCGTGTATTCAAAAATTGGTGTACGGATTTCATCAAATCCGTAACGGCGAAACAGCTTCCTGGCCATCTCTTCATATTTCGTCCAGTTGCTAATTTCCGGGGCCAGAATGTCCCTTGTTCCTTTAACTGCATTGATTGCCATATTGCCCCCAAAGAATCGGATACCATGCCACACAACGGGCGGCCGTCCGGATTTGTTTTTCAGCCGTTAATTGTATCAGAAAAAGCACTAAGAGTGGGTGTTATGCGTTGGCTGCGGGTGGCAGATAAGGCGCTACAAAAGGGGAAAATCTCTTTAACTTACTGTTTTACAATATACTTCTGCACCTTTCCTTGACTTTTCTCTTTCCGACGCAGACCCCGACGCCCACTCACAACGGTCAACATTTCTTGAACAAAAATCCTGTGAAATGCGTATAGTTGAAGTGAACAGAAACAAGTGGGAGGTTTAGATGATTGGCACACTGTTCGGGCTGGGGTTCATGTTGATGGCACTGGCCGTTTTTTTCTGGTTTTTTAAACTGATATTTAAGGCCGTGTTTTTCCTTTCCGGTACCCTGATTGCATTGTTTATCGGACTGGCACTGTTCCCTATCCTAATCGTAGTGGCGTTAGTTGGCATTAAACTACTGTTGCTATTTTTCCTGCTGATCCCAATTCTGATTGCCGCTGTTATCCTGAAAATCCTTCTTATCCCCTTCGCATAGCTTGAGCATTTGAAGTGCTCAAGCTACGCGAAGTTTAAGTCTAGGTATGAGTCCAAGTGAACAGATGAAGGGACATCTATTGACTTTGTCAGTCTTACTCTATACTCAAACTTGAACCCAAACTTGCCTTCTACTTGTATACTTTATGTTCCCTTGAAAAATAGTCTTTCGTGATTTCTTTGACCTTGGGAGTCAGCAGAATCACGGCTATGAGATTGGGAATGGCCATGAGACCCAGTGCAATATCTCCAAAGCCCCAGACAATTTCCAGTGAAAATATGGCTCCACCAAACAGCATGACCAGAAAAAGCATTTTGTAGGGCAAAACCCCCCGGTTACCAAAAAGGTACTGGACTGCACGGTCCCCGTAGTAGGACCAGGAAATGGCGGTTGAAACGGCAAAGAGAAAAACAGAGACCGTGACAAGATACTTCCCGTAGTGGCCGAAAACCGGTGCCAGCGCCACCTGAAACGCGTAGGCGGTCATCGGAGAGCCGTTGAGGGCTTGTCCACTACCGTCCATAACTGTCCATGCCCCTGTCGCCACAATTACCAATCCCGTCATGGTGCAAACCACCAGGGTATCAATAAACGGCCCCAGCATGGCCACGCTGCCTTCTCGGGCCGCCTCATCCGTCTTTGCTGCTGCGTGGGCGATGGGAGCTGAGCCCTGCCCTGCCTCGTTGGAAAAAATTCCCCGTTTGACGCCCCACACCAGCGTGTACAGAAAGGTTGCGCCGGCAAAGCCACCGATCTGAGCCGGCGGATTGAAAGCAGATCCTACAATTGTCTGGAACATGCCGGGAATCTTGTCCAGGTTAAGCAATAGCGCCAGAAGTGCGGCAGCCACGTACAGGATTGCCATGAATGGTGCCAGCTTGCTGGCCACTTTTCCAATTCGTTTGATGCCGCCGAGGATCACTGAACCGACGAGAATAACCAGTACAATTCCGGTAATCCAGGGTGCAATACCAAAATCAGACCGGAACTGGTCTGCCACGGTAAAGGCCTGGACCGCGTTTCCAGATCCGAAGGATGAAATCGCAGCGCAGGTCGCAAAAAGTACTGCCATGGGCTTAAAGGCCTTGCCAAGGCCCATTTCAATATAGTACATCGGGCCGCCGGAGACTGAGCCGTCAGCGTTCACTTTCCTGAACTTCAGGGACAGGGTGCATTCCGCATATTTCAATGCCATTCCGAAAATTGCCGTAATCCACATCCAGAACAATGCTCCGGGTCCGCCGTAATGGATCGCTGTGGCGACACCGGCAATGTTGCCGATTCCAACCGTGGCGGACAACGCAGCAGACAGCGCCTGGAAGTGGGTGATGTCACCTTCGTGGTTGGGATCGTCATATTTACCGGTTATGACTTCCCAGGCATGTTTGAATCGGCGTATTTGAACAAATCCGAGACGAAAAGTGACATAAATTCCCGCACCCAGCAACAATATCACCATGAAAGGCGCTATTTTGGGTGAATTCCAGATCAGATCAGATATCCAGTTGATTATGGACTGTAAATGCTCCAAAAAAACCCCCAATGCTAGTCAAATTTTG
>CAZRHT010000047.1:7590-15010 GCA_964599895.1 uncultured Holophagae bacterium
TTATGGACCACAAATTTTGATAAACTTGTGTTTGAGCAGAACATTGACTTTGATCCGAAAGCAATCAAGAAGAAAATTGATAAACATGCGGAACAGAAAGAAAACCTGAAAGGGACGCAATCGGAAAAACCGGAAGCAGCTACTCTCAGTTTTGAACAGTTGGAAAAAGAATTGAAACGATTGAATGATATGAAAGACAAAGGCCTTATTTCAGATAAAGAATACAAGAAAGCCCGGAGCCTGCTGATGAAAGAGGCCGGCATCGGGAAATAGGCGGTGCATAGACAATGGAAAAGAAGAACCAGAACCTGCAAAGCGAAGTGGAGCTGCTGGGGGATCTGCTTTCACAAAAGCTGACCACAGATCCGGATATTTCCGACCTGATCCAACAAATAAAAGACAAGGGCATGATCTTGTCAATCGTCATTGAAGCCAACCCGGACATTGATGAAGAAGAGCTTGAATTCAACCAATTTGACCATAGTTTCCTGAAAAATATGAAGATTCGCCTCAATGAAGACGCTGACTGACCTCTCTCCATCTGAGGTTTGTGACGCATTTCAGGAGATGGGACTCCCCTCATTCCGTTCCGGCCAGGTTTTGAAATGGGTGTACGAGAACGGTGTCATGGATTTTAAGGAAATGACCAATCTTTCAAAATCGCTAAGGGAAAAACTCTCGGTTCAGTGGCAGTTGAACAGCCTTCGGGAAATCAAACGCAACGAAGCAGCAGACGACACCGTTAAGTTTGGTTTTGAACTCCATGACAACAACATCATCGAATCAGTACTTATTCCCATGGAAACAGGGAAAAGAACCTTCTGCATCTCCTCCCAGGTCGGTTGTGCAATGGGATGTGAGTTCTGCAACACGGCCCGGATGGGCTTCGTGCGCAATCTTACCCCCTCTGAAATCGTATGCCAGGTACTCCATCTTCGCCGACAAGCTGAACTCAACGAAAAACAGGCATTCAACGTCGTTTTTATGGGGATGGGAGAACCGTTGGCCAACCTGGACAATGTTCTGAAAGCCATGAGCATCCTGACCGACCGGGACGGCTTGAATCTGTCCCGGCGCCGGATCACCGTATCCACCTGCGGAATTGTCAACGGCATTCGCCGCCTGGCGCGGGAACCGCATCCGCCCCGTCTGGCCATCTCTCTCAATGCTTCCGACGATGAAACCAGGCAAAAAATCATGCCCGTCACCGAAGGGAATCCCCTGTCCGAGCTACTGGATCAGCTGAGGCGCTATCCTCTTCCCCCCCGGGAACGGTTCACATTTGAATACGTACTGATACGGGACGTCAATGACCGGGACAAGGATGCCGCCAACCTCTCACGGCTCCTCAACAAACTCCGCTACAAAATCAATCTGATTCCTTTCAACCCATTCCCCGGTTGTGACTATCTCCCGTCAGACCCGGCCCGGATTGAGGCATTTCAACAGATCCTCTTCAGCAAAAACATTACCGCCACGATCCGCAAGAGCAAGGGGCAGGACATCCAGGGCGCCTGCGGCCAGCTCGCTTCCAGCATGGGGAAAAAGTAGGAGTAGGAGTAGGAGTAGGTGCAGGAGCAAGGATAAGAAATGGATTTCCTCTCGCCAAGCCGCAAAGACCCTGAACTGGGACCATATCTTCCGGCCTGCTAATTAGCCGGAACTGGATATTTAATTTGAGGTATACAATTCCTCAACTCCTGTTCGGGGAGGGAGGGCACAGCTGAAGAGGGAACTTGTGGGTTGCGTCTGTATTCTTAGCAAAGAACCCGCTCAACTTTGTGTCCTTCGTGCCTTTGAGTCTTTGTGTTAAATTCCCCTCTTTTCTGCTCAGCGTACTCTGCGACCTCCGCGGTGAGTCTTTATCTTTTTCCCTCTGCGCGGAGCGCCTGCTTATTTCAGCAGCTTGGCGGCATCCTTGGCGAAGTAGGTAAGAATCAGATCAGCGCCTGCCCGTTTTATACACGTCAGCATCTCCATCATGGCATTCTCCCGATCAATCCAGCCCATCTTCGCAGCCGCGTTTACCATCGCATACTCACCACTGACGTTGTACGCCGCCACCGGCAGCACAGTGTTCCGCTTCACATCGCTGATGATGTCCAGATACGGCATTGCCGGTTTTACCATTACAATATCCGCATTCTCTTCTACGTCCAGCATAACCTCTTTCTGTGCTTCCCGCCGGTTCGCCGGATCCATCTGGTAACTCTTCCGATCTCCAAACTGGGGCGGGGACTGTGCCGCATCCCGGAACGGACCATAAAAAGCCGAAGCGTATTTTGCCGCGTAAGACATAATGGGGATGTGGGAAAATCCTTTTTCATCCAGTGCTCTGCGGATTCTGCCAATTCGGCCATCCATCATGTCAGATGGCGCCACCATGTCCGCCCCGGCCCTTGCATGGCTTACCGCCTCTCTGGCCAGTAGCTCCAGGGTTTTGTCGTTGTGCACATCTTTATCTTCCACAAGTCCGCAATGGCCGTGGGAAGTGTATTCGCACATGCAGACATCGGTGATCACGTAGATCTGGTCCGTCAGTTCCTTGATGCGTCGGATACCGCGCTGTATAATTCCGTCGTCCGCATATGCTTCTGTTCCAAGCTCATCCTTATGTTCCGGGATACCGAACAGAATTACGGATTTGATTCCAAGTTCTGTCAGCTGGCTTATTTCCTCTTCTATCCGATCCACCGAATACTGGAAGACGCCCTCCATGGAGGATACGGGGGTTTTCACATTCTCCCCATCAATGAGGAACAGCGGATAAATAAAATCATTGGCCGACAAGGTAGTTTCCCGTACCATGTCACGAATTAAACTGTTCTGACGTAAGCGCCTGGCTCTCAACTCCGGAAATTTCATCTCTTATCCTCCCGTCTTCAAAAAGACCTTCAAAATTTTTTGTTACGAACTCTCAATTTGTTTCCTGCAATGGCGAATGGCGTCTGCCATTGTGAAGCGATTTGGAATTGAGCAGGAAAGTCCCGAATCCAGAATCGCCTTCTGAGTCACATCACCAATGGCCACCAGCACTTTCCCGTGGAGCACATCCAAACCCCATTTTTCTGCAAAACAATTGAAACAGGATGGACTGGCAAACACAACCCCCTGAAACTCATTCTTGGGGAAATCAGCATCGGCACACACAGTACGATACACCACCAGCTTCTGGAATTGAATCCCATTTTCCCTAAAGGATTTCGGAGGCTGAAAGGTGGAAAGGTCTGATGTGGGGAAAAGTATGCCTCTGGCATCGGGAAACTCTTCCAGAAATTCCGTCGGCCAGTAAGTGGAAGAATATCGGGATGGCACAAATGCTGTTTCAATCCCTCTTTGACGCAATGCTTCCGCTGTTTTCTCCCCCACACACCCAAAATGGACCCCCTTCAAAGAATCTGCCGGCACCGCATCAAGAAAATAACGGACTCCCCGGCGGCTCCCGAAAAACACCCAGTCAAATTCATTCTTCGCAAAAACAACGGGTACCGATTCGAAACTGATCAATTGAACCGGCACAATATTCCCGTCCAGTTTATCTAACCGGGACAGACTTTCTTTTGAGCCCACTGCCAGTATTCTGCTCATACCTTCATTGTATCAGAATCGTAGGGCCTCGCACCCCATCCGGTTTTACAAGACGGAAAAATTGCCCTATAATGACTGTAAGCCCGAATATATTCTTTGTGATTATCCGGGCACTTGAACTGAGTATGCAAGCAGGCAATTTGCCTAAAAGAGGTTTTTTATGTGTGGAATTGTGTGTTATGCGGGCCTCCAGAATGCGGCGCCTATTCTCCTTGAGGGATTGAAACGACTGGAATACCGGGGATACGATTCCGCCGGTATCGCTATTGTGGACAGCAAACAAGAAACTGCGCACATGGTAAAATCTGTTGGTAAAGTCGTGGAACTGGAAAAGAAACTCAACCTTCGGGAACTCCCCGGAACCTATGGAATAGCCCATACCAGGTGGGCCACCCACGGAAAACCCACCGAAGAAAATGCACACCCCCACATAGACTGCACCGGCGATATCATGCTCATTCACAACGGTATCATCGAAAATTTCGAAGAACTGAAGAAAGAGCTTATTGGAAAAGGCCACAAATTCCGTTCCGAAACAGATACCGAAGTTCTGGCACATCTGGTTGAAGAATATTTGAAAGAAAGCGAGAAACTGGATCTTCCAGAGGCTGTCCGTAAGGCATTGAACCGGGTGTCCGGTACCTTTGGTATTGCGGTTCTGCATCGCAAGATTCCAAACAAAATAGTAGTAGCAAGAAGAGGTAGCCCTCTCATCATTGGCGTTGGGAAGGACGAATTTCTCGCCGCCTCTGACATTAATGCCTTTATTCGCCACACCAACAAGGTCATATACCTCAACGATGATGAGATGGCCGTCCTCAATTCCACCAATATTACCATCACGGACCTGAACTTGAACAAAATCGACAAAGAGCTGGAGACTGTTGACTGGGAAGTGTTCGAGAATGAGAAAAAGGGTTACAAACATTTCATGCTGAAAGAAATTTTCGAACAACCGGAAACTGTGCAAAATGCCATCCGGGGACGCATTATTGAAAGTGAAGGCATTTCCAGGCTGGGCGGCCTGGATCCAGTATTGAATCGCCTGAAGAACCTCAACCGGATGGTGTTCATTTCATGTGGCACGTCGTACTACGCCGCCCTCTACGCGAAATATCTCTTTGAAATAGTTACAGATCTGGATGTAAATGTGGATTTCGCCTCTGAATTCCGCTACCGTAACCTCAGAATTGACGAAAACACGTGTGTGGTAGCAATTTCTCAATCCGGTGAAACGGCCGATACCCTTGCTGCGCTCCGGGAATCCAGAAGGAAAGGTGCACTGACACTGGGACTGGTAAACGTGGTCGGTTCTACGATTTCCAAGGAAACAGATGCGGGGATTTACAATCATGCCGGACCGGAAATCGGCGTTGCTTCCACTAAGATCTTTGTGTCTCAGTGCACAATTCTGTCGTTGATCGCACTCCTGGTCGGTCGAAGCCACCATTTGTCCATCAACGAAGGTACCCGAATTATCCAGGAACTGAAAAAACTTCCCAACTACATCAAGTCTGTTCTGAAACAGAATGAGGCCATACGCGAGCTGGCTTCGCAATTTTTGAACTACCATGATTTTCTTTTCATGGGACGGAATCTGAATTATCCCATAGCCATGGAAGGTGCCTTAAAATTAAAAGAAATATCCTATATCCATGCGGAAGGCTACCCTGCAGGAGAAATGAAACATGGCCCGATTTCGCTGATTGATTCTCAATTCCCCACAGTAGCCATTGCAACACAGGATTACTCTTATGAAAAAATGATCAATAATATTCAGGAAATAAAGGCCCGGAATGGCCGTATACTGGCAATTGCCACAAAAGGAGATAACTCCATTTCCGACCTTGTCGATGATGTAATTTATGTACCTCGCACGGTGGAAGTCCTTCAGCCCATCGTCAACGTCATCCCATTGCAACTCTTCGCATACCACGTTGCGGACCTGAAGGGTCGTGATGTAGACAAACCCCGCAACCTGGCCAAAAGCGTCACCGTGGAATAGCGGGAAATTCAGTCAGGATTTTGATTTCCGCCATTCTCTTGAAAAAACCGAAACGCTTCTTTCGTCAGTGAGACTTTACCGAGAATCTGTCCCGATCCAGCACCGGTAACGGCTGGAATTGAAGACGGCAAGCCCTTCATCGTCCGATAGCCCATCAAAGCAAACCCCATCGCCTCTTTAAAGTCCGGGTCGACCCCGTATTCACCTGAAGACACCACATTCATTTCCGGGAGAAAGGCCCGCAATTTTTCCATGAAGAAGAGGTTTTGAACTCCACCACCGGACACAATCAACTCCGTGGGAAAATGATTAACAGGTACAAATCGGTGCAACGCATCTGAGATGCTTTTCGGTGTAAGGCAGGAAACAGTAGCCACCATGTCCACAAACGGGATGTCTCTTCCCATGCCCAGGAGAAAATCAAGGAATTTCTCATCGAAATATTCACGGCCGGTGGATTTTGGCGGCAGTTGCTGAAAGTAATGGTCCTTCATGGCTCGGGTCAAAATCTCATCCCGAACTTTCCCGCGACGCGCATTTTCCCCACCCGGGTCAAACCTCAGGTTCTGGTCAATCAATCGTTTAATCACAAGATCAGACAAACAATTTCCCGGGCCCGTGTCAAATGCAGTGGCTGTAGAGCTGTCAGAGGGGAGAACAGTAATATTCGCAATCCCTCCGATGTTCAGACAGCAACGATTCCTTTCTCTGCTTTGAAAAAGGAACGTATCAAGCAAAGGAATTAACGGCGCTCCCTCCCCTCCTATTGCCATATCCCGTCGCCTGAAGTCTGAAACCACCGGGACTCCAATTCTGGTTGCAAGGATGTCCCCGTCTCCTATTTGTAAGGTAAATGCGGTAGAATGCCCAAATTGGTCTCTTTTCTCCGGATAGTGACCAATTGTCTGGCCATGGGAGGCAATCAGAAGAATGTCTTTCGCTGCCATCCCGGATTCAGCCAACAGTTGTTCCACCACATCCGACAACAAATGGCCCATCAAGGCGTCCATTCTGACCAGCTCTTCCTTATTTACAGTCTCGTTATGGGCAAGGCCCATCAGACTTCCGCGTAGCGAATCGGAAAATGGACTGGAAATGCCGTGCAGAAAATGAATGCTGTCTCCATCAACAGAAACATCCACCAATGCCACGTCGACACCGTCCAGAGATGTACCTGACATAATACCAATGCATTTGTATGTCATCCATCCTCCCATGGAGTGTTTTCAGACATTGTAGTGGATATTCTCTACGTAAACAAGCCAAGCCAGTCGACTGGCCGCATTCCTCACTTTCCATTTAACATTCCGGTCATCGGCCTAACCTGCGTGGTACAATCACTATTATTGAGTTTGAGGGAGCGGGAAAGGCCAATGCAGAAACCTTTTGCGGAACAGTTTCGACCGGATTCTCTGGACAAATTTGTCGGACAGGAACACCTTGTGGGTTCGGGGAAGCCCATTCGTCGGTTCGTTGAAGAAAAACATATTCAATCAATGATTTTCTGGGGGCCGCCCGGGACGGGGAAAACAACACTGGCCCGCATCCTAAGCCGATCACTCTCCATGACCTTCCTGGATATTTCCGCTACAGAAAGTGGTGCGAAAGAACTGAAAGCTATTGTCGCCAAAGCAAAGGCGGTGGGGTCACTCCTTCTTTTTATTGATGAAATCCATCGCTTTAATAAATTACAGCAGGACATTCTACTTCCCCACGTGGAAAAAGGGACCCTTGTCCTGGTGGGCTCCACCACGGAGAACCCTGCTTTCTCCGTCAACAAGGCAATTCGATCCCGCTGCCTCATCATGGCGTTCAAGCCCCTGTCCA
>CAZRHT010000047.1:15110-21515 GCA_964599895.1 uncultured Holophagae bacterium
AGTATCCGGGGCAGCGATCCCGACGCAGCTGTATACTGGCTGGGTAAGATGATCGCGGCCGGGGAAGATCCTGAGTTTATTGCCAGAAGAATGTTCATCTGTGCGGCAGAAGATATTGGAAACGCTGAACCCATGGCTACAGTTCTCGCATCAGCAACATTGCAGGCCGTCCAGCAGCTGGGCTTACCGGAAGCCAGAATTCACCTCTCCCAGTCCGCCATTTTTCTTGCCCGGGCGCCCAAATCAAACGAGACCATCCGCTCCATTGATGGAGCAATGAACCTGATTCAGAACGGGGAAAGTTTTCCGGTGCCCCCCCACCTGAAGGATCGCCATTATCCGGATGCTTCTGAGTTTGCTGGAAACGACACCTATGTCTATTCCCACACCAACCCATTCCACGAACAGAGTTTTCTGCCTGCGGAACTTGTCAACAATCACTTTACCGGCGAAGAAGAACTGTCCATGTTACCAAGCGATGTGGAAGAAATTCTCATCGGCCTGCTTCAGCGCCATCCTGCAGAACGCTTGAATCTTCAATGGTTGGTTCGTACCTCCGGATTCCCCGCATGGAAATTAAAGAAGGCCATACGTGTTCTTGTAAGAAAGCAGAAACTGGACATTAATGAAGATCTGAAGTTTCAGCTGAAACACACTGAAGAAAATTAATTCTTAACGACCGCGGTGAGCCCGGATATACGCAAGGATATCCACTGGACTGCCCTCGGGTGAAACACCCCGATATATCTTTTCTATTTTTCCTTCTGGATTTATCAGAATGGTATCCCTGGAACAAAAACCCAGAAAGCTCTTGATTCCGAACATTGCCATCAGTTTCCTGTCTTTGTCTACCAGCAAGTCAATCTTCAGGTCATACTTCTTCTCAAACCTCTTGTGACTTGCGGAATCGGCCGGGTTCACCCCGAGAATGACCGCGTTTTCTGCTGTATATTCTTTTTTTAGTCGGGTAAACGTCAATGCTTCTTTCCGGCAACCAGGTGTGTCATCTTTGGGGTAAAAATAGAGTACAATCCATTTCCCCTTATATGTCGAAATGTCCACAACCTGGGCATTCTGATTCTGAAGGCTGAAGGAAGGAACCACATCTCCCTCTTTCAGTGGGACCGGCTTATTGGCGGCAAAGAGTGACAGACCGGAGATTGACAGTATAAAAAGAGCAAAAATCTTCATAATTCCTCCTGATTTAAGAAATATTGTATGGTTAAACACCGAAAGAAAGTCTTGCGGCAAGATGATATGGCAACCCTTCCGCAAGGATACGGTTCTGAGCAGCCTCTACATTATAATGAACCCGGTAATAGTATAGCTTTTCGGCATCCGAATCCATAATCAGAAAAGATGCCCGATAATCCCGATCCCTTGGTTGTCCCACAGAACCTGGATTGATCAAATACCGATGTGTTGGATCCAGATGCACCACATCCCGATCCAGCAAACGCCTGAAATGGATAGTGGTCCCATCAAAATCAAATACGCACGGTACATGCGTATGGCCAAAGAACATCATGTGTGTAGAAAACCGGTTGAATACCTGAAAGGCATCAAATTCACTGAAAAGATAATAATCCTCATTTGCCGGAGAACCATGGGACAACACAATCTTCTCGTTCACCCGTACCGGACCCCGTGGCATCTCCCGGATAAATTTCAGATTGTCCATTGACAGTTTTTCAAAGGTCCAATCTGCAGCAATCTTTGCCTTGTCATTGAAATTATAGCCCTCTTCGATCCCGGAACAGACCTTATCGTGATTTCCCCGCACACACACCAGTCCCCGCAGACGCTGCAACGTATCTACTACCTGATTGGGAGCTGCACCGTAGCCAACGAGATCACCCAGGAACAGAACACCGGAATACTTCTTCCGCCTCACAAATGCCATGACGGCTCTAAGGGCTTCAATATTCCCGTGGATGTCGCTGATTACCAGATATCTCATTTTCGGGCAAATCTCTCCATAAAATGGGTGGTAAGGTTACCTTTTTTAAAATCCTCGTCTTCCAATATTCGCAAGTGCATGGGGATATTGGTTTTGATTCCTTCAATGAAGAACATTCCCAACGCACGTTTCATTCTGGCAATTGCTTCCGGGCGATTGTGCCCGAATGTGATCAGCTTTCCGATCATAGAATCATAGTAGGGCGATACAGTATACCCTGAGTAGGCTGCCGTCTCGAGGCGAACTCCCAAACCACCCGGAGCGTGAAAGGCCTCAATCCTGCCTGGGGAAGGCATGAAAGAAACCGGGTCTTCGGCATTGATTCTACATTCAATGCAGTGACCGGTAAACTTAACATCCCGTTGAGTAATGGACAGCTTTTCCTCTGCCGCAAGTCCGATTTGAAGCTTAACAAGGTCAATATCAGTTACGCCTTCAGTTACGGTGTGTTCCACTTGAATCCGTGTGTTCATTTCCATGAAATAGTATCTGCCTTCATCATCAAGAAGAAACTCAACCGTTCCCAGATTCGAGTACCCGATAGCCGTCGCGGCCTTCTTTGCCGTATTCCCCATTTCTCTTCTCAGTTCAGGAGTCAGCACGGACGAAAGTGCCTCCTCAATCAGCTTCTGATGGTTTCTCTGAATCGAACACTCCCGTTCCCCGAGATGAACCGTATTACCATAATTATCCGCAGCAATCTGCACTTCTATATGCCTGGGATTTTCGATGTATTTTTCCATGTACATGGTGTCATCACCGAATGCGGCACCCGCCTCAGTCCTGGCCATATTGTAGGCCGAAAGCAAGTCACTTTTCTCACGGACAATTCTCATGCCTTTTCCACCACCACCGGCAGATGCTTTCAGAATCAGGGGATATCCGACGCGCTCCGCAAGTTCAGGCAATTCATCCTCGCAACTAATCGGGCCATCACTTCCAGGTACAACCGGAACTTTCTTGCGAATCATCGTGTCCCTTGCACGGGACTTATCTCCCATCAATCTGATATGCTCTGACCTCGGGCCAATGAAAGTAATCCCGCAACCCTTGCACACCTCCGCAAAATAGGCATTCTCAGCCAAGAAACCATAGCCGGGATGGACCGCATCCGCTCCTGTGATTTCAGCAGCAGCAATAATCGAGGGAATAGACAGATAACTCTTTGAACTCGCTGCGGCGCCAATGCAGATGCACTCATCCGCCAGTTTGACATGGAGTGATTCCCTGTCCGCAACAGAATACACGCCCACAGTTGGAATTCCCAATTCTTTACACGCATTAATAATTCGTAATGCGATTTCACCCCTGTTGGCGATCAGAATTTTTTTGAACATGAATTCTCCGGTCTCACACCGGCTTCACGGCGAAAAGCTCCTGCCCGTATTCCACCGCTTCCCCATTTTTCGGAAAGATCTTTATGACAGTGCCTTCAATCTCTGATTCAATTTCATTCATAATTTTCATCGCCTCAATAATGCACAATACCTGACCCTTCCGAACGACATCTCCAATTGCAACATATGGCTCTGCATCGGGATTGGGTGAGCGATAAAAAGTGCCAATAATAGGCGATTCAATCCTTTCGAGACCTTCGAGCTGTAAACCGCTCTGTCCAGCCTCCTCAGTCCCTGAAACCGTTACAGGCAATGTGGGGGAGGGACCCGGAATCTGACCTGCCTGAGGCGCTGAAACTGTGGTTAAAGTCCCACCTGCAATTTCACGCTTCAGTTTCAAATTAAAGTTCTCGTCTGCAAGTTCCAGTTCGCTCAGCCCGTTTTTCTGGAATGCCTCCATCAACTTTTGAATTTCTTTTACGTTCACTTCTTCACCCTCGTTATATATTCTCCAGTCCGAGTATCTATCCTCACCATCTCTCCTTCGGAAATAAACAATGGCACCTGAATTACTGCCCCGGTTTCAACAGTGGCGGGTTTACTTCCACCGCTTGCCGTATCTCCACGAAGCCCCGGATCCGTGTGGCTAATTTCAAGCTCAACAAAAATGGGCAGCTCAATTGAAATTGCTTCGCCTTTATAAAACAAAACATCAATTTCCATATCCTCTTTCATGAAAAACCGCTTGTCGCCCAATTTCGTCACGGGGACCGGTATCTGCTCGTACGAGTCCAGATCCATTAACATCAAGTCCTCGCCCTGAGTGTACAAAAACTGCATATGCCTGTCCTGAAGTTCAGGTTTTTCCACCTTTTCACCTGCTCGGAATGTCTTACTGAGTACGGCGCCGGTCTGCATATTTTTCATCTTTGTACGAACAAATGCCCCCCCCTTTCCGGGTTTAACATGGAGAAACTCAACAATTTCAAAAGGGACATTGTCCAATTCAATCTTCAAACCATTTCTAAAATCACTGGTATCGTACATTTTCTCCTCCTGCAGTGTGCAGTTTGAGTATAAGGGCTTTCTGCCCTCCCGTCAACCAAAGAAGCCCGCCAGACATTGTGTCTACGGGCCTCCTTCTCGTAATATGGCACTTCAAATACAAAACAATCATCAAAGAATATTCATTTACTGTACTATTACGAATTCTATGTCAATTCCGACAACAATCTACTATGCAATTTCAACATATCAAGCGCGAGGTTTTCGTTCCCTTCGCCGTTTTCACCGGAAAGCAACGCAATAAAAAAGTCACCGGCCTGTCTCAATAAAACCAGGCGACCATCCAGGTTCAACAACGACTCTGTTGGCGTAAACATTTCCAGTTTCAAAACATTCGCAACGAGATCGGCAAGGTCAATGACCATTCGCTCCAATTGCGCACTTGGGGATTGATACACGACAAGAGCTTCTTTATCAAAAACTACGAATTCCCGATCTGCCAAATCTCCAGTCAGTTGGTCGAATTGCATGTGATCTTCTCCATCCAGTCGTTCAGGGAAATAATGACCCTCATTCTCCGGTTTCTGCCGTCCGCGCCTGGTCCAGTTTCTGACAGAGTCCTTACTCTCTTGATTTCCCTTGCTAACTCTTCCGTTTCACCTTTCGCATATAATGCTTCCAGAATATCAAGAGCTTCAGTGTACATTTTCTGACGTTCGTATACACGAGCCATAGTAAGGGTATTGATTTCCACATTTTCCTTTTCGGATTTGCCACTTTCCCCCTCATTGTCGGGGGCACTCACCGTTACAATTTCACTTTCTTGAATTGATTCGCTTTCAAGTACCTCTTCCAACTGCTCATCCACATCCGTCATAATAAGTTCTTCGCTGATGACTTCTCCATTTTCACTTTGCTTCGCATCCGCATCCTCTTCAACTTGCATAGTTTGTCCATCGGAGGCCTGCTTCAAATCTTCTTCCACGAATATTTCTGTTACCTCGTCTTCCAGAATCACATTCTCCTCTTCATCTCTTCCTGGCTCATCCGGTAACAACTGCGCATCTTCTTCCTCTGCTTCCTCTATGATGCCAAACTCAAGAGTTTGAGGGGTTTCTTCGTCCGCTACTGGGAAAGGTTGCAGATCTTCAGCCCGTTGACGCAAATCCAGCAAAGCCGGATCATTTTCCGGTACCATGAACGACAGGAATTCCAGATGAATCATCGCTTGTTTCTGGTCATTTTGCTGGATCAGTAGTTCTGTCAAAATCATTCTGGCCCGAATATTTTCCGGATTAGAAGCAATAATCTCTCTAAGTTCTTCAATTGCGTCATCAGGGTTGCCGGTTCTGGATAAAATTTCACCCTTGAGCACTCTCGCCGGACTGAACCCGGGATAAAGATCAAGGCACCGGGAAACAATTCCCAGTGCCTCATCATATTCACCCTTGCGGGCCGCGTCCTCGGCCTTTTGCAGCAACGCGATCCGATTGGTTTGCGCCATTACCGGAGTCCGAGCGTTACGACCCTGCCCGAAGGCTGCCCGTCTTTTCCCTGACCCCAGATGAGAAGAGCGACTTCATTGGAAATATTTGTGCGGTAATCATCCCGAATCAATATGTTCAGCCGGGTTGAATCCACAGGAATCAATTTGCCGCTATTCAGCGGTACCCATTGACCACTGGCATCTCTCATCTGAATGTCTGTCTCGCCGGATACGGCTTTCAACATCACTGTTCCCCCTACCATTTCTGCTGGCAGGTCAATGCTCAAATTAGAAGCATTTGCGTTCTCCGGAGTTGCTCTGTAAATGGCCGGGTTGTCACTGTCAAGCCGAAGTGCACTCTGCCGTTTGCAAAGACTACTTCCTTGAACGAGAGAATAGTGATTAACTGCATTGCCATCTTTGTCAACTGCGACCAACTGAACCACGCTGTATCCACAGCCCTTATTCAAGACCTTGTAACCCGTTGAAATGGTCCCGTTACCATCTTCCACCTGACCGCTGCCTCTGCTGAATACCAGTCTATCGCCGTCCACAGTGTAAACATTATAATTTACAGATGATACAGCAGGATTTTCGATCTGCCATGAAAGTGTTCC
>CAZRHT010000048.1:0-6424 GCA_964599895.1 uncultured Holophagae bacterium
GCTTGTTTTCAGGTGCCATGTCTCATTTCCTCCCGCCATTTTATCACGTTCACACAGTTGTTACGCAACCCCGTCTCATTTTATTCAATTGATGAAACGGGATATGGTAAAATACTGTTAACTTTTCTAAAAATGCCTGAAGGGGGAAGTATGCGAACTCGCTTTTTCTTACTGGCGATTGTATTTCTGTTTCCTTTTGTCAGGGGGAACAGTACCGGGCTTTCCGGAACTTATGTTTCGCAGGCCGGACAGGTGTCATTGACTCTTGTGATTCAGGAAACGGGGAACGGCAGTGTTTCCGGTACCCTGACGAGCTCATCCACGGGACAGCCCATGCAGCTGACCGGACGGACAGACGGCAGTTCCTGTAACGGCACGATCACCGGCTCCAGTGGTTCTATCTTTTTTGAGGCTATGAAAGAAGGAAGTGGAATGCGGGTGATTCTGATTCAACCGGATTCCAGGGGGATGCCGGACTACAACAAAGCCCAGGAACTGATGTTCAAGCAAAACGGCGGTGGCGGTGGAGGAAACCCACTTGCAGGAGGCAGCCACAGCGCTGCAGGCAATCCCCTGGCGAAGGGAAGCACGGCAGACCCGCTTCCGGGAATTTACAGCGGTGGCGGATTGAAACTTACGCTGAGTGGAAACGGAGGAAGCTACTCCGGCACGCTGATTTACAATGGTGCCAGCTACCCGGTTTCTGCCAGTGGCAGCGGGACACAGCTTAAGGGAAAATTTCGAAGTGGTACGGATCAGTTTCCCTTTTCCGGTAAACTCCAGGGAAATATACTGGCATTTCAGACAGGCGGCACATCGTACCGGTTGACGAAGCAGGGAAACAGAATGCCGGCCAATCCACTGCAGGAAGGGAACAGTGCGTCCGCGGGGGCCGATACCAACTTCGTTCCGGCGGGCAGTCGGGTAACGAGCCGGGAATACGGTTTTTCTTTTCAGCTTCCAACCGGCTGGATGTCCAGAGTGAATCCGGGTGCCGGATACATTATGCAGTCTCCGAATTACAAAGGGTTGATCCTGGTCTCGCATCACAACTATCAGACCCTGGAAAAAATGAGAACGGAAGCGGTCGGCGGATTGGTTGACCCGAAATCAAATGTTCGGCTCCTGCCTTCTGGCGAGTTTGAGAGGATCGGCAACAGCGGATTCGGTGGCCCTCTTGAGGGCGTGATTCAGGGCAAGCAGGCAAAAGCGTATCTCCTGGCTGTGCTTTCTCCTTACGGGGGCGGTATCTCCATCCTGGTAGCTGTAACACCGGAAGGTTTCACAAGTCAGTACCCGGATTTTGCAAAACAGATTGCGGCCTCTGTTCAATTCCTGAAGCCTTCTCAGAGCGGGCAGTAAGAACTGGGAACGATATAGATACGTGTCGGAAAGAAAAACAGCTATTGCCGTCTGATCTGGTCCCTGCGTGTACTCTGCGTCATATTCGCATTTTACCCAGAATGGAGTGCAAAGCGCGCCTTTGTTCAGATTGACTTTGTATGAATTTCCTGCGTGGGGAAGGCCATCTCCAGCCCTTCCCTGGCAAATGTCTTCAGAACCTTCAGGTTCAACGCGGTCTGTACACCGAAAATGTCTGCGGACTTTTCGATCCAGTAGATGAGTTGGACATTCAGTGAAAAATCTCCGAACCCGGTAAATGCCGTAGTGATTTTGTCCTTGTCCACGCCATCTGTCTCTCTGGCGATTTTCTCAAGTGTCGACAATGCTTTACCGATCTTACCCTCATCCATGTCATAGGTCAGTCCCAGGCCCAGCACCACTTTCCTTGCCGGTTCAGAGGAAATATTTTCCACGACATTATTGGATATTTTTGAGTTGGGGATCGTTACCAACCTGCCGGCCAGTGTCCGCAATCGAGTGCTTCGAATGCCAATTTCCTCCACCGTACCGTCATAACCGTCCACAACTACACGATCCTGGATCGTGAAGGGTTTGTCCGCGAAAATTGTGAATCCGCCGAAGAGGTTGGCCACTGAATCCTGAGCCGCCAACGCGAAAGCGAGGCCGCCGATTCCAAGGCCGGCAAGGAGTGCGCCCACATCGTACCCGGCATTATTCAAGGCGATGATAACGGCGATGCCCCAGACCGTGATCTTCACCCCTTTGCGTACAATGGGCAGGAGCTGGTCATCCAGGTCGCCCTCCGTTTTTGCCACAAGAGGTACCAGATATTCCTCCACCAGTGAATCCAGCACCCGGGTAATGGACCAGGCTATGGCAAAAATGATGAGAAAGTAGTAGCCGGTGGCAATCCATCGGTGCACGGTTTTGGACATTTCCAGCGTTGCCAGCCCATACCACACCCCGATGATGATAATGGAAAACACAACCGGTTCTTCCAGCATATCCACCAGGATGTCATCAATCCGGGTCTTGGTTTTGGTGGTGATTTTTTTTACCACATTGCCGAACGCCCAGTACAGCAGCTTTGCCAGTAACACCGTACATACGATGATGCCCGCGGCAATCAACCACTGTTTGACTGTGTTTCCGTAATACAGTTTTCCGGTTAAGAGCTCCATCTTAAATTCCTCTCTTTTTTCATGCCTTTTCCTTCGTGGGGCCCGGCATGCCAATAATATCTGGAAGAATCATAAACAAAAAACGGGAAACTGGCAAGAGGGAGGCCCTGCGGCCTGTGATGAGTGATATCGTGCCTCCGGTACTGTGATGGGCGATGAGTGGGGAAAAGAAGAAGACGACAAACCAATTTCTTCTCTCTTTTTTCAAGCGCTTACACTATTATTTGCTTCCTTTTTTTGTGTTCTTGCCCACTAAATGGAAAATGGGCTTTCACCAAAAATTTGTATCAATGGGAATGAAAGATGTATAATTATTCCAGTCCTTATTAGAGATGTAGCAGGAAAGCCAGGAATTGAGCCGCAGGCCAGCGCACAGTATTTACGTCCAATGTTCGTGTTTGAAAGGGGAACGGGATGAAAAAAAAGACAAACAAAACAGAAACTGCCCAAAATGATCAACTTTTGAACACAGGGGACACTGCCGGAACAGGTCCGTCAAATGACGGAAGCTCATATAAATCGTTCGGCGGAGAAAATCCGTACCTTCAATTACTGGAAATGGCCCCCGACGCATTTTTCCGGGGGAGCGCCCAGGGCAAATTACTGTATGTAAACAAGAGTGGACTGGCCCTGACCGGATACACCCAGGAAGAGCTCCTGAGCATGAGTATCCAGGAAATGTTTCCCGCAGCAATTCTTGAGGAAAAGCCGCTTCGTTTCGACCTGTTGAAAGAGGGCAAAGTCGTCAAGGCCGAAAGAATGTTGCGGACGAAATCCGGAAAGCTGATCCCGGTCGAAATGCACTCCCGAATGATGCCGGACGGCACTTTTCAGTCATTCATGCGGGACATAAGCGAACGGAAACGTGCCGAGGAAGCATTGCGGGCCAGTGAAGAAAAATACCGCGATCTATTTGAGAAATCAGACGACGCGATACTGATAATCGAAAACAGAACCTTTGTAGACTGCAACGATGCAACCGTTCGCATGCTTCGATACAACACCAAAGAAGAACTGCTAAAAACGCACCCCTCGGAATTGTCCCCGGAATTTCAGACGGACGGACGCCGATCCTATGAAAAGGCGGATGAGATGATGCGAACCGCGTTGGAAAATGGATCCCATCGGTTCGAATGGGACCACAAGCGGGCCGATGGTGAGATATTCCCGGTGGAGGTCCTGCTGACAGCCATTTCAGTCGACGACAATAGACAGATCCTGCATACAGTGTGGCGGGACATCACTAACCGGAAGCGGGCGAAAGAGAGATTGCAACGGGCCAAGGAGTACTCAGAGAACCTGATTAATACGGCCAACGTGGTTTTTGTGCAACTCAATAGCGAGGGAGGGGTCGTCAGGCTTAACGAGGCAGCCGAGCAAATAACCGGCTACCGCCAGGCCGAAATCCAGGGGAAAAACTGGTTCGAGACACTGGTTCCGAAAGACCGCTACCCTCATGTCTGGGAACTGTTTAACAATATTCCAAGAAACGGTCGCATTCCCAAGATATTCGAGAATCCCATGCTCACGAAAAATGGTCAAGAACGTCATATCGCCTGGCAGAACAGTATGCTAAAAGACAATGGCAATGTCGTGGGAACAATTTCTTTCGGCATGGACATCACCGAGCGTAAGCAGGCGGAAGAAAAACTGTTCCAGGCACAGAAAATGGATTCCATCGGGAATCTGGCCGGCGGTGTGGCCCATGACTTTAACAACATGCTGGGTGGGATTATGGGATATGCCAGCATGCTGTTGATGAAAGAGGTTGACCAACAGAAGAAGAGCTCCATTGAAGCCATCATCCGGGCAGCAGAGCGGGCCAGTGAACTGACCCAGAAACTGCTGGCATTCGGCAGAAAGGGGAAACACCTGGTTCAACCTATTGATATGAACGAAGCAGTATATGAAATCTATAGTCTTCTGGAACGGAGCGTGGACAAGAGAATTGAGTTTGAGGACAATCTTGACAGGGAATTATTCACCATTGACGGGGATCCGGCTCAGATGCATCAGGTCGTGATAAATCTGTGCGTGAACGCGAGTCACGCGATGGCGGAAGGTGGTGTACTGACCACATCAACAAAAAATGTGACATTGAACGAGGCTGAAATCTGCAGGTGGCCGGACCTGGTACCGGGCGATTATGTACAGCTGACAGTAGCGGATACCGGCCATGGCATGGAAGAAGAAGTTCGCAGACGGGCATTTGAGCCCTTTTTCAGTACCAAAGAAGATGGTGATGTGAAGGGAACCGGGCTGGGCCTGGCAACCGTCTACGGCATCGTGAAGAATCATGGCGGAAGTGTTGAAATTACATCAGAAGTGGGAAAAGGAACACGTGCCACAATCATGTTACCCAGGGGGAAAAAGCAGGCGGAGTTAAAGATAACCAGAGCAGAGAAAACAGAATATGGCCATGGCCGAATCCTGGTCGTGGATGACGAAGAAATTGTCCGGCAGATGGCGAAGGATATGCTGGAATCCCTGGGCTACGAAGTTCTGACGGCACAGGATGGACTTGAAGGTGTTCGTCTTTATGCGGAACAACAGAAAGAAATCAACGGGGTCATCCTTGACCTGAAAATGCCGAAAATGGACGGAAAGGAAACCTTCGTCCGAATGAAACAGATTGACCCGGATATCCGGGCATTACTATCCACCGGCTATGGGTTGAATGAAGAAGTCCAGAGCATTCTGGACGAGGGCGCACTGGGTCTGGTGGCCAAGCCATACCGTCTCCAGGAACTATCGGACTCCATCAAAAAACTTCTACGCTGACAGACAAACAGACTCATTGTGGGAGTTGGAAAAGCTTGTACCTGCTCTGCAGGCGCCGTGGACGGTGAATAGTGGATGGTAAAATCAGCCAATTTAGCCATGAACATAGCATAAGCGTTCCCTTTCTTTTTCCAAACCCATCACTCTTCACTCATCACTTCTTTTCCCTCCCTGCTCCTATCTCGCCCTGGTAAAGAGCAGCCGTTCCTGATCCAGGCCCGAAATATTCAGTCCGGAAAGGGGAGTGTCTGAATTCAGGGAAACCCGATCCACACCGATATCGCTAACGCCTGCAAAGATGCCGGACAGGACGTCTGCCAGCCGGGAGTGTCCTTCGAGTGACAGTGTTGCAGCGGCAATGGGAAGACCATTCTTCCACGCTGTGGCGGTGACGGCTGCCGAGTCGTCTCCGGGATTGTCCACAGTCAGTCCCATCCAGTTCAGCCGATCCGTGAAGCCGGCGGGAAATGTGAATTCCAGGTTTGTGTCGGACGTATCTGAGAGGATAAATTCGGCCATTCCGCCCTGTTGTGTTGCCCGGTAGCTCTGTCGCAGAGCCACGAAGGAAGACGCGTTTTGAACCAGACCGGAATCGGGGTTCAGAGCGGAATAATCATTCAGATCAATTACAATGACCTGTCCTGCTGGTACAGTGACCGGACTGTTCAGTACCAGTGTTCCACTGCTGTATAGCGCCAGGGAGATGCTTTCCGGTGTGTCAGCGGTGTTGTCAGCAATCAACCTGTTTTCCCATGTGTTCCATTCATTGGCAATATGAGGAACAATCAGGTTTCCGGTGGCAAAGCCCTCCATCAGTGCCGGTGTGAAGAGTAGTTTTTCGTTTCCGATTCCGGAGATGTTCAGCCCGGCCAGAGGTTGATCTGAAGACAGAACCACTCGGACCACCTGATTTCTGTCGATCCCATCAAAGAATCCCTCCAGGACGTCTGCCGTTCGTGTCATGGGAGCCAGTTCTATGGTGGCTTCTCCCAGGGAAGCACCGGTTTGACTGAAAGCGGTGAGGGTGGCATTCGCTGTGGTGGCACCGGGATTCATGATCGCCAGTCCCATCCATGTCAGGGACTGGGCTGCGTAGT
>CAZRHT010000048.1:6524-20784 GCA_964599895.1 uncultured Holophagae bacterium
GCACCGGGATTCATGATCGCCAGTCCCATCCATGTCAGGGACTGGGCTGCGTAGTGGGGCAACAGAAAAGTCAGGGATTCTCCTGCCGTATCAGAGAGAGAAAACTCGGCGATTCCGTTATCCACGATATTGACAAAAGTTTCCCGGAAAAGGACTCCTTCCGTGGACGTTTCAGCAATGCCGCAGATTCCTTTGACAAGGGACATGACCTGCTGTCCGCCGGCCGGAATCGACAGGTCCTGTTGGTCCACCATCCCATCCTGATCATAGAGAAAGACGGAAACTGTCGCATTTCCCGTTCCGGTGTTGTCTACGGAAAGGAAGCTCTGCCATTGGTCTGACCAGGCAATGTGGGGGATAAAAACCGCGGCCCGGGGTGTCAGAGAGGCCTGTCCAAGAATGACGCCCCGGGTGATTTCAATAGGATCGCCACCGGAAAGCTGAAGTGAAAGCTTCAGCGTATACGCACCGGGAACCAGCCCCCGGGTATCCCAGAGGCCGAGGACTCCGTTTCGCACAGATCTGAGCTGGCTCCCGGTTACAGGGACCCATTCAGATGGCGTGTAGCCTGTGCCGTAGAAAATCCGATAACTTTCAAAATCCACTGGCAAATCCGGTCCGGTTACTGCACTGGCGTTTCCGGTGATGGGAATGGTCTCGTCCACAGTCGGCGCCCCGGGCGGCGTTATGCTTGCTTCAACTGCAAGCCCACTTTTTTTTGCCTGCGGTGTGCGTTCCGCAATGGTGTTGGCAAGGAGGATGACAGAATTGTCCGTTGCAACAATGTCACCATTCAATATGCTCGAAAATGCATAAACCTGGATAGAGTTGCCGCTGGCCACCGTATCGCTGAGGAGACCGGTGGACAGGAAGGTGGTGCTGGTATCTCCGTTTGTGAACACGTAGCCGCCTGTCCCATCAATCAACGTATTGTTCACCGTGGTCTGGGTACCTCCCGTGGCACCAATTTCCCCGATAATGCAGTTTTCCAATGACATGGAACCAATGCCCCAGGGATAGACATTCCATGTTGCCACCGAGCTGTTGATGAGGTGATAGGTGAGGCCGGAAATCGGCATGACCGTGTCCTCATATGACTGACCGTTTACCAGACCGGATAAATCCATACTGGTTCCTGTGTCCGCCAGGATACCTGTTGTCCGTAAATCAGAATCTCGTACCGTCACATCACAGCCGGGATTCAGCATCATGCCCCACCAGACGTTCTGAATATTGGCCAGACTGATAGAAAATCCAATTCCGCTGACTTTTGGATCGCTTTCGGAAATTGAAAAAGAAGAAACGTTGGCACCATCGGGAAAGGTCAAATCACCGACACTCCCGTCCTTGAAAATGGGCCAGAAAATGAAAGGACCTTCACTGTTTGCAACAGACAGGGATGCATTGCCATCGACGACCCATTCCAGGGGGTTGGAGGCGTCTATGTCCGCCGTGGCGGTGCCGAATAGCCCAGTAGTCAAAACATCATGAAATGTTGTGTTGTGTACCACAAACGTCGCGTTGTCGGTGAATGACCCGTTCCAGTTGTAGCCATTTGTGTCAATACTGGTGTCCTGCAACGTTACGTGGCTGTTACCGGTTCCCGTAATGCCATTGGAGTAACGGTACTGGGAAAGAACGGTGAGAGACCCGCCGTTGCTGGTAAATGACCCATCGTCTACCACAAAAATGTTGCCGGTGAGGGTTACTGTGGCGTGATCCAGTATCAGCGTTCCCTGATTGGCAACCACGATATCACCGTTGATGGTCACATCCCCGGTAAGGGTCACCGATTCATCGGGAGTATCATCACCGACGACCAGTCCCCCTTTCGTTGACGGTGTCTGTTTGAGGCGAGTCATCTGCAGGCAAGAAGCTGGACCGCCAGACTCGGGTGAGGTTTTTCTTTGGCTTGGAATGGGGGGGTGTTGCGTAGCAGGCCTTTCGACGGGAATTTTCGCCAGCACGGCCCGGAGCATGTCCATCCGGTGTGCGATGTCTGTCGTCGGGGCAGCATATAGCACGACTGTCCAGAGCATCATAATAGAACCCGTTAATAAAACCCGTTTTCTCATCCTGGCCTCCTTGCGTACCGGCAGGCTGTCCGGTATTATTTTGATTTTACAGAATTTGATTATACCGAATGTGACGGGAAGGAAGGGTAAAATGGCCGTTGAAGTGATTGAAATCACCACCAGATACGAAAAAAGCGGGCATTTGCCCGCTTTAATGTATCGAAATTTGCTTTCTTTATGTCAGTTTTTTGTTGCTGGGGCCGCCGCATCTGCTTTTGCCGGCAGTTTCTTTGAACAACAGGGTTTCTTAACGTCTTTTTTGCATTTCATGGCCTTGGGACAATCCTTTGCCATTGCTCCCTTCTTTGCGCAGCAGGCCTTCTTACAATCCTTTTTGCATTCCATAGCCTTGGGGCAATCTTTCTTCATGTTTGCCATCTTCTTGCAATCTGCTTTCCTGTCTGCCATGGCCTTGGGGCAATCCTTTGCCATTGCTCCTTTCTTTGCGCAGCAGGCCTTCTTACAATCCTTCTTGCATTTCATGGCCTTGGGGCAATCTTTCTTCATGTCTGCCATTTTCTTGCAGCATGCTTTCTTGTTTGCCATGCCCTTCGGACAGTCCTTCTTGCAATCTTTCTTGCAGTTCAGTTTTTGCTGAGACATTGGAGCAGCGTCAGGAGCAACGGTCTGCGCGGCCTTCTTGTCTGTTTTTACTTCTTTATTTGTAGTTACCTTGTCTCCGGCAAAGCCGGATACTGAGAAAACCAATGCCAATACGAAGATGATTCCAATAATGCGTTTCAAAATAAATCCTCCCGAACAGATAATTTCACGGATAATTCCCGTTTTGTCAATCTATCAAGGGGAATTTCCCATGTCAACACAATATTATTATGCGCATTCCCTGAATTTTCTGCCTGGTACAAAATGCCCGGCGAGAATGGGCCATGTGTGTATAGAAAAATGAAGGGAGGAGAAGATACAAGAAAGGGGCAGACTCCCTTCCCCCACTTAAGTTCAACCTCAGCCTTGTCCGGCCTTAGTCCTTGTCTTTAGGGCTCAAAAAGGGGATAATGGCAAATGTCCTATCAAGCAGCAGATACAGATAGAACTGAGCGTGGAGGAAGGATGTTCAAGAAAATACTGGTGGCAAACCGAGGCGAAATCGCGGTGCGGGTGATGCGGACTATCCGGGAAATGGGAATTCGGACAGTCACGGTTTTCTCAGAACCGGATCGAGTGGCACTTCATACACTGATGGCGGACGAGGCCTACCCCCTTGGCGGCATCACATCCGCTGAGAGTTATCTGAGAGCTGAAAAAATCATTGAAATTGCACGGAAATCCGGTGCTGAAGCAATACATCCGGGATATGGCTTTCTTTCCGAAAATGCTGAGTTTGCCGAACTTTGCCAGAAAAGCGGCATTGTGTTCATCGGTCCACCGCCAGCGGCAATTCGACAGATGGGGGACAAGGTGACGTCCCGTGAGATTATGACGGCGGCCGGAGTCCCGGTGGTGCCGGGCTTTGACAAGCCGGATTTAACAGAGGCAGATGCGGTGTCTTTTGCTATGAAGGCCGGATTTCCCGTGATGGTTAAAGCTTCCGCTGGAGGAGGCGGCAAAGGTATGCGCAAGGTAGATAATCCGGAGAGCCTGGGAAAGGCACTGAGGGCTGCACGTTCCGAAGCACTGTCTTCTTTCGGTGATGACCATGTATACCTTGAGAAGTTTGTGGAAAATCCCCGGCACATCGAGATTCAGGTCTTTGCGGATAACCATGGAAACGTCATCTATCTCGGGGAACGGGACTGCTCAATTCAACGTCGCCATCAGAAGGTAATCGAAGAAGCACCCTCGCCATTTGTCACACCGGAAATGCGGCGGAAAATGGGAGAAACAGCGGTACAGGCGACCCGTGCAGCAAACTACCGAAACGCTGGAACGGTGGAGTTTCTGGTGGACAAGAACCGTAATTTTTACTTCCTTGAGATGAATACGCGGCTTCAGGTGGAACATCCGGTGACAGAATGGATTACCGGGTTGGACCTTGTCTCTGAACAGGTTCGAATTGCAGCGGGATTGCCTCTTTCACTGCAACAGGAAGAAGTACAGCTCAAAGGCCATGCGATTGAATGCCGCATTTACGCGGAGGACCCGGAAAACAATTTCATGCCGTCCCCGGGTACGGTCCAACGGCTCAGCACACCGGCAGGTCCTGGAATACGGGATGATTCCGGTATTTACCAGGGTGGTGAAATTCCGATTTACTATGATCCGATGATTTCAAAGCTTTCTGTTTTCAGTCCGGATCGGGAAACCGCAATTCGCAGAATGTGCCGGGCACTGAGTGAATATATTGTGGCGGGAATCAAGACGAACATCGGATTCCACCGCAAAATCCTGAACCATCCGGAATTTGTCAACGGCAATCACGACACGACGTTTGTTGACCAACACCTTGACGAATTGATGCATAGCCCGACCGGGGATGAATCCCTTGCCATTGTTGCGGCGGCTGTCTGTTATTATCTGGATCACAAGCCAACCATCGGCCAGGGAGAGGTCCAGAAATGTTCACCATGGAAACACTTTCAGCGGTCCGGCTGGATGTAATGGGGAGTGAAAATGCTTGTATCCGTTGATATGAATGGGGAATCCGTGGAAGTGGAAATTCGGGAAAACCGGGAAGGGTTGCTGGAGGTAAAACTGGAGGGGAAGGTTTATCCGGTGTCAGCCCGGACGTTACCCGAAGGCGGAGTGAGCCTGATGATTCACAATGAGTCCCTGACCGTTTACCGGACTGGAGAAACCCTCTACATCGGCGGGACCCAGTATCACGTTCGGGCGGATGACCCATTGAAGAAGGAATTGCTCAAATCCTCATCTTTTAAGGCAAGCGAGGGTGCCGTTACGGCCGCCATGCCGGGAAACGTGAAGAAGATCCTTGCGAACGAAGGGACGGCCATTGAAGAAGGACAGGGAGTTGTTGTACTTGAAGCAATGAAGATGGAAAATGAACTGGAAGCGCCACTCTCCGGTACTGTAAAGAAGATATATGTTTCGGAGGGGCAATCGGTGGAAGCCGGTGCGTTGCTCTTTGAAATTGAGGTAGGCCCTTCTGTTATTGACGAGCCTTAAGCCCTGAAGGGGAGCCGATGATACAAAAGATCATTCGTCTGTTGATCATGCTGATTCTATTTACGATCCTTGGTATACTTGTGTATATTCATACGCCTATGTTCCGTTCCATGGTACAGCACGATATTGAACGTCGACTCAGCAATGCCACTGGAGAACAGCTTCACATTGACAAATTGTCCATTACGCCCCTGAGCGGGCAGATTCATATATCCAATATGTCTCTTGCAGATGTTGCGTCCATCGGAAGTCTGTCATTGAAAGTAAGCGTCACGAAGCTTTTCTTGTTCAAGCTGGTTGTGGAAAGCGCCACAGTGGAAAATGTGACTGTTCATATCCGACTACAGGAAAACCGCAGCGGTTTTCATACGGATCCAATGAAACTTGTTGCAGCAGGCTTTGACACTCTTGTATTGAAAAAGCTGGATGTCAGGGGGCTGACGATGGACATTCAAGGGAGGGACAACCTTAATGTCACCTTCGAAGGCCGAGATTTCCTTCTCCAGGGAGGCTTTGATGCTGCCCGCTTCGGATACCATGGGGTTGTGGCTTTCAGTAATGGCCATGTCACCGTCAATGGCATTCCGTACGTTCTTCATGTGGGGTGTAGTTTTGATATCCAGAAGGACCGTATCCGTATCACAGAGCTGACCATCGCCAAGGGAGAAGTCCGTCTGGCAATTAAAGGGGAAATGGGCGAAAAGGGTAGTCACTTTTCTGTGTCCGGCGAAGTTCCTCTGAAAGAAATCACAAAATTCCCCGAACTGCAAAAAACCAAAGTAAATTTCCAGCTGAAAGGAGATTTGTCTTCTTTAAAAGGACCTGTGCAGGTTCATGATCCCCGTGGCGAGTTTAACGGAACCCTGGATGTAAACCTTGAAAAAAAAACACTTTCCATTCTGGATTTGAATGGGAAGTTGCTGAAACACACAGTTTTACTGACAGCCTCAGCTTCCCTTGCTGACCATCTTTCCATTGTGGCAAATGCGGTGGTCCATGGCCCTTTGCTGAAGGATTTTTCAGCAGACCTGAGGGTTGATAAAAAAAAAAGATGGTCGTACAGTGCTGTTATCCATGGCCAGGATTGCGGCGACGGTGCCTGCCATCTTGAAATTTACTCCGGGAAAAAACCGATACTGGGTGATGTTACCCTCCGCTTACCCTTCCTTACCAGTCACATTCAGAATAATCAGGGCAGCATCCATTTAAAGCTGGATTGGGTGGACGCGGAAGCGGACGGCCATTTTATGAACAACGACATATTTTCCGGGAAACTGGACATTCACCACCTGCTATACGGTGGCATGAATGTACCCCCTGTGACAGCAGACGTTGTTATTCATTCGCTTGAAGATATTGAATCATCCAGATTTACTCTCCAGACAAAAGAGGGGAGGGCGGACGGTTTCGGTAGTTTTCGGAAAAACCGGTTGGATCTGGAGGCTGAGGTAAAAGGACTTCCCCTTCATGAAGGTCTCTTTGCCTTACCGGAAACCGATGACCTTGCCATTTATGGCAGAGTGTACGGAACGGTGCGGGTTTCCGGTGATCTCAGCGATCCGGATGTATCCGGAAACGTCACCATGAAGCAGACCGATCTTTTCCAGCTTTCATTTGAAAAAAGCGAAACAGAATTTCTGTATCACAATGGCGTGCTGGCTTTGAACAAACTCAAACTGGAAAATGGCAAAGGCAGTATGAAAGGAGATGGTACAGTAGATTTCAACAAAAATTCCCTGTCATTTACCCTTCGCGGAGAAGGAATGAAAATTCTCTATCAACCACTGGACTTCCTTGATCTCAACGGTGGCAGCGGCGATGTCACGGTTTCCGGATCTCTTGATGCTCCGCATGTGGGGGCCGGATTTCACTTTGATCAATTCGCTGTTGCCGGAGTGGGACTGGGGGGCGGTGAGTTCCGATTCGATTTATCCGGTGACCTGGCAACGGTAAGCGCCATGACCTCTAACCATTTGAAAATATATACAACTGTCAATCTGAATGGAAAGACCGAAGTGAATCTTGTTGCAAACAATAGTCTGGTGCGGATTGACGAAACGGATGTGATTTCTACCTTTGATTTTCACTGTGTGGGGGATTTTAATGATCTGAATACCTTTTCTGGGAAAGGCAACTGTTCCCGGTTGAGCATACCCATACCTGAAGAAACACAATTGAACGCGGCGCCATTTCCCTTCTATCTGGATGGCATGTGGGTGACCGGAGACGAGGTCAGTCTGAAGGGACCGGAAATGACTTATCTGGTCAACATCCCCTTCACCAACCTTGAAAGTGGTGAAGTCGGCGGAGAGGTTAGCGGTTCCAGTACCCTTACTGCCTTTGAGGGATTGATTAAACGGGAACTGGGAGTTACAGCCCACGGTTCAGTTCAGGTACAGGTTGAACTGGACGGGACGCTTGCCGATCCACTCTACCACGGTACACTAACCTTTACCGACGGTGATGTCACTATCCCTGAGCTGCCCCACAAACTCACCGGGGTTAGCGGCGTGTGCGAGTTTGACGCTGCCATTCTCAATATCAGGAAAGCTTCCGGCAAATACGGTCGCGGCACAGTGACGGCCAGTGGCCTTCTCTCCCCCCATCTTTTTTCCATCGATGCTGAGCTGGAGAAGATTCCGGTGGATTTTTCCGGAATATTTGCCGATGTCAACAGCCAGGTCAAACTCAACGGCGATCCAACGGAAGATCGGTTAGATCTCAGCGGAAGTGCGGAACTGGAAAATGGTGTTGTCAGTCCGCAGCAGCTGACCTTGGGGAACCCTGCCGCTGGTGAAACCATCCTGAACCATTTGAACCTGGACCTCGAACTCTCCTTGAAAGGACTGGAAGTACTGGACCCCACAATGTCACTGGGCCTGGCACCTTCCCGGCTGAAACTGCGGGGACCAGCTGATGCACCAATTCTCCTTGGGTTTCAACCGATTTCCCATGACAGCATTATCTATATCAATGACATTCCTTTCCAGGTCCGATCTGGAGGGATTCGATTTGAAAATGAATTTGAAATGGACCCGCAGGTGGAAATTGTGGCTGGAACGAGGATAAGTGAATATGACATTACCTGCCGCCTCCTTGGCAAGGGAAATCAGATAAAGCTGAATTTTTCCTCCCGGCCCCCGCTTCCCCAGAAAGATCTGTACGCCCTGATTTTCGGTTCAGGCGGCCTGACCGCAGGGGGCAATGCTTTTATGCAGACTGAAACCCGAAGCCAGGATCTCCAGGGTGCCGGAGTGGCACTTGCACTGAACAATTTGTTTGCTCCGTTGCAGAACCGCGTTAAACGCCGATTGGGTGTCCAGCGGTTCAGTATCACGCCCCAGATGTTTGATGCGCGATCCACACCCTCTCCCATTGTGACATTTGAAAAAGACATCTCTTCCCGGCTTACAGGAATTTATTCCCAGTCTCTCATTGGCTCCGGTCAAAGTCTGCTTCAGTTCAAGTATGACATGGCGGGAAAAAAAGCCGCCATCGTCCGCAAGGAAATTGATGGGTCTGTCACAATTGAAATAGAATTTGAAAGATAGCCCCGGCGCTCCGGAAAACGAAATCCTGAGTGATCGGATGAGAAGAAAAGCAATACGGTTGAGAACAACCTGCGCCGCTCAATTCTGTCTTGTCTGCCTGAATCAAAAAGGCCAAAAAAGTCCTTTACGAATGGAATCAACGGATTATAATTTATAGCGGTGTCGTCATTCCTGCTTGAAAAATGGAATGACGGGGAGATGAAAACCGGCCGGGGCAGTGCGGTTTTCGGAAACCAAGTGTTCAGTGCTGCGCGAAAACGCAACCGAACCAGACCTTGTGGAAAAGGAGATATGTATGATCCACATTGAACACCTCACCAAACGCTACGGAAACACCGTGGCAGTGAACGATGTCTCACTTGACATCCAGAAGGGAGAAGTCCTCGGGCTTCTCGGCCCCAACGGAGCTGGAAAAACCACCACGCTTCGGATTCTCACCGGGTACCTGCCACCCACAGACGGAACCATTCATGTGGGAAACAGCGATATCCGGACCGACACACTTTCAATAAAGGGAAAAATTGGGTATCTGCCTGAATCGGCGCCACTGTACCAGAACATGCTGGTTTACGACTACTTGATGGACGTGGCTGCAATTCGGGGGATTGCTCAGGAAAACCGAATGGCTCGTGTCAGAGAACTGGCGAAAATGTGTGCCATTGAAAGTGTTATGCATAAGGCAATTCATGAACTGTCCAAGGGATACCGGCAGCGTGTGGGCCTGGCCCATGCCATGATGAGTGATCCGGAAATTCTGGTACTGGATGAGCCCACTTCCGGGCTGGATCCCAATCAGATTATTGAAATCCGGGAGATTATCAAAGAAGCAGGCCGGGAAAAGACGGTCATTTTTTCCACCCACATCCTCAGTGAAGCGGAAGCCACCTGCGACCGAATTGTGATTATTCACAAAGGAAAAATTGTGGCGGACGGCGGCACTGAAGAGCTGAAACAGCAGGCGTCCGGCCGCTATGCCCTGTCTGTGAAATTGACCGGGGCAGATGTCGCGACCTGCACGGACTCATTTGGATCTATTCCGGGCGTGGAGGAAGTGAAAGAAGGCGTACCTGAGAAGGGACAGGTGTCCCTTGTTCTCTCCTGCAATGCCGGAAGCGATGTCCGACCAACAGTGTACAGGACAATCAGGGACAATGACTGGGGGTTGCTGGAATTCCATCGGGAATCGCACAGCCTGGAAACGGTTTTCCGTGATCTGACAAAGGAGAACTGACATGACAACGAAACGTGTATATCCTATTTTCAAGCGGGAGTTCGGCAGCTATTTTGTTTCTCCCGTTGCATATATCGTTATTTCCATTTTCCTGATTCTTGCGGGCTGGTTCTTCTTTTCCACTTTTTTCCTCTACAATCAGGCGGAATTGCGGAACTTCTTTACCTTACTCCCCCTCTTGTTTGCTTTCATCATTCCGGCCATTACCATGGGACTGGTGGCGGACGAGCTGAACGTCGGTACCTATGAAACGCTGCTTACGCTGCCGGTGTCCGTGACAGATGTGGTAGTGGGCAAATTTCTGGCGGCGCTGGCATTTTCAGCCCTCATGCTGTTGCCTACCCTGGCCTATGCCGTGTCCATTGCCTTTCTCGGCGACCTGGACCCGGGGCCGGTGATCGGAGGCTTCGTCGGAGCGTTGTTTCTGGCGGGTGCCTTTGCGGCCATTGGCATCTTTGCCTCATCTCTGACCAGAAACCAGATTATCGCGTTTATCATCGGGACCGCCATCTGCTTCGTTTTGACCCTCATTGGCAAAATGCTGTTCTTTCTCCCCGATTCCATGCTGGGCATCTTCCAGTATATGGGAGCGGACAGGCACTTTCAGAACATTGCCAAGGGTGTACTGGATTCCCGTGACTTTCTCTACTTCATCAGTGTTATGTTTTTGTCACTGTACCTCGCCGTGCTGAGCATGCGGGAAAAATTCTGAGGAGGGCGAGATGAACAGATTTGGAAAATATGGAAAATTTCTCACTTACCTGGTACTGGTGGTGCTGATCAACCTGGCTGGTCTCACACTTTTCACCAGAATTGACCTGACGCGGCACCACGTGTACTCGCTCTCGAAAGAAAGCCGGGACGTGGTGGCCACTTTGAAGGAACCATTGACACTCAAGGTTTTTTTCACGAAAAACCTTCCGGCACCATACAACGGCATTGAGCGTTACCTCCATGACATGCTGGATGAATACGCGGAAGCCGGAAACCAATACTTCAACTACAAATTCTATGATGTTTCCACAAAAGAAGGGGAATCGACACCGGAATCCCAGACGAACCAGAAACTGGCGCAGGATTATGGCATTACGCCGGTTCAGATCCGAAACATTGAACAGGACCAGGTGAAATTCCAGAAGGCGTACATGGGGATCGTTCTCATCCACGGTGATATTGTGGAGAAAATTCCCGCTATTACCAGTACAGACGGACTGGAATATAAAATCACCAGCACGATTCGTAAAATGAACAGCAAAATCAGTACATTTCTGGCACTGGACGGCAAGGTTCAGATTAAGCTGTTCCTGTCCTCCTCATTAAACCGGGTTGCCGGCGCCATGCGGATGAATGACCTGTCTTCAGTTCCGGAAAAACTTAAGAAAACAGTGGAAGACCTCAACGGGAAGTACTACGGCAAGCTGGAATTTGTGTCGCTGGACCCAAGCACAGACAGCAAAGCCGGGGAACAGGCAAAAGCACACAACCTGTTATCACTGAAATGGCCCGCTTTCCGGGACCCCCGGACCGGAATGCAGGAGGAGGCTGGCAGCGGTATCGCAGGTATTCTGGTTCAATACAAAGATAAGGCCCAGAAGATCCCCCTGATTGTGGCCGAGCGCATTCCCCTTATCGGCACCCAATATCGTCTTTCCGATGTTTCCAAACTGGGGGACTCCATCTCCGGTGTCGTGGACTCAGTGGTGGATATCAACGAAAAAATTGGCTACCTCACCGATCATGGCACCGTCCCTCTCAGTAGCTTTGCCGGTATGGGACAACAGCAATCTACACCGGCGCTGACAAACCTTCAGAAATTACTGTCCGACACGTACTCTATCAACCGGGTACAGATGAAAGAAAGCGGTATCCCGGATGACATCAACTGCCTCATCATTGCCGGACCAACCGAACCCTTCTCGGAATATGAGCTGTTTCAGATTGACCAGTTCCTGATGAAGGGGAAATCAGTGGCATTGTTTCTGGACCCCTTCCGTGAAATCAAGATGCAGCACAGTCAATACCAGTTCAACCAGCAGGGGCCGGTATACATCCCCAACCACACCGGACTGGAAAAACTGCTGAGTCACTACGGGCTCTCGGTACAGGATGCCATCGTGCTGGACGAAAAATGCTACAAGCAGAAAATGCCTCAGGCCTACGGTGGAGGAGAAAAGCCCATCTACTTTGCGCCCATCATTCAAACAGCCGGTATCAACGAATCGTTGCCCTTCATGGAAAATATCAAACAGCTGGTATCAGTTAAAGCGGCGCCCCTTGAGTTGAAAAAAGACACCCTGAAGGAACATGGATTGAAGGTGGAGACGATATTCTCCAGCTCTCCGAAATCCTGGCTCATGAAGGGTCAGATCAATCTGAACCCCATGTTCATTCATCCACCCACCGAAACCGGGCAGATGAAATCTTATCCCCTTGCCGTACTGGTTTCAGGAAAATTCTCCAGCTACTTCGCTGGGAAGCCGGCACCAGTGAAACCGGCGAAGGCGGAGAAACCCGCCCCGGACAAAAAGAAAAAAGGCAAGAAGGCGAAAAAGAAAGAAGCCAATCCCGCCGGAAATATCAGCGAAAGCGGAACGGTGATCAGCACCGGAGCACCGGGAAAACTTCTTCTCATTGGTACGTCAGAGATTCTGAAAGACAACGTTATCGACAAAGAAGGGAACTCTCCCAACGCAACTTTCGCCATGAACATTATTGACGCCCTCAACAACCGGGTGGAGACTGCAAAGCTTCGGTCCAAAATCCAGCAGTTCAACCCGCTGAAAGAATCCAGCGCGGCCGTAAAAACCACCGTTAAAGTGCTGAACATTGCCGGTCTTCCCGTCCTGGTTATCCTGTTTGGCCTTCTGGTGCTGTGGCGCCGGAAAGTGAGGAAGAGACGAATTCAGTGGATGTTCAGCAGCGGGAAGAAGGAGTAGCACAATGAAAAAAGAAACAATCATTCTCATTGTGGCCATTCTGGCACTGGGGCTCTACCTGGGACTTAGAAATAGCAACCGGACCCACTACACACTGCCCCATTTTGACAAAATTCCGGCTGAAAAGATTGACCGGATTTCCATCAAGAGAAAAGGGGAATCACTTACAGTCAAGCATCATAACGACAGCTGGCTCATTGAGCCCCAGGGCTTCAAGGCAGACCCCGCCCGGCTCAAAAAAATGGTAGAGGCTTTCTCCGGATTGAACTTCACCGCGTTGGCGGGGGAATCCGGGGAAACCGCCCGATACGACCTGGGGCCGGACAATGCCATTCAGGTTACCATGTTCAACGGTGACAAAAAATTGCGGGCCATCAACATCGGCAAAGTTGCCAGCACTTACCATCACACCTACGTGAACCTGCCGGGCCAGAAAGAAGTCTTTCTCGCGGAAGGCGACCTTCGACGCGATTTCGATGTGAACGTGGACAAAATCCGGGACAAAATCGTGTTGAAACTGGACAAGAACGGCGTTACGGGTATTGAACTGCAGGGCAAAACAGGTAAACCGCTGGTCCTGGCCAAAGAAATCGTTCCGGTTACCGTTACTCCCGGCAAGAAGGGTAAGTCATCGGCGCCTAAAAAACCCGAAGGTCCGAAGTGGAAGACGCCGGATGGCAGACTGGCACTGAACGGGCAGGTGGACCAGATCCTTACAGCCTGTACCCTCAACTGTGACAGCTTTCTGCCAAAAGAGCAGATGAAAACCCTGAAGGACCCGATTGTTACGCTCACACTGAAGGGGACGGAACCGGCCACGCTGAAAATCTATCCCCAGGTTAAGGACGGGAAATACCCGGCCGTGTCCAGCCAGTGTGATTTTCCTTTCCTCCTTTCCACCTGGAAAGTCGATCGGGTTAAGCAGGACCCGGACAAAGTGCTGGAAAAACCAAAACCCAAATCCACAACAAGGCTGAGAAACAAGAAAATAAGACCAATGACCTGAACCTCAGAGGGGAGCCGATGGCTCCCCTCTTTTTTGTAAGGCAAAATTTGGGAGAAGGGGAGATTCTCTCGCCAGGGCGCCAAGGGCGCGAAGACCGGGAATCACAATTCAGATCCCGAAGGGATTCAACGCAGAGGCGCCGAGACCGCAAAGGGGGATGAGCAGAGAGAGGAGAATTAACACAAAGGCACAGAGGCACGAAGGACACAAAGGGAGATTACTGCTTCGACTCCGTGGCATTTCATGCCACTTCCCGGCACTGCTACCGAACGGCTCTTTCATGCGAGCATGAGAACCGTCCGCTGCCAATGCCGTCCCGCTTTCGCGGGGTCGAAACAGCAAACCGACACTTAACACTTCAGGTGAGAACCTTCTGTTTT
>CAZRHT010000049.1:0-3905 GCA_964599895.1 uncultured Holophagae bacterium
AGAGCAAATGCTCTGTAGGATTGTTCCCGCAGACCTGCGACTCCCATCAACGTCATGAAGATTACTGAAATTGCCAGAAAAAAGACCACAAATTCAAACATAGCGTACATTATAGCGAAGCTCCGTACCGAATGTCTATGGCACTTACCGCCGAGCGTTCACGCGTAAATGCTGAATGTTGCATTGGAGACAGGAACAGGAACACGCGGTTTACCGCGTTGAATACCCGATTCGTGTCGAAGTGTGCAACAGCACCGGATTTCCCTTCCTGTGGTATAATTAACGCTATCAATTCAACGCAAGCAGCTGCATGGGGCCATGGCCGGAAAACGCCTCTATGGACGGTGATGTATGAACAAATTTGCAAAACTATCAGCATTTTTTCTTGTGACACTGGGCGCATTGGCTTTCCTCGGTATCAAGGCGGGGGACCGGATGCCGTATGCGATTGACAAGGCGAAGGCGCTCAGCAAGATTCAGCCTGCACCGAAATTTGATATGCATGTCAACTTTCACGGGGCGGATATTCTGAAATTTGTCGACAACGAACATTTACTGATCGGCTCAATCAAATTCGATTTGGCCGGAAAACCGGAGTACGGGCCTCTCATTATGGTTCATTTGCCGAATCGATCCGAACTCTGGCGCGCCCCAAGAGAAAGCAATTATGCGGCAAGATATGATCTGGTTGCACTTCAGCCGAATCTTGTGGTTCGTACTGCATACAAGGGGAAGGTGGTTCATTCTGCCTATGACCCCGATTCCGGGCAAACCTTGTGGGAGAATACGATTCCCGAGGGGGATTTTTATTTCTACCGGTTCACGCCTTCATACAGCCTGGATAACCTGTTTGTTGTGATGAATGGAAAGTTGACCGGCATAGATGCACGGACCGGAAAGCAGACCTGGCGCCTTGAAGTGGCGGGCGGCCTGTCTGAAACCGCGACGAAGACAGTTTTTCTGAATAACACCCTTTTCATTGTGGGCACAAAGAGCATCGATGCAGTTCGACTTACGGATGGCCGGCATCTGTGGCGTAGGCCGAACCCGATTGAAAAGGAATTCGCTGTATTGACTGCTCCAAAGGGATTCTTTGTTTACGGTGGGCCGAAAATGGCTCATTTTGATGAAAGCGGTAAGTTGGGCGAGTCATGGCGGAGCGCTCATGGTGATATTAGACTGATTGCCCCGTTTAGAGAGATTGTTTTCGTTGTAAGCCATGACGCAGAGGGGAACAAAGATGTTTTGAATGCTGTCATTTCCAACAAAGCCGCGTGGTCGGTTGCCCTTCCGGGAAATGTGACGAGTCCCCTTTTGCAGCAGGGGAATTCGCTCTACCTGACCACGGCTTTACAGGAAGTCGAGAGGGGAGACCGGACTTTAAGCTGTATCAATATCAAAGACAAGAAAATTTCTTTCAGTATTGCCCTCGATTCGTCTCCGGTACATGCAGAAAAAAAATACACGCCATTGCCGGATAAGTTGATCCTGAGAGGAAAGCTGCTTCTTGTTGCGCGGGAGCAACAGGGGATTACGGCGGTGAACCCGGAGGATGGACGTGTTGTCTGGAAACAGCCGCTTACCTGCGCGGTGAGGGAAGAGAGTTTAACCCTGTTGAACCGGGTGGCCCCTGAACTGAACCGTGATGTGAAGGACAAGGGCGGTGCATCGGTTGTTGAGTCGAATCTCGCGGCGAGTCAATCTGCCCAGAACCTTCAGATGAAATACCAGAATTTGATGCAGACAACAGGCGAGCTCACGCAAAACCAAACTAACCTTGGCAACAGTGCAAGTGCCACTGCCGCCGGGATGCATTTTGATCGAAGTATGGCCGCAGCCGGAACAGCAATTGTTGCAATGAATGCAATGGCAGATATCAGCAATACATTCTGGAAGGCATTCGGTGAAAATCTGATCAGACAGACAAACCTGGCCGCAAGAATGAAAGCGGTGATGGGAATCCAGATTGCGAAAGCACAATACGAGATCGCATTTTCCAGGAATTTCTTTATTCCGCCCTCAACAGAAACCATAATGATGGTGGACCTCAATACCGGGAAGCACAGCGATTTGACACCCAGAATTTCGATGCCCAATGTGCCGGGCAGAGCCTGGACAATGGCCCTGTCCCCGGACGAATCCATGCTGGCCGTCGTAGGGGTCGGGCTTGATTTTGCACACTACACAACAGTTAAACGGGCGATGGTGAAAATCCCTCAAGCGAGTTTGATTATATACAATACAAAAGACTTGAGCTTTGTCGAATATCGTAAGCCTGCGGTTGCGCGTGGCGTAGATACAGCCGGACCCGCACCCATCCCCGCAACGCCGGTTGTGGATGCTCTATACATGATTAAGGCCGGTTATCCACCCCTCGTTGCCTATGCCATGTTCGGTACCATCGAGGACGTAAGGAAGGCGATTGCATCGGGAGAGGATGTGAACGCTCCCTACATCCCGTATGGGTTGACGCCATTGATGGTGGCTACGAACAGAGGTGATGTCGCAATCGTGAAACTCCTGCTGGATTCCGGTGCCGATGTGAATGCCACGAACGTTTTCAAGAAAACTGCCTACGACAATCTCGCCGGTTTGAAGGATGAGACCGTGCGTGAAGAAATCCGGCGACTCTTTGATTCTTCAGAAGAGAAACAGCCCTGATATTCTGTTGGATTCAAGTTGTTGAGCACTGTCTTAAGAATTCGATGGATATGCAACAAATCCGAAATCCCGTCGGTATAACAGCAAAAGATTGAGGCTGTTCGGGAACACCAAGGAACCGGGATGATTAGACAATGAAAGGTACTTCCGATTGATTGTTTTGATCTCAATAATTGTTGTTATGAAAGAGGGGGAACGATTCATGAAACCAATGCTAACGGCTGTTTTCTTTGCGCTGCTTATGGCCAGCCCCGCAAATGCTTTAACTCCAGAGAACCACACAAGCGTTCAGCAACCTACCGCATATGTGTACCGGGAGTTGAATGGACGAGCGTTAAAACTGTATGTGTTTACACCGGAAGTGAAAAAGACTGACACGCCGATAGCCGCCATGCTTCTGTTTCATGGGGGAGGCTGGGTTGCGGGTGATGCTGAATGGACGTTTCCGGCTGCCCGACGTTTTGCCGCTCTCGGTATGGTTACAGTCGCGGTTGAATATCGACTCTCAACGGACACCGTTACACCGATAGACGCATTGGACGATACACGGGCCGCGTTCCGCTGGATACGCCAACACTCAAAGGAGCTGAACATTGATCCACACCGGGTGGCGGGCTATGGCGTTTCAGCGGGCGGTCAACTTGTCGCGGCGGCTGCGACGATCAAATGCCCGGGCGATAAGCTCAATGACACAAATTCCGCGCCGGACCTGCTGTTACTCTGGTCGCCCGCTCTGGACGTGGAAAACGATGGGTGGTTCCGAAGGCTTCTTCGGGGTAAGTCGGGTGCTTCAGATTTTTCCCCCGCCGCACAGGCAGGGGCAGGAACACCTCCCACCTGTATTGTCCACGGGGACAAAGACACTTTGACACCCCTTTCCGGCACCCGGAAATTTTGTGATCGAGTGACACAGGCAGGTGGTATCTGCGAACTGAATGTCTACAAAGGAGTGGGGCACCTGTTGACACGAAACCTGAAAAACCAGGAAGATGACTTTGACCCGGACCCTGTGAAACGGGAAGACGGAGTTTTGAGGCTGGAGCAATTTCTGCGAAAGAGAGGCTACTTCCCAGCGAATTGAACGCACGGTGAATTCCAGGCTACGATCCATTTTTCTCTATTCGAAGGGCGGACTCATTCTGGACTTTCGGTAGTGTGAGAGCGTTGAAGAATGGAGAAAGGTATTGATTCATATCCCTGCCTTTTTTTCTTTCTTTTTCCCCACCATTCACGAGTCACTGCGC
>CAZRHT010000049.1:4005-20747 GCA_964599895.1 uncultured Holophagae bacterium
TTTAATGAACGTATCTCTTTGTGCGTATTTCTTCACTGGAGGCGTGGATGACGGTATTGAAAAGTCGGTTGAAAACAGATGCAGCAGATTTCAAGGAAAACGATGCATTTAATCGCTTACTGGCTACTGAATTGCGGGATAAAATCAACCGGGTAAAAGAGGGCGGATCTGAAAAGTCGCATCAGCGGCTGAAACAGTTGAACAAGATGGAAGCACGGGAACGGATTGATCTTTTGCTGGACGAGGAGAGCCCTTTTCTGGAGTTAAGCACACTGGCAGGTGAAAACCTGTACGATGACGATGTCCCCTCGGGTGGGATTATTACCGGAGTGGGGCGTGTGTCAGGCAGAGAAGTCATGATTGTGGCCAATGATCCGACTGTCAAGGGGGGCTGCTACTACCCCATTACCGTGAAGAAACATCTCCGTGCCCAGGAAATTGCGATGGAGAACCGTCTGCCGTGCATTTATCTCGTGGATTCCGGTGGCGCTTTCCTGCCGAAACAGGCGGAAGTTTTCCCGGACAAGGAGCATTTTGGTCGTATTTTCTACAACCAGGCTCAGATGTCCGCAAAGGGTATTACCCAGATCAGCGTTGTGCTGGGATATTGCACAGCCGGTGGCGCCTACATTCCCGCCATGAGTGATCAGAGCATCATCGTGAAGGGTACCGGTACGATTTTTCTCGCGGGTCCACCCCTTGTAAAAGCGGCCACCGGTGAAGATGTCACGGCCGAAGACCTGGGCGGCGCGGATGTCCACTCCCGGATCAGCGGGGTGGCGGATCATTTTGCTGAAAATGATGAACACGCAATCCAGATGGCCCGGGATGTCGTGAAATATCTGGGTCATCATCACCGACAGCCGTTAAAACTTCAAACGCCTGAAGACCCACTTTATCCCATAGAGGATCTGTACGGTATTGTACCGGTGGATCGACGCAAGAATATAGACGCGTATGAAATCATCGCCCGTCTGGTAGATGGCAGCCGATTTTTTGAATTCAAGAAACGATATGCACCAACTGTTGTGACCGGATTTGCCCATATCTTTGGTATGCCGGTCGGAATTATTGCCAACAATGGTGTGCTGTTTTCAGAAAGCGCTTTCAAGGCGACTCATTTTATTGAATTGTGCTGCACTGAGAAGGTCCCCATTCTTTTCCTGCAGAATATTACTGGTTTCATTGTCGGAAAACAGTATGAACATCAAGGGATTGCCAAGGACGGAGCCAAAATGGTGATGGCGGTGAGTAACGCCAATGTTCCTAAAATCACGTTGATGATGGGCGGTTCTTTCGGTGCCGGAAACTATGGAATGTGCGGACGCGCTTACGACCCCCGTTTCCTGTTCATGTGGCCCAACAGCCGGATTTCGGTCATGGGGGGAGAGCAGGCGTCCTCGGTTCTGTTGACGGTGAAGAAAGATCAGATGGCCAGGGAGGGAAAGACGCTGACTCCTGAGCAGGAGGCGGCCATTGTTGAGCCGATTTTGAAGAAATACGATCATGAAGGAAGCCCATACTATTCCACAGCCAGGCTCTGGGATGACGGAGTGCTGGACCCGACCAATACACGGGATGCCCTGGCTCTGGCACTTTCCGCTACGCTGAATGCCCCTTTTGGTGAAACAGACTTCGGTGTGTTCCGCATGTAACTTGAAATGAAAAACAATTTGGCTGTTCTTTCCGAGGAGGAACCATGAAAACTATTCGAATCGGCAATGCCGGCGGCTACTGGGGCGATGACCCGGACGCCTTGAAATATCAGGTCACTGCGGGCGAACTTGATTTTGTTACCATTGATTATCTGGCTGAAATAACGATGTCCATCATGAATAAGCAAATGAGAAAAAACCCGGATGCGGGCTATGCCAAGGATTTTCTCAATCATCTGGAACCGGTGTTTGAGACCGTCATGGAAAAGGGAATTCGCATCATCACCAACGCAGGGGGGGTCAATCCGGCTGGACTGGCCCGGGCGCTGGCGAAACTGGCATCTGAAAAAGGATTGAGCCCGAAGATCGCCGTGGTGGACGGGGACAATATACTGGAAAATATTGATCAATTGTCCGATGAGGGCACTGATTTCTCAAACATGGAAAACGGCTCTCCCTACAGCGAAATACAGGGCAGGGTGCTGTCGGCAAACCTCTATTTTGGTGCCAGACCGGTGGTGAAAGCATTGAAAGCCGGAGCGGACATCGTGATTACCGGACGGGTCACCGATACCGGTATTACGCTGGCTACCATGATGGCTTCTTTTGACTGGGCCGAAGATGATTACGACAAACTGGCGGCGGGCATCGTGGCCGGGCACATCCTGGAATGCGGTGCCCAGAGTACCGGTGGTAATTTTACGGATTGGCGGAAGGTGCCATCCTTTGATGTAGTGGGTTACCCCATTGCCGAGGTATCAGAAGACGGTAATATCGTGATCACAAAACACGAGTCCCTTGACGGGCTGGTATCGGTGGACACTGTCCGGGAACAACTCCTATATGAAATGGGCCAGCCGAAAAACTACATCACGCCGGACGTGATTGCGGATTTCAGTTCCATCCGGCTGGAAGGAGTCGGTGAAAATCGAGTACGGGTTTTCGGTATCCGGGGTGCGACTCCCACCGACTTACTGAAGGTATCCATCGCATACGAAGACGGCTACAAGTCGGAAGGCACCATCATTATTTCCGGACCCGACGCAAGAGAAAAGGCGGAAAAGTTCGCTGAAATTTTCTGGGAAAGAGTGGATACGGATTTTGAGGATCATCTGACAGAATACGTTGGGCTGAATGCCTGCCATCGGCATCTTGCCGACTCAACTGAAAGCAACGAGGTGTTACTCCGGTTTGCGGTGCGGGACCACGACAGAGACAAGTTCGAGCGGTTTCGACGGAAATTACCGGCGTTAATCCTGAGCGGGCCACCGGCTGTGGCAGTTACTGGAGGTGCCCCTCAGGTACGGAATGTCGTATCCTACTGGCCCGCCCTGGTACCGCAGGAGATTTCCACGTGGGAAGTTACGGTGTTTCAAAGTGATGAGATTGTGTTTCACGAAACCGGCGGCTGGCCCGAAACCGGCGGAATGCCTGTTTCAGACGCACTGAAAGAAGACAGCCAGACCCCGGCATTTTCCAGTGAAACCCGCCGGGTTCCGCTGAAAGCGATTGCGCTGGGACGAAGTGGAGACAAGGGTGACATGTCCAATATCGGGGTCATTGCCCGATCGGAACTGGCGTATCGGTTCATTGGTACATTGTTGACAGCGGACCTGGTGAAAGACATATTCAGGGACCTCGTTAAGGGAAAAGTGGAACGTTATCCGGTTCCCAACCTTCTGTCCTGGAATTTCCTGCTTAACGAGGCACTGGGCGGCGGGGGAACCTTGAGTCTTCGGATTGACGCCCAGGGGAAAACTCTTGCACACGCCCTTATCGCCCAAGAATTTGATATTCCGGTGGACGTGCTGGCGTCGGTGGAGCAGTAACATGTATCAAACCATTGATTTGAAGCAGAAGGGCTCAGTCTGGTTTCTGAATCTCAACCGTCCGGAAAAGCGCAACGCCATGAACGATGTGATGATGGATGAAATCGTTCAGGTGCTGAGACAGGCGGAGCTTGATGAACCGAGAGCATTGGTGATTTCCGGGTCCGGTAACGCATTCTGTGCCGGGGCTGACCTCAACTGGATGCGGAAAATGAAAGACTATTCTCTGGAAGAAAATGAGGCCGACTCCGGCCGTCTGGCGACGCTTTACCGGACGCTGAGGACAGCAAGGCCGGTAACAGTAGCCGTAGTGAACGGTCCGGCCATTGGTGGCGCGGTGGGAATCGTGGCCGCCTGCGACATTGCACTGGCGGTAAAAGGCGCGTCCTTTTCTTTCGGCGAGGTGCGACTGGGAATTGTCCCAGCCGTCATCGGTCCGTACATCGTGGAAAAAACCGGTTTGTCCGCTTCCCGGTACTACATGTTGACAGGGGAGCGGTTTGACGCAGCCCGTGCAAAGGAAATCGGTCTGGTTCACAAAGTGTTTGAGTCTGTCGAAGAACTGAAGAAAGGCAGGGACAATGTGTTGTCGGAATTACTCAGTGGCGGAATTACATCTCAGCGCAAAATTAAACATCTTCTGGACCATATTGTGCCCCCGGCCACAAAAGAACTGGAAGAATTGACAGTTCGGCTTATCGCAGCAGCCAGGGTTTCGGAGGAGGGACAGGAGGGAATCCGGGCATTCTTTGAGAAGCGGCGCCCATCCTGGTCGGAGGATTACCATGGTGATGATTGATCGCGTATTAATCGCAAACCGTGGAGAAATTGCCCGACGAATCGCGACGGCACTGTTGGAAAAGGGAATCGTCCCGGTTCTCCCGATAACGGAGAAGGAAAGTTCACAGGCCGCGGAAGTGTTCAAGGACTGCTGTCTTGTGAGAGCAGAAGACAATATTTATCTCGACAGTGACGCACTTGTGAAATTGGCAATATCTGAAAACTGTCAGGCGGTACATCCCGGTTATGGATTTCTGGCTGAAAATGCAGATTTCGTAGAGCTTTGTGAAGGAAGCGGCCTGATATTCATTGGCCCGCCCGCCGATTCCATGTCCCTGATGGGCCACAAGGAACGGGCAAGGGAGATCGCGAAGAAAGCAAATGTATCACCGGTACCGGGCTTTTCCATTGACAGCCAGAGTGACCTGGAAATTAAAAAAATGGCAGATGAAATCGGCTTCCCAGTGCTGGTAAAAGCCAGCATGGGCGGGGGTGGCAAAGGGATGCGTCGGGTAGATAATCCGGAATCTCTGTTTGACGCCATTCGCATGTCAAAATCCGAGAGTGCTGCCTATTTTGGCAGTGAAGATGTATTTGTGGAAAAATACATCGTAAAACCCCGTCATATTGAAATCCAGATATTTTCCTTTTCCAATGGTCGGACGGTATACGTGGGAGAGCGTGAATGTACCATCCAGCGCCGCCATCAGAAAATCATTGAAGAATCTCCATCTCCGGTCGTTGACGAAAAATTAAGACGGGAAATGGGAGAGGCCGCGGTTCGAATCGCCGACAGTGTCAACTATGTTGGTGCGGGAACTGTTGAATTTATCGTGGACGCGGATCTTAATTTTTATTTTCTGGAAATGAATACAAGAATCCAGGTTGAACATCCGGTTACGGAAGAAGTTTTCGGAGTGGATCTCGTGGCATGGCAGATTGAGGTAGCTATGGGGACCGCTGAACCGATTGAGCAGGAGGACCTTCGAGGTGCTGGCCATGCTATGGAATTTCGCATATACGCTGAGGACCCGTATCAGGGCTTCATGCCGTCACCGGGCAAAATTGTACTGTATCGGGAACCTGCGGGTCCGGGAATCCGGGTGGAAAGCGCGGTAACAACCGGCAGTGAGATCTTTGCCGACTTTGATCCTATGATTGCAAAAGTGGTGGTTAAGGGACATTCCAGACAGCACGTGCTGGAACGGGCAAAGTGGGCGCTGTCAAACTTCGTCATCTTCGGTGTTACCACTAATCGCGAATTTCTCATGCGGATTCTGGAACATCCCGCTTTTCAGGCAGGTAACCTGGACACCGGTTTCATTGATCATTATCGGGCTGACCTTACCGCAAAGCAGGACGAGATTTCGCCGGAAATGTTGCTCCTTGCCGCAGCACTCCGAAAAAAAAATGGCAACGGGAAAGTTTCGGCAGCGCCCGGCGGCAGCCAGGACTTTTATCCGCCGGTGAATACCCGGTTACCATGATGAAAAGGGAAGGATAACATGACACGGATACTCTGGAACGGACAGGAAAATGATTTGAAAAGCCTGAAACTGGAAAACGGCGTGCTCTCCGGTGTTGTCAACGGAGAAACCGTCACTCTGTCGGTTATGACAGACCCGGACGGCCGAATTGCCAGTGCCATTGTAAATGGAAGACCGGAGGCGGTTTTTGCAGCGACGAAAGGAGAACATACCTGGCTCCAGTTGGACGGACAGGTGCAGCTCTTTCAGTTCAGCCGGGGCCGGGAAGGTGCCAGCAGTGAACATGAAAGTGATGGCAGTGTGAAGTCTCCAATGCCGGGGAAAATACTGGAATTGATGGCCGGGGTGGGGGATTCTGTGGAAAAGGATCAGGTACTTGTACTGATGGAATCCATGAAACTCCAGGTGGAAATCCGCAGCCCCTTTGACGGCACAGTTGCGTCATGTCCGGTCTCCGTTGGCGATATGGTGGACGGCGACAGCCTTTTGATGGAAATTGCTGCTTCTCAGCAGTGAAAGTGTAAGTGCGCGAGGGATGGGGAAATTAGCCATTGTTCCCCTTTCCAAACTCAATCTTAAACTTGTCCCAACTTCTTGCCTGTCTTCGCCTGACCTCAGCCTTCTCCAGTCTTGTCTCCCATAAACAGGTTTGTCAGTTGCACACGGTTACGAACGCCGAGTTTTCGGTAGATTCGGTAGGTGTGGGTTTTGACTGTCTGAACGGAGATAAAGAGAACATCCGCAATTTCGTTGTTACTCTTACCCTGACAGATCAACTGAACAATCTCATGTTCCCGTGGGGTGACACCGCCTTTCCCAATCAAATCATCGGTTGTAGATCGTTCGCTGCGGCGAATCCGGGGCAGTGTGCGATCCAGATAGAGCAGGGGCCAGAGGTCGCCGGCAAACCACGACACCTGGAACGCGACAAAAAGCAGGGGCTCAGTGTGAAAGAAGGACAACGGGATGCGAACCAGTTCCAGAGCCAGCAGAATGAGTGCAGTCTTTTGGGCGAGCCTCCTTCGGTGGATCTCGAGCAGTTTTCGTGATTGAATCAGTACAGCTATCAATACTGAAACAACAACGACGGCCCTGAGAATGTTGTAGCTGAAAATGAACCATTCGTTTGGCACAAGCGGTATTTTTGAAAAGTCCGGATGGGTGTCCCGGTAAAGCGAAATTCCGTTGCATGCAAACAGCAATCCTGCCAGAACGACGAACAATATTGAAAATACCGGAGATGGCCTGCGGTTGATCAAGGAGAGTGCCATCGCAAAGAACAGGAACAGCACAGATATCAGGAGCGGTACTGCCAGGAAAGGAAAGAACAGATGGACGGCTGCCGTGGCGGCACTATTCTGGTTCTGCGTGACTGGTAGAATGGATCCTGCCAGTTCAGGGGCCATGAGAGCAAAAAAACCATAGAGGACTGAAAAAATCAGATAGAAAAGGTAGAGGGCGGCAAGGGGCTCCCGGGTCCGTTGCTGGAGCCGTACGGCAAGCCCGATGGCTGCCAGCGACGCGCCAACAAGAATGATGTATGTTGCCAGTTGAATCAGAAGATTCATTTGTCCTCCCTTGCCAAACCTATTCAGTAAAACGTAGGTTATCGTCTTATGTTTTCATTTTACGATAAAATTCGCAGTTTCTGTGTCATACCAAAGTTGCAATTTGAAGAATTACTGCTTTCTCGGGATGGTCAAAAAGCGAAAGAGGGACATAATGTGGTCAGGTAGATAAACATGTCCGTGTCAGATAGACCGGACAGACAGGAGGCACAAGATGAACGACACTCGGCATGAAGAAAACTGGACACTTCCAGAAGCGACAGTAAACGGATCATATGGTCATGGCTGGGATACCATGAAACGGTTCTTTCTTGAACTGTTTATTCTGGTCATCATTCTCGGGGCGGCAGCGATTCCGATGGGAATCGTAAATAACCCCACTGGCTTTCACTCAGCAGGAACCGCTTTTCTGAAGCTTTTTGGGTTCGCTTATCTGGTGCTTCTGTATGCGGCAATCCGATATGGTGTGCTTTATGGGTTTGTTCGCGGAGCACGAGGTGAAACCCCGGAAGTCAACGATATCTTCAAGGTGACGGACAACTATATGAACGTTGTACTGTCAGGTCTGGTGACGACCGTTATTATCGGCATTGGCTTCATGGCGCTCCTTATCCCCGGTATCTATTTTGCGTGCCGGCTGGTTTTTGTGCCGTATCTGGTGGTGGAACGTAAGATGGAAGTTGTTCCGGCTTTGAGAGAGAGCTGGGACATCAGTAAGGGTAAGGCGTGGACAATATTTCTAATGGGATTGACGGCAATTCCGATTGCTCTGCTCGGTTTATTGATGTGTGGCGTCGGTATCCTGTTTTCTCTGGTCTGGATTCACGCTGCATTCGCTTCTCTTTATGTTGCTTTGACCCCTGGCCAGACAGTGGCTGTTTCTTTTCCTGAGGTACCTGAGCCCCCCGTTCCCGATGAACCGGAGGAAGTCCCGGCAGTCGTTCCGGACGTGAAGGAAGAAAAAACGACAAACGAAGAAGAAGAGGAAAAAGGGGAGAAAGAGGTGAAGAAAACAAAAAAGGCCAGGAAGCAAACATCAAATAAAGAAGAATAAACATCAGGGTTGATGGAGAGAAGGGAATCGGAAGGTTCATTCACTGACTGTCTGTCTATTCTTGTCTGGAAGATTGATCACGCATGTTTACGCGGCCCGTCGGGCCGCTTTTTTTGCGCTGTAAATCAGTAACCTGATTTTCCGTCGGCTGATTCTCCGGAGACGATCTTGATGCTGGCGCTGGCACCGATGCGGGTGGCACCGGCCTTGACCATACCAAGGGCGGTTTCGAAGTCATGGATACCACCGGAGGCTTTAACGCCCATCCTGCTGCCAACGGTTCTTCTCATCAGAGCAATGTCGTGCTCAGTGGCACCGCCGGTTCCGAAACCGGTTGATGTTTTCACGTAATCGGCCCCGGCATTTTTCGCGGCTGTGCAGGCGGCGGTTTTCTCCGTATCAGTGAGGTAGCAGGTTTCCAGAATGACTTTCAAAATTGCATCGGGGGCGGCTTTTCGGACAGCCCGGATATCGTCTTCCACTTCCGCGAATTTACCGGATTTCAGTGCGGAAACATTTACCACCATGTCTACTTCTTTCGCGCCCTGCTTGACAGCGCTGGCAGCTTCAAAAGCTTTGGTTTCCTTTGAAGTACATCCCAGGGGAAAGCCGATGACGGTGCAGACTTTCACGTCGGTGCCGTGGAGAATAGAATCGGCAAGGGGCACAAAATACGGATTGATGCAGACAGAAGCAAAGTTGTACTGTTTGGCCTCGAGGCAGAGCTTTGTGACCTCTTCAGTTGTGGCATTGGCTTTCAACAGGGTGTGGTCAATGAGGTGGGCCAGGTTGACATCCACTTCCCCGATACCGGGAGCTGTTGAGATGCGGTCCGCGCCAATTCGTACCAGTTTGTCAATGGTACCGGCAAGTTTCAGCACGCATTCGGTCTGGCCATCAGCTGTTTCTTCACAGTAGAGCAGGTCGGGGGAAGAATCATCAAACGCTTCCCATCCGGTGGGCTGCACCGGCGCGCCGGTCAGTTCCGCGACAATTTTTTCGATTTCCCTGTTCATGATTGACCTCCCGGGGCGGCATATTCCAGATTGTCCACTATCCCGGCAATTATAGCATTTTCAGGAATCTTTTTGGAACCGGTAATCATCTGAAGCGAACCCCCATCTTTAATCACCAGTACGGTATCTCCCTTGCCGGAAGATGTGGCGTCAATGGCGAGAAAGGGTTTTCCCAGAAAACTTCCGTCCGGTCGGATGGGTGTGACCGACATGAGCTTGTAGCCCTCAAATCCGGGGTCCTTTTTCGTGGAAACGATAGATCCGGTCACTTTACATAAGATCATCTGTCCACCCTGTCCACGATACCGACAATAGCTGCATCCACCGGTATCAGTCTTTCTGTCATGGGGATTGTGGCCTCTTTGCTCGTTGCATAGAATACGACATCCCCGATTCCGGCATCCACGGTGTCCACCGCAACAAGGTGGCGGGAAACAGGCTTCAGATCTTCATCAAGGGGTTGAACCACCATCAGTTTTTTACCCTGGAAGACATCCAGTTTTCGGGTGGCCCAGACGTTTCCTTCAACTCTTCCAAGCTGCATCTTCCCACTCCGTGATCAATGACACCCTTTCCTGGTGTCGGCCGCCTTCAAAGGGTGTTTTGAGAAAAGTATCGACAATTCGTTTGATCAATTCAATTCCGATAACACGGGCGCCCAGTGTCAGGATGTTGCAGTTGTTGTGGGCCCGGGCGTTGTAAGCTTCAAATGTGTTGGCGCAATGGGCGGCACGAATCCCCTTCACCTTGTTACATACGATGGCGGAGCCGATACCGGCGCCGTCTATCATAATGCCGAACCGGGAGTGTCCACTTTGAACCGCCTGCGCGACTTTCAATGCGAAATCAGGGTAGTTTACCGAGGCAGAAGAAAAAGTACCCAGATCCATGAATCGAAATCCCAACTTTTCCAGAAAGGGTTTCAGTTCTTCCTTCAGCCCGTACCCGCCGTGGTCCGCGCCCAGTGCAATCCCCTGTTGTTCTGAGAGAATGTCGTCAACAATGTTGTTGAGATTTACCGTCACGATTCAATCTCCAGCTTGTCCACAATGGCCATAATTACCGCGTCCACCGGCCGTTTTTCCGTAATGGGAGTCTGGCGGGCGGAGCTGCCCTTTGCCATCAGTACCATTTCTCCTGCACCGGCACCGACGCCATCCACCGCGACCGTGAAATCGTCCAGCGGTTCCCCGGTAACTTTGTAACTTTGAACAATGAGCAACTTCAGCCCGTTAAGGGTCTCCACCTTCTGGGTGGCCCATACCGAACCGGCGACTTTACCATAAATCATAACACCGTCATTCTATCACAACGCCTGTTTCGGAACCAAGTTTAAGTAGAAGGCAAGGTTAAGGTTGAGGCTGCGCAAGTGCCGAGCGCTGACATGGAGACATGTGCTTGTCAGGTACTATCTATCAGCCCCTGTCTTCTTGTCTTTTTCTGGTCTGTATGAAAAAAGAGTTCGATTTTCCAGATAGATTTCCTTCTCTGTTGCTGTCATGTGCCGGTAGCTGTGTTTCTGAACCAACAGGCGAGCAATTTCTATGAGAATTGAAAGTACAACGAGGCCCATAGAATACAGTGGGATAAAACCCTGCACAAGCCAGTAAATTCCGGCAAAACACCCAAGAAGAACCAGAAAGTCGAACAGGTTTATTGTGTGGGTACCTTTTGATTTGCTATTCATATTTCCCCCATGTCTGATACAGTTTTGAATATGTAGTTCAGTATATCCCTTACACCGACAAACGACAATGGCTTTCCTTTCCTTCCAGTGCTTACTAGGGAAACAATGTGAACTCAAAGTTCTTGACCGACCTCATGTTGCTGAACTTTAGGGCCATATGTCGCAAAACCGAAGGTTTCATCATCATCTGAATAGGTAAGCGCAAGGAAGTTCCCTTTTTGAAGAACCAGAAATTGGAAGGGTCTTCCATGTGCCGCATCTCCAAATATGTATTTCCCAAGACATTTGCCTTTGTGATCCAGTTTAAGAATGAAGCTGTACTGCTGCGCATCTCGCACAAGAACATAAGTGAATTCATGTTCTTGCTTAAGATCGAGGACTTCGATTGAGTACTTAAACAGTTCATTAAGACTATACAGGAAGGTTATCTGCTTATAGTCATAGGAATAGATATCCCCATTTCTCTTTCTTACAAAAAGGACATTCCCATTCTTCGGAGCCATGTAACATAAATTATAGGTTCTCTTGATGGTTTCTAAGGTCATTTTTAAAAGTGATTTATCCTTTAGTAATTTTCTTGCTTGAGAGTTTGCATCCTGTAATTCCTTCTCCTGTGGCTTGTCCAGAGTCATGTCCACCCAGTTTTCTTGAATTTTGTCTGGAACTTCCAAGTCAGTAAAGAAGATTGGTTTTGCAAATGCAGAATTATTGAACCCGAACATCTTGCCATTGGAAATCTGAAATATTGGAAAACTTGAGAGGATTCTATATTGCCTACGGGGGGTTCCAAACTCCTTGTTAATCTCTGTCAACACGCCATTTCCAAATACATAAGTGCCATCCTTCTGTTGATCATGAGCAATTGATTGAGGTCTGAAGTCAAACACTTGATTATTCCTACTTGGAAACTCCTCTATCGTTGAATTCGCGAGAATATATCGATAAAGTCTTTTTGGTTTTTGGGCTAATAACAGGATTTGATTTTTCTCATTTGACAGGAAACAGCATTCTGATAATAGGAGAAAATGGTCACTCACAATAGGATGGTAAAATTGCTCATAGACTACGGTTTCAGCAGCTTTGCTTTTATGGATAACACCTGACTTTGAACAAGAAATTAAACTAATAGTAATGGTGGAAATAAGTGCGGCCAAGAATATAGCCGCACTTATTCCTAATTTTCTGGATTTCATACCAGGTATTGTTTGTCACAAGCTTTGACTGCGTCATAAAAGGCAGATATTCCGACAACGGAGCCCACTGCTAGGCCACCAATAAAGCCGCCGACCGCTCCTGGAATAGCTCCACCACCTCCAACTGATGCACCACCTATGGCGCCACCTACGGCCCCACCAATGGCAGTGTTCCCAATTGTTTCTGCGTATTGAATCTGAGCATTAGCCAGACACTGATTGTATGCCTGTTCATTGCTTGGAACTCGCGGAGCATCATCGGCAGCTAGGGAATAACTTGTGCTTAGGCAGATCGCCAAAATTGCAACAACGGTAATTCTGAAAACTTTCGTCATCTCGTGTCTCCTTTAAAATTTTACTACAAAAAAAACAAGATATGAAAATATTACAACTCAAATTTCATAATGTCAACTAAAAAATATATTAAAATAAATACTAGCTAGAAAATTGATCATGGGTTCCCATCTTTGTGTCTTCATGCTCAGCTATTTGCATTTAACTCTGCTACAATTTATGAGGATATCAAATTCATTTTAAAGTAAATGTGCCAGCTTTTGACTAAGGTTATTAATAGAGGTGGATTGTAATGTTTAGTGCCTTCAATAATCAACCCTGTTCTGTCTCCATACTCTGTACACGGCAAGGGGGGTGTGGTAGAGTCTGGAATGAGGCAGGCACGGGGTCTGCCACTTAAAACGTACTTTAATAAAAGGGAAGTAGACACTGATGAGACCTTTTAGAATGGGATTGGCCCTGGGCGGCGGTGCGGCCCGCGGCTATGCTCACCTCGGTATTCTGAAAACACTGGAATCTAACGATGTTCCAATTGATTGCATCACCGGTACCTCAATGGGGGCGGTGATGGGGGGGTTGTACGCCTGGTTCGGCAGTGTCCGTGAAACAGTGGATCACATGCGTCGTTTTCTGTCCAATAGCAAGGTGGTGAACCTCGCGGTGTACCAGCGGATTGTTGAGTCGGAGAAGAAGAAGGCAAATATCGTGGACAATCTGACCGCGTTTATCCGGAGGGGCATCTTGTATGGAAAGGCAATGACCTCCAAGTCTGTGGTGGATCCGGAAATTTTCAATGAGGCTTTCCAGGCGCTGGTTCCGGATGTGGACATTCGGGATTCACAAATTCCATTCGGTGCCGTTGCGTCAAACCTGGTGACCGGAGAAGAATTGATGATTACCGGCGGTTCCCTTCGAACAGCATTGATGGCCTCAAGCGCGATTCCGGGAATTTATCCACCGGTGGTAAGCGGTGAAATGATTCTCATTGACGGTGGCTGGACCAACAAGATCCCGGTGGATCCCTGTTTCCAGCTTGGGGCAGCACAGGTTATTGCCTGCTGCGTTTCCCGGGAGATGGAAGATACCCGTGACTTTGATAAGGCCATGGATATTATCGCCCGCTCCAACGCGGTATCTACCAATCGATTGGGCGAATTGCAGAAGCGGGGCGCTTCGCTGGTGCTGGAACCGGAGGTGTCGGATATTCACTGGGCGGATTTCAGCCGGTTCGACGACAGCATGGACGCGGGATTTGCCTGTGCCGAGGAGAATCTTGAAAGAATTATGAAAGTGGCAGCGAGGGCTAAATGGCAAAGATGGATAAAATCGAAGAAAAAATTTATCAGGGAAATTACCCTTTAACTGAAGACGAAGCACTTTTTCTGCTTGAAAAAGGCGATCTGCTGACAATTGGGGCGCTGGCTGATCGCGTCCGGTGGCAGCTTCACCCGGAAAGAGAAGTCTCCTTTGTTGTGGACAGGAATATCAATTATACCGACGGCTGTATTACCGGATGCGGATTCTGTGGTTTCCACACAGAACCGAAGGATGCCAGGAACCTCACGTTTGAAGAGCTACAGGAAAAGGTGGCGGAAACAGTAGAGCTGGGAGGAACCGGTGTTCTGCTCCAGGGCGGAATGAACCCGGAACTCCCCTGGGACTACTATCCCGGTATGTTGAAGTCGATGAAATCCGCCTTCCCGGAGATCCACATTCATGGTTTCTCTCCCCCGGAAATCCACTGGTTTTCAGAATTTTTCCATCGACCGGTGGAAGCCGTCATTTCGGAACTGATGGAGGCAGGACTGGATTCCATCCCAGGCGGAGGAGCGGAGATTCTATCCGACCCGGTTCGGGATCGTACCAGCCCGAAGAAATGCAATTCCGACCAATGGATCGCTGTGATGAGGAAGGCCCACGGACTGGGATTGAAGACGACGGCCACTATGATGTTCGGTGTTGGTGAAACCCTGTCGGACCGAGTGGAGCATCTGCGTCGCGTCCGGGAACTTCAGGACGAGACCGGAGGTTTTACGTCGTTTATTCCCTGGCCCTATCAGATTCACAGGGGCCGGTTCATCCAATATGAAAATACCGGTGTGGACTACTTGAAAACCCTGGCGACAGCCCGGTGCTATCTCCACAATGTCCCCAATATTCAGGCCTCGTGGGTTACTCAGGGAAAGAAGATGGGACAGGTGGCGTTAATGTTCGGCGCCAATGATATGGGCTCCACCATGATCGAAGAAAACGTGGTTCGTTCCGTGGGAGTCAGCCATACGATTTCCCGGGAAGAAATTATTCAACTGATACAAAGTGGTGGGTTCGATGCGTTTCAACGTACCAACGTGTACGGCCGACTGCGGGATTATCCGAGGGAGAAACAATGAAGCTGTATCAGATTACCCAGTTTATTACCCGTTGGGGACTTCGCCCTGAACAGGCCATAGAGCAGGCTGCCGGGAAATACCGCGTGGATGAAGGGAAAATCAGCATTCGCAGGCAGGCCCTGGATGTAAGAGGGAAGAGGTCCCGGGCGGTTTACACCATGGAAGTGCCGGTGGAAAGCAGTACGGCCCATCTGAGCGGACAGCCCAAAATCAGGGAAATCGAACGGCTTGATTTTATGGAAATTCTGAGAGAAATCCCATCAAACAAGATTGAACGTCCCATCATTGTCGGACTTGGTCCCGCGGGGCTGTTTGCGTCGCTGGCCTTTCTGGAAAAGGGCATTAAGCCGGTTATTCTGGAGCGGGGAAAGCCGGTGGAAGAGCGGGTGATAGATGTAAATGCTTTTTGGAATCAGGGCGAACTGGACGAAAACAGCAACCCCCTTTTCGGCGAAGGTGGCGCCGGGACATTTTCCGATGGAAAACTGACCACGAGAATCAATGACCCGATGTGCGGCTTCGTGCTGGAGCAATTCGTCCGCTTTGGAGCAAAGGACAGAATCCTCATGGACGCAAAGCCCCATGTGGGAACAGACAAGCTTATCAAGGTACTCGCATCTGCCCGTGAATATCTCCTGTCACAGGGTGCGGAAATCCATTTCAATACACGATTCACCGGTTTTCAGAAAGACGAAAGGAAGGTGCTTGTCCAGACTGCCAGCGGCGAAGCTTTCACCGGTGACAGCTTGATCCTGGCCATCGGACATTCGTCACGGGACACCTACCGGCTTCTCATGGAATCGGGTATGGCAATGGAACCGAAACCCTTTGCTGTAGGTGCCAGACTTGAACACCCACAGGGTCAGATTGATGACATCATGTACGGGAAAGGCAACAGGAACCGGTTCGGTTTGCCACCGGCCAGTTACCAGATGGCGTGGAATGGGGAGAATAACACGGGTTGTTACACCTTCTGCATGTGCCCCGGTGGGCAAGTGATCCTCGCGGCGAATGAGCCGGAAACTCTCTGTGTCAATGGAATGAGCGGGTCCAAACGAAACAGCCCCTTTGCCAATGCCGCTCTGGTGGCTAAGGTGCCGGTTACGGCCTTTGACGGCGCTGATCCGATGGCTGGTGTCCGCTTTCAACAGCGGATTGAACAGGACGCTTATCGCCTGGGAATGCCTGGCTTCATGGCGCCGAGCCAGCGGGTGATGGATTTCATGGATGGTAAAATGACGGCCCGTCCCCTGGCAACCAGTTTCTCGGGCCAGACCTATCCCTATCCGCTCCACGAGCTGCTTCCGGAATTCGTTGTGGATCAGATGCGGGCAGGATTACAGGCATTCAGCGGGCGCGTACGCGGTTTTATAGACCCTTCCGCGAACCTTGTGGGCGTGGAAACGCGCACGTCCGCGCCGCTGCGCATTCTCCGGGACAAGGAAACGGGCCAGTCGCTTTCACACGCCCGAATCTTTCCCTGCGGCGAAGGCGCCGGCTATGCCGGCGGCATCATGAGTGCCGCAATCGACGGCATCAAGACAGCCATGCTTGCAATGCAACTGTAAGATCTGAATTGCAGCTTCGACTTCGTGGCACTTTGTGCCACTTTCCGTCACCGCCACCGAACGGCTCTTTCATGCAAGCATGAGAACCGTCCGCCACCGTTGCCGACCTGCTTTCGCCGGCGTCGAAGCAGCAAACAGACATGTTATGTAGAACGACTGAAATGACAATTTTTTTCTACCACCGCCCCCCTCCTTTGGCTTGACGCTCAGGTCTCGGGCCA
>CAZRHT010000050.1:0-20586 GCA_964599895.1 uncultured Holophagae bacterium
TCGCATACTGCCCGCCAGATACGGAACACAATGTTGTAAATACCGGCACCGAACCTTTGCGGTATGTCTACGTGGTCGCGAAGGCGCAATAACGACAGAAACCGCGCGGGAAAGAAAAGCATGGCCGGACAAGGTTGAGGTGGATAGCAGAGGAGGAACTATGGTTCCCGTTTGCCTTTCCTTTCTGCTCCCTTTCGGTCAAAACAATGGACACAGGCGGCAGAGCCGCACAGAACACTTCCCTTCAGAAAGCATTGTGATACAATTCTGCTTTGTTTAAGGACGACGTGGAGGTTGATGTATGTCTGAGAAAAAAGATTACCGTAGCACGCTGAATTTGCCCAGCACGGAGTTTCCCATGCGGGCGAATCTGCCGAAGCGTGAACCGGAAATGCTGGCAAAGTGGAATGAGGAAGATCTTTACGGGAAAATCCGTGAAAGTAAAAAAGACAATCCGGTTGTCTGTCTCCATGACGGGCCACCGTATGCCAATGGCAACATACACATCGGTCATGCCTTAAATAAGATTCTGAAGGACATTATTGTAAAATCACGGACCATGCAGGGATTCAATACGGCGTATCGGCCCGGTTGGGACTGCCACGGCCTGCCCATTGAGTTGAAAGTGGATGAACAGTTCCGCAAGAAGAAGATTGACAAGCGGGAGCTTGAAATTCGGGAAATCCACGACGCCTGCCGGGACTATGCTGCTCAATATGTGGAAACGCAGACAGAGGAATTCATTCGTCTCGGGATTCTCGGGGAATGGGACAATCCCTACCTGACCATGCAGCCGGAATATGAGGCGGAGATTATTCGCCAGCTTGGCCAACTTTTTAAGAATGGCTATGTGTACAAAGGATTGAAGCCGGTTCATTGGTGTGCTTCCTGTGTGACGGCACTGGCCGAAGCGGAGGTCGAATACGATGACCATACATCCCCTTCAGTTTACGTGAAGTTTCCATTGGAGGCCCCCGTAGAGGGCGTGGACGGTAAGGTTTTTGTGGTGATCTGGACCACCACACCGTGGACGCTCCCCGCAAACCTTGCAATTTCACTTCACCCGACATTTAGCTATGGCTTTTACAGGGTGCCGGGCGGCGATGTTTACATGGTGGCTACCGATCTTGCGGAGAATTTTCAAAAGGAATGTAACATTGAATCCATGGAGCTTTTGAAGACAATGAAGGGAAGGGAAATGGACCGCTGGACCTGCCGTCATCCCTTTATTGATCGGGAGTCGCTGATACTGGTGGGAGAGCATGTGACGCTGGAGCAGGGCACCGGTTGTGTCCATACTGCACCGGGCCATGGTATGGATGATTACATTATCGGTCAAAAATACGGACTTCCTGTCCTGGTTCCAGTGGATGAGAGAGGATGTTTCACGGAAGAATTTCCACTGATGGAAGGGGAATATGTTTTCAAGGCCAACCGAAAGGTGGTGGAGCTGCTGAAGGAAAAGAACGTACTCTTGAACGTGACAGATATTGAACACTCGTACCCTCACTGCTGGCGCTGCAAGAATCCTGTGATTTTCCGCGGGACAGAGCAGTGGTTTATCTCTATAGACGCAAATAACTTACGAGAAAAAGCTCTTGAAGAAATAAAGGAAGTGAACTGGATCCCCGCATGGGGAGAAGAGCGGATTCACAATATGATTGCCGGACGGGTGGACTGGTGCATTTCCCGCCAGCGCAAGTGGGGTGTGCCCATAACAACGGCCTACTGTGAGTCCTGTGGAGAAATTTTTCAGTCACCGGAGATGTTTGAAAAGGCCGCGGCGATTGTGGAAAAAGAGGGAACAGCGGCGTGGTTTGAGGACGATCTGAGCCGGTTCCTGCCGGAAGGCGCGGTCTGTCCCAAATGCGGTGGAAAAGAATTCAGAAAGGAAACCGATATTCTTGATGTATGGATTGATTCAGGCATCAGCCACGCTGCTGTACTTGGCAAGCGGCAGGATCTGCCCTGGCCTGCGGACATTTACATTGAAGGCTCAGACCAGTACCGGGGTTGGTTCCACTCATCTCTTTTGACCGCGGTGGCAAATCAGGGAAGTCGTCCATATAATACTGTAATTACCCATGGTTTTGTGCTGGACGGGAACGGGAAGAAAATGTCCAAGTCCATGGGGAATGTGGTTGCACCACAGGATATTGTCAACCAGTACGGAGCGGAGATTTTGAGATTGTGGGTGTCTCAACTGGATTATAAAGATGATGTACGGATTTCTTCCGAAATCGTAAAGCGAAGTTCAGAAACCTACCGAAAGATCCGTAACACAGTACGATTTATGCTCAGTAATCTGTATGACTTTAACTTGAAATCCGATTCAGTTCCCTTTGATCAGATGCACGAGTTCGACAGATGGGCACTGAACCGGCTTGCCGTGTTGAATGAATCTGTTGTGGAAGCATTTGATAATTTTGAATTTCACCTGATGTATCACAAAGTACTTCACTTTTGTACAGTTGAAATGAGCAACTTCTACCTGGATGTACTGAAAGACAGGATGTACTGTTACCCGGCGGGAAGCAAAGAACGGCGATCTGCACAGACGGCCCTGTTCCATATTACCTGGGTGTTGTCGAAACTTATTGCTCCGGTCTTGAGTTTCACGGCGGATGAGATCTGGCAATTTGTCCCCTCATTCAAGGGAAAAGAAGAAAGTGTCCATCTTGCTGAATTTGAAAAATTGAACTTTCCCTTAAACGATTCATTGAAAACGGGGTTCGAAATCGTTGCGGAAATCCGGGAAGTAGTACTGAAAAAACTGGAGGAAGCCCGCCAGGAAAAGATAATCGGACATCCACTGAACGCGTCGGTTCGCATTTCTATGAGCCGTGATAAGTTGAACAAGCTCGGTGATTTGAAGGTAGAATTAAATCGTTATCTTATAGTTTCACAAGTAGATTTGGTGGAAAGAGAAGGAAATGACATCGAGGCTGAAGTCAGCCAGGCATCCGGAGAGAAATGTGAACGGTGCTGGAATTTTGATCAATTGGATGACCAGGGACTTTGTGCCCGTTGCGCGTCGGTTGTGGAGAAGAGATGAGTGAGATCGGTTTTGAAGGAAAATCGCGGGCTTTCGTCGCTGCAGCGATCATCGCAATTGCCGATTGGGCCACCAAGTACCTCATTCATTCATATTTTGTTTATGGCGCGAGCAAACCGATACTCGTGGGCAATTTTAACCTTGTTCATGTCCGTAATTTCGGGTCTGCCTTTGGTTTGATGAACCAGGGGAAGCCGACAGCTCTGAACACGTGGTTTATTGCTATCGCATCCATACTGGGGCTCTTTCTGCTCTTATATTTGGTTTACAATGAGTACTCTGTTCATCGCTTTGCGGTTATTTGCCTCGGACTCCTGATGGGGGGTGTTATCGGGAACCAGGGAGAGCGTTTTTTCCACGGATATGTAACAGATTTTCTCGATTTTTACGTGAATACACATCACTGGCCTGCCTTTAACATTGCGGACAGTGCGATAACGATCGGCATTATCGGTTATTTTCTCACCAGTTTGAGGAGACGGAGTTGACATGTTCCCTAAATTGATTCAAATCGGAAGTTTTTATATTCCTACATATGGTTTCCTTGTAACCACCGGGGTTGTACTGGGGCTTTTTCTGACTATTCGTCTCGCCGAAAGAACTGGTTTTACAAAGGAAGAACGGGAGCAGATGACCAATCTCATCATCTACACGATCATTGGAGGTGTTCTGGGCTCCAAATTGCTTCTGATTATTGTTGAATTTCACTATTATGTGGCACATCCAGTGGAACTGATTCAGGTCTTACGCTCCGGAGGAGTATTTTACGGTGGCCTTTTAGGTGCGCTTTTTGTGGCGGCCTGGTTGTTCAGAAAATATAAGCTGTCGTTTTACAGAGTGGCGGATGTGGCCGCACCACACATTGCGCTGGGTCACGCTATCGGACGTCTGGGATGTTTTTCCGCCGGTTGTTGTTACGGAAAGGCATGCGGTCTGCCCATCGCGGTTGAATTCCACAATGAATTTGCCCACAGTGTTGTGGGGGTTCCACTGAATACTCCCATCTATCCGACCCAGTTAATGAGTTCCATTGGCCTTTTTATTATTTTTCTGGTGTTGCGGTTCTATTTCTGGCCGAGACGTAAATTTCAGGGACAGTTGATCTGGCTCTATGTCTTGATTTACAGTGCGTTCCGCTTTGGAATAGAGTTTTTCCGGGGCGATTTTGTCAGGGGATTTCTTTTCAATGTCATTTCAACATCCCAGTTTATCAGCGTGTTACTGTTTCTTACTGCCGCAATTATGCTGTTCAGACTGTCAAAGCGGAACCGGCTCTCATGAAGCATTCTTTTCGATTTGAAGGCAGTATACCGGAACGGCTGGACAGGTTTCTTCAATCCTGCTTTCCGGGGGATATTTCCCGTTCCCAGATAACCCGTTGGATACGGGATGGCCGGGTTGCAATTGATGACGAATCTGCCCAGAAAGCAGGTCAGATCCTCAATGATGGAAACGTCGTGGTTGTGGATCAACCGGATGAATATGCCGCCGATAGCGCTGTCCCGGTGGACATGGATCTGGATATTGCTTATGAAGATGAATACCTGGCTGTAGTCAACAAACCGGCGGGAATCGCGGTACATCGGGCGCCCTCAGTGAAAGACGCAACACTGGTGGATGGTTTGCGGTTCCACTTTGACTCTCTCTCAACAGAGGCGGGAACGGATAGAGCTGGAATTGTTCACCGGTTGGACAGGGAAACCAGCGGTTTGCTGGTAGTTGCCAAGACAAATAGTGTTCATCGCCAACTCTCGGATATGTTCAGGGATAGAAAGGTCGTCAAAATATACAAAGCCATCTGCTATGGACGATTTCATGATGAAACCGGAGTAATTGAACAACCGATAGGGCGTTCCGGATCTGATCGCAAGAAAATGGCGGTTAGAAGAGATGGCCGTCCTGCTGTGACCCGCTTCAAGGTCATGGAAGAACTGGGTATGTTTTCCGTACTGAACCTCAGCCTGGAAACGGGTCGAACCCATCAGATCCGTGTTCATCTGACCCACGAAGGCCATCCCATTGTCGGTGATAAACTTTACGGAACCGTTCGGTGGAAGGGAGTGGAAGATCCGATTTTGAGAAAATACGTCAGGGAATTTCCCCGTCATGCGCTCCATTCAGCCCTTATTAGCTTCGTCCATCCCGTTAGCCGCGAAGAGATTATTTGTAAGCGCCCTTTCCCAGCTGATTTGCAGGAACTGCTGGAAAGGATTCGGGAATCACAATAAGAAGAGTGGGCGTTTTGGGTGGGCGTGGGCGGCAGAGGAGTAGGAGTTAGGAAAAGTAGGGAGTTGGCTGTTTCCTATTTCTGTTCCATCCACCATTCACTATCCACTGCGCCGAAGGCGCTTCACCATCCACGCGCCTCTCCGCCACTCTTCTTGTACAACACGCTGATTTCTGATATAAAAAAAGCAGTAATGATTAGGTTTTCGGAGGGATTATGCCAAAACCGGATTTTAGGGATTATCTAAGGGAACTGGACAAGGAAACACTCATTGAAATGCTGTCCGACGCCGGGAAAAACTGGCTGGCCCATGATGGATTGTGGTTCCTTGAAGTGGAAGCAGCAACTGACATGGAGACAGCAATTCAGTACGATAAAGGAGCCTGGGAAAAGTTCACGGTGGTAGAGGCAAAACGCATCATGAAACGTCACAATATTCCGAAAAATGGCGGGCTGGATGCACTGGAGAAGGCACTGAAATATCGGATGTATGCCTACGTAAATGAACAGACCATAGAGAGAAAAGGAGATGTGCTTCGGATCTATATGAATGAATGCCGGGTGCAACGTGCCAGGACAAGGGACGGCAGAGCTGATTTTCCATGCAAGCCGGTAGGGTTGGTGGAGTATGAGCGCTTTGTCCAGACAATAGACCCGAATATTTCAACCCGTTGTGTATGTTGCCCACCGGACACCCATCCCGATGAATACTGGTGCGCCTGGGAGTTTACGATGAAGACCGGAAAGCATGATGGTTGATTTTGAATATCCACTGGTACCAAAATCAGAACTGGACAACCGGATTCAAACTGCGGCTGTGAAGATTGCCGAGACGGGTCTGAATGCCTGGTTGATCAGCGGGACGACCAATCTTTATTACTTTACCGGAACGGCACAAAATGGTCTTCTATTTATCTTTGACAATGGGAAACATCTTTTTCTGGTGCGGAAATCACTGGAGCGGGCAATAAATGAGAGTGGGCTTACAGAGATTGTCGGATTTCGTTCTCTTAAGGAATTGGATGATCGTGTCCGCGGAGTTTACGGTTCCAGCCTGAAATCTTGCGGATTTGAAGGCGGTACGGTTCCGGTTTCTTTGTTCACACGATATCAGAATACCTTCCCGGACTGCAAATTTTCAGACGTTTCGATGGAAATCAGATGGATTCGCTCTGTCAAGAGTGACTTTGAACTGCAGTGCATGGTTAAGGCCGGAAAACAGACGGAAGCCGTGTTTCGCCACATGAAGGATTTCATCCGTCCCGGTATTTCAGAATTGGACATTGCGGCCGAAGCGGAATATGTGGCAAGAAGAAACGGGCATCAGGGGATTATACGGATGCACGGATTCAACGCTGAGCTTTACTACGGAGTAATTACTGCCGGAGAGAGTGCCAATCTGCCTACGAATTTTGACGGACCATCGGGTTCTTCCGGTTTATATCCATCCGCCCCGCACCCCGCTGGAAGGGTAAAGGTGGTGGCAGGGAAGCCCGTTCTTGTTGATTTCATGGGGGCGCACATGGGGTATCTGTGCGATGAGACACGGGTTTATTTTCCGGGAGATCCCTCGGATGAAGTGCTCCGATTGCATCAAAACTGTGTACATATCCAATCTTTTGTCGCTGATCGATTGAAACCGGGTGCAGTGCCATCAGAAATTTACGAAGAAACACGAAAATTCGCCGAGGAAATGGGTTTAACGAAGAATCTCATGGGATTCGGACCAAATCAAGTACGGTTTTTCGGTCATGGCCTTGGACTCGAGGTGGATGAACTCCCTGTCATTGCTCCCCGGTTTGATCGAGAGCTGGTGGAAGGAGTTACCATTGCGGTGGAGCCAAAATACTACGTAGAGGGGTTAGGTGCGGTCGGTGTGGAAAACACCTTTGCTGTTACAGGGCAGGGCGGGAATCGCCTTGTAGAATTTCCTGATGAGTTGATCCCTGTTCCTTCCAAAACACACGGAAGGGGAGGTGGCCATGTCTGACATCACAACAAAGAAGGGAGATGGTGGTTTTTCTTCCCTGTATTCAGGAGAACGGGCGTTGAAATCTGATGCCGTTTTTGAAACTCTGGGTACATTGGACGAATTGAACAGCTGGCTGGGTGTGGTGAAACTGAAGTTGCAGGCAGATTACGACCGCCTTCAGGTGGAATCCATCCAGAGAAATGTTTTTAAAGTCGCTTCAAATGTTGCAACAACAGATGATTCTGAGTTGCGTCCAAAAATGATTCTCCTTGCACAATCAGACATGGTTGCATTGGAAGCGTTCGAAGAGAAATTGTTCACAGAGGTTGCCATGCCGACCACTTTCATAATCCCCGGTGTGACAGAAGATGCGGCACTGATTGACGTGGCGCGGACCGTCTGCCGCAGGGCCGAACGGCGACTTGTGGCGCTCCTGTCCGGGGGTTTACAAAGAATTTCTCTGGATGTGAAATACGTGAATCGTTTGTCTGACGTTCTGTACGTTCTGGCAAGGCAATGCGAAAAAGGAAAGTATAAGGAGAAAGAATGACGTATACCATCATCATTGTCGCAACCGTCATTTTCAATATATTTTGTGGTATCTATCGGGCGCGCCAGACGAAATTAAGGTGGAAGCTCTTTTACATTCACATTCCCATTCCATTTATCGCCTGGGCGAGGATTTCTTCAGGAATATCCTGGAAATTTATTCCAGTTCTCGTGTTTGTTGCGCTGGGAAGCCAGATAGTAGGGGGCAAACTTCCTCTTGGTAATCATCCTTTAACAGAGGTTGAACAGAAGAAAATGGACTGAAAAAATGTTATTTCATGCACGCAAAAAAAGAGGGGACTCAAGTCCCCTCTTTTTTTGAATCAATATTTGCTTAGTTTACGTTATCTTTAAGCTGCTTTCCAGCTTTAAAACGAACAACCTTGCGGGCAGGAATCTTGATGGAAGCGCCCGTCTGGGGGTTTCTGCCGGTTCTTGCGTCACGCTTAGCCACTTCGAAAGTGCCAAAGCCAACAAAAGAAACCTTGTCTCCGGATTTCAAGGAGTCACCAATAGAATTGATGATACCATCCAGTACGGCCTGCACTTTGCCCTTAGGCAGTTCGGTCTCTTCAGCGACTTTTGCAATCAGTTCAGTTTTGTTCATTAAAACTTCCTCCTTTTTAATTGAGGGTAAACCCCCGTAATTCTTTAGTTCGAATTAACTTCACTATGTTATTTATGTTTGGTCCATTTGTCAATAAGAAAACTGGGAAATTCCCCGTAAAATCGGGCTTTTTTCGAAAATACAGGGCCACTGACCATGTCGACAGGTAGGGGGAAGTGGTTTTTGTTAATGCGAAGTCTGATAGTTGAGCGATAACAACTGAAAACTGTCAAAATTCAGCACAGGGCCTGCTTATTCAGATTTCTAGTCCGAATTTTCTGGAATATGAAGTTCTCCACCTGAAATCGTGAGCTCGCGGTTTGATTTCCCAGTGTGATAAATCCATTGTTCTGTTGTTTTATTGACTCTGATTTTTTCATCGGGTTCGCCGAGGGCGGTGCGAACCTGGTTTTGGTGCATGCCGTCCATGATCTCTCCTTCGACCGCATATGCCCAATAGTAGTCATATGTATGTGGAACTTCCGCCTTAAGATTACTCGTTGTGAATTTAGAGAAAAAGGTTTTCATTGCACTGCAGATATTGTCTACGTTCCCGAGGAAAGGTACGGAGACTTTATAGGTTGTACCTTTATTGTCCGTCAAATCTATGACGAGTGTTTTTACGCCGTCAAAAGTGATGTAAGCACCTGTAATTGTAAAGAGTTCCAAGTTCTTTAGTTTTACAGTTCCCGCGAGTCCTTTTGCCATTGGGCTTCCAATTACACTACCTTGAATGCCTTCCAGTATCTCAGTAAACACGCCCTGCAGGATTGTTTCTTCGTATCGACCTGTTGAACGGACAGGATGCCATTTTTTGTCCCGTTTGTTGTAGGCCGACGCATTCAATGTCACGACGATATTACGATCCTTCAGGGAGGCTTTCAATTGAACCTTTTCTTTTCTCCATTTGGGCCGACGAAGCTGGGGGAATTCTCCTATTCGAGGTGTTTTGTGTCTGAGTTTGAAGGTCCTGGTTTCTGTGGAAAGAGTATGAGCTTCGGAATTACTGTCAATCTGTTTAAATTCAAGGTCCTGTTTCGCCGTTAGGGAAAACTTCTCCTGAAGGACAGAAAAAGCGCGATCCGCGTCTATACAATGGGGGAGTTTACAGGCAATATTCTGGGAGAAACCACCAATGGAGCAGATAAGGAACGTCAAAAGCATAGAAAGATTTTTCATACTGATTCTCCTGTGAATTAACAAGTACTGATATTGAAGGACAGACTTGCGGTCTATTTCATTTTCTCTTTCATTTCAGATATGGCCTTCTCCAATCCAACAAAAATTGCTCGTCCAATAATGGAATGGCCAATATTGAGTTCTTCAATCTCAGGTATTGCCGCAATGGCGCTTACGTTTCGAAGATTGAGTCCATGACCAGCTGCCACGCGAAGTCCTGTCTTGTGGGCATAGCGCGCCGCGTTTCGGAGTTTATCGAGTTCCAGACCATACTGTTCTTCATCGGGGGCGTCGGCGAAACGGCCTGTGTTCAACTCAATGATTTCTACACCAAGGCGGGCGCAGGCCTTTATCTGTTCATTGGAGGGATCAACGAAGATACTGATGCGGATGTCCTGATCGTGATAATCCTGAATCATCGGTTTCAGTGTCTTGCTGTGGAGAAGAACGTCCAATCCGCCTTCTGTGGTTACTTCTTCGCGACGCTCAGGTACAAATGTGACACTGTAGGGCTTGATCTCGCACGCAATCCGAAACATTTCCTGAGTAGCGGCCATTTCGATATTGAGACGGGTCTTGCAAATCTGAGCCATAATCCGGATATCCCGCTCCTGCATATGGCGCCGATCTCCGCGGAGATGAACTGTGATCCCGTCCGCGCCTGCGGATTCAGCAATTACAAGTGCGTGAACTGGATCCGGTTCGCTTATCTTTCTGGCTTCGCGCAGTGTGGCTACATGGTCAATATTCACGCCAAGTCTTGTCATTGAGTCCTCCTGTCTTTGAAGAAATCTGAAATTCTGGAAGCGGTTTCTTCATTTTGTTCGTCCGAAGGAGATTCTATCAGAATTCTGAGCAAATTTTCCGTTCCTGAATATCTTGGAAAGATTCTTCCCGTATTTCCTAACATTTTTCTCAATTCTTCCATCAGAGCGGAAAAGGCGGGTATTTCAGCAAAAGCGGGTTTACTGTTCACCGGGACATTCAGCAGGGTCTGGGGCATCATCGGATATTGATCATAAATGGAACCGATAGAGACCTTATTCTTGGAAAGAATGGTGAGGACCTGAATGAAGACGGCAAATCCATCTCCAGTGACATTGACCTTGTCCAGAATGATATGGCCTGAGGTCTCACCGCCCAGAGCTGATTCATGCCGGTCCATAAGTATGCGTACTGATCGGTCGCCTACATCGCTTCGATAGAACGACAGACCATTTTCTCTGCAGAATTCAGCCACGGCCTGGTTCGTCATTACAGTCCCAACGATCGATTTGAAGCCCAGGTTTTCGGCCAGAAACATCAGGAGGTGATCACCGGAAATGAGACGTCCCTGTTCATCTTTGAAAAGAATTCTGTCGCCGTCTCCGTCCAGTGCGGCGGTCCCCGGTTTCAGCTTGTCGGGTTGTGCTGCCCCGCAGTCCCGGTTGATATTCCGGCCATCGGGGTCAGCATTATATATTTCAACGGGCATATTCTGGTATTGATTGATAAAATGGAGAAGGGAAGTACCCGCTCCATTGGCGCAATCCAGTGGTATTGATACGGTGATTTCCTCAAGGGGAAGTATAGCATTCAGATGAGTGAAATAGTGTTGCATGAATTTGTCTGAAGAAAGATTTTCGGAAGCTCTGGAAATCTCCTGTGCATAAAAATGGGCATCTGAAGATGCCGTCATAATCTCAGATTCCAGAAGTGACTCCGTTGCTGTGCTGATCTTCCGTCCATCCGCTGCGAAAAATTTGAGTCCATTGTCGGTGTATGGATTGTGGGACGCGGTTACCATAACCCCACCGGAATAGCCCATGTTGGCAACCGCGTAAGCGAGAACGGGTGTGGGAAGAACGCCCCCATGAACAGGCTTTGCTCCGGCAGAAGCCAAACCGGCGAGAAGGGCATCTGCAAGGCCCGGGCTGGATTGTCTGGTATCCATTGCGATCAGGATCTGTTTTCCTGTGTGATGTTTCGCGAAGACGACGCCTGCTTTGTATGCCAGTTCCGGAAGAATGGGGAATTCACCGGCTTTTCCACGGATACCGTCCGTACCGAAAAGACGGTTTTCCATTTAGAAAACCCTCACATTTACCATTTCAGGAGAAGTCTTCAATTCAAGTTTGCTGAGCAGTTGCTCGGCGTCTTTCGATCTGTATTCAATGCTGGGTGAAATTACATAATCTTCTTTCCTGGATGACAATCCGCTGCAATCTACAATTACACGGAAATTCTTCATCTTCAGATTCTTGACGATTGAAAAAGGACCGGAAACAATCACGTTGATTCGTGTCGGGTTGACCCAGGTCTTTTTCTGCTGGTGGGTAAGAGTAACTTCAATTCCCCTGAAAACCTGAGTATTGGTCTGTTCCCCGATGACGACATTGACATCGACGCTGGAGTCCTTTGTCATCTTCAAATAGTCGGATTTCAGTGCAACAAACCCTTTTGTAGTGAATGATGCCGATTTTCCCGTCACATCGATGGGTTCAGTGGTCAGGTAATCCCGCTTCTGGAATTCGGAAGCGGGGCCCTCAACTTCAAGGGCTGGCGGTGTTGGTACCACCTTTTTGATTTCAAACCCGTCCGCGACACTACCGACAATAGTGGGTCTGACAGGCATCAGTTTCTTCAACTTGCGTTCAATTCTAAACTGGACAGTGTTGGGGGTAATCCCAACTACCTGGATTCCCTTGGGGCGATGAATCATACGCTCTGTGAGCGGAATTGAGTGAACACCAAATGCTTTATTCCCGAGATCAATTGAAACATACAAGTCTTTTGGTTCCAGTTTCCGGATGGACGTTTCTGAACCTCTCAACTGTACGTTCACTTCGTAAAAAACCTCTTCCATAAGAATGACATTCTCGGTAATGTTCTCAAAATAGATAGGGACGGTAAACGCTTTGGTAACCATTTTTGTTTGTCTGGACCCACTTATGTAAGCCCAGAGAGCAAATCCAAGAACGAGAGAGATGATTCGCAACCACATTTTTGAAGAACTGGTTCGACTCATTTGTTCTCTCCTTTCGGCTGGGGTTTCAATCTTTCCCACAAGGCGATCAATCTGGATTGCGGTGCACTTTTGACGTCCATTTTCAGAAGTCCATCGAGATGGCGCGTCATACCCTCAAGAGAAGTGTCCTTGTAATGCATGATCATTCCGTTTTTGGCAAAAGAAATCTTGCCGGTTTCCTCAGACACGATGACAGAAACGCAGTCCGTTTCCTCTGTAATCCCAACACCTGCCCGATGTCGGGTTCCGAAGTGTGGTGGAAGATTAGGGTTTGCGGAAAGTGGCAAAAGGCAACCTGCAGCCGCGATACGATCATTAATAATAATGACAGCACCATCGTGAAGGGGGGTTTTGGGTTCAAAGATGTTGATAAGGAGGTCATAACTGATTCTGGCGTCCATTGCGATACCCGTTTCGATTTGATGCCGGAGACCTTCATTCTGTTGAAGGACAATCAGAGCACCTTTGCGTTGGTGGGAAAGAATTTCCGTTGCCTTAATAATTTGTTCAATCCCGGCTTCAGCACGGGTGGGGGCATTGAACTGTAAAATGGGGTTGGTTCCCATTCGAGCAAGAATTTTGCGAATTTCATTCTGGAAAAGAACAATAATTGCCACAGGCAGGAAGGCAATAGTGTAGTCCACCATTGTTTTCACTGTGATCAGGCCCATAATTCCGGATATGTAACTGATAATTAACAAGAAGATGATGCCAATGAGCATTTGGACCGCACGGGTCCCCCGGATCAGAACCAACAGTTTGTAGATGACAAAAGAAATCACCACAATGTCAATGATGTCAATAATTCCGGGTATCCGGAAAGGCAGCCATCCGAAATTCATCACAGCCTTGCCTCCTGAGGTTTCCCCCGAGTATATTAAATTCTGGCAAAACCCTTCATGTAGTGAATTTTAACAGAGAAAATGAGATTAAAGTGAAAAAAAAATTGAAAATTACAAATTCCTGCCTATATTCTATCTTTGCAATGGTTTTGCTTTGTGATACAAGTATTATTTGCTTCTTGAGCTACAGGAGGTTCGGTATTGAGCAATCTCAACAAAGACAAGTATCTGGATATTAAGAATAGAGGGAAGGAGAAGGGCTATCTTCTCATTGATGAAATTAATCAAATGCTTCATGAAGAGAAAACTTCCGGAGATGAAATTGATGAACTATTCCTTGAATTGGGAACAATGGGCATCTTTATTGTGGATTCTCCCGACAAGGTTAACGAAAAAGAAATGGCTTCCCGAAGCCAGGTGAAGGCAGATCGGGAAGAAGCGGCAGAGACAAACCAGTTGGAACCTGGTGATATGGATCGCGCCAATGATCCGGTTCGTCTTTATCTCAAAGAAATGGGAAATGTGCCGTTGTTGACGCGGGAACAGGAAATCTTCTATGCCAAGCAGATTGAATTCGGAATGAAAACGATGTTGAAGGCACTATCCAGAATGCGAATCGTCATTCCCTACCTTCTCCAGCTTGGAGATCTAATAGAAGAGAAGCCCTTCCATTTGAAAGAAGTACTGGATCTCAGCGATGCGGATGGAACATCTGAGAGAACAATGGAACAACTGGAGCATGGGTTGCTGATATTCCGTTCAATTCGGGAATGGGAAGCTGAGCTGAGAGAGATGCTGAATACCGCGAGGTATATCACAGATAAGGATGAGGAATCTAAAATGAACCGGGCGATCGCAAAGCAAAAAGTAAAGATCTCCCGTGAAATCAGAAAATTGCGCCTGAATTTTCATCACATGAACCAGATGATTAATCTGGTGACCCGTCGCTACAAAGAAATGACCGAACTAGAACGCACCCATGGCAAGCTTGAAGGAAAAATCAGTAGCCCGGCTCTTGCGAAATTGCGCCCTAAGTACGTGAAACAATTGGAACAGGTCGAAACACGGTTTGATGAATTGATGCATTCCCTGGGTACGGACATTGCTACTTTCAAAAGAAACTATCTGCTTTTAAAGAAGGGCGAGCATGAGACCGAGAGCGCCAAAGATGAATTGATTGAATCCAACCTTCGTCTTGTGGTTTCAATAGCAAAGAAATATACAAACCGTGGGCTTCAGTTTCTGGATCTGATCCAGGAGGGAAATATCGGGTTGATGAAGGCGGTTGAAAAGTTTGAGTATCGGCGCGGATACAAATTCTCCACCTATGCGACGTGGTGGATCCGCCAGGCAATTACACGCGCCATTGCGGATCAGGCGCGGACCATTCGAATTCCGGTTCATATGATTGAAACCATTAACAAAGTTGTGCGGGTATCCCGCCAGCTGGTGCAGGAGTATGGTCGAGAACCGACGCCGGAAGAAATTGCCCGGAAAATGGACCTTCCATTGTCCAAGATTCGCAAGATTATGAAGATTTCCCAGGACCCCATTTCTCTGGAAACGCCAATTGGAGAAGAAGAAGACAGCCATCTGGGAGATTTTCTGGAAGACAAGAAAAACACATCTCCTGTGCAGTCGGTAATTGAGCAGAACTTGCGGGAATCAGTCTTTGATGTTCTGGAATCCCTTCCTGACAGAGAAGCAAGGGTATTGAAAATGCGGTTTGGACTGGTTACAAATGGAGAACACACACTGGAAGAAGTCGGGCAAATGTTTGCGGTGACCCGTGAACGTATACGGCAGATTGAATCCAAGGCGTTAAGAAAATTACGGCATCCTTCCCGTAGCCGGAAATTGAAGGCTTTTCTGGAAGGCAGTCGGTAGACGTGACAGTGACAGAGATTCGAATTATAGGGGGCGGCCTTGCTGGTTGTGAGGCGGCCCTTTTTTTGGCCAATCACGGCTTATCCGTTACTCTTTATGACATGAAGCCGGACCGGCATACTGAGGTCCATAAACAGAATACACTTGGGGAGCTGGTTTGTTCCAATTCCTTTCGCTCTGACAGTCTTGCAAATGCGGTGGGACTTCTGAAGGCCGAAATGAGACAGCTGGGTTCCGCCGTGATGGATGCGGCTGACCGGACAAGAATACCAGCCGGTTCCGCTCTTGCTGTGGATCGGATGGGTTTTTCAGAACTCCTGACCGAAAGAATTTTGGGCCATCCAAACATTGAATCCATCTCAAAAGAAATAACTGAATTTGAACCGGAGGAGACGGGAGTTTATACAATACTCTCGCCGGGCCCTTTGGCCTCACGGGGGCTGATAACATCTTTGAAGAGACTGACAGGGAAGAAGTATCTTAAGTTTTATGATGCGATTGCGCCAATTATCTCAAGGGATTCAATAGACGAAACAAAAACCTTCATGGCTTCGCGCTATGACAAGGGCGGGGCGGACTATCTCAATTGCCCCATGGATCGGGAAACATATCTTGCCTTCTACGAAGCATTGATTAATGCTGAGACGGTGAATCTCCGGGGATTTGAAAAAGGACGTAAGATGTTTGAGGGCTGTCTTCCGGTAGAAGAGATTGCCAGGCGGGGAGAAGACGGATTGTGTTTTGGCCCGTTGAAACCTGTGGGCTTGAGACATCCGGAAACAGGGGAAGTGTCCCATGCCGTTGTACAGTTGAGAGCGGAGGATAATGAAGGACAGTATTTCAATCTGGTGGGCTTTCAGACCCACTTGAAGCAGGGGGAACAGCGGAAAGTGTTTCGCATGATTCCAGGGCTTGAATCGGCACAATTTGAAAGATATGGGAGTATGCACCGGAATACCTTTATTAATTCTCCGGAGCTTCTGAATGCTGATTTCTCAATGAAAAAATATCCGTCCCTTTATGTGGCTGGCCAGATTTCCGGCGTTGAAGGATACCTTGAATCGGCAGCGTCCGGTTTAATTGCCGCGGTTTCCATTTTGCTTCGGGAAAATGGAGCTGAAAATCAGATGTTCCCTGAAACAACGATGCTGGGTGGATTGTCTCGACACATCTCAACATTTCAGGCGAATTTTCAGCCATCCAACGCGATTTTTGCTATGGTTCCGCCACCGGAAACAAGAATCCAGGGTGGTCGGAGGGCGAAGCGGGAATTTTTGTCCAAGCGTGCCTTGCAGGCGCTGGAAGGTTTTTTAAACAATTATCCAATATTCGAGCAATAAGAAAGGGCCGCATTTGCGGCCCTTTCCTTCAAAACTATTTCAGCTTTCTACTTTTGTGGTTTGCACCAGCGGTTCATCCAATCAATAACTGATTTGTGCCAGAACTGGCTGTTTACCGGTTGGAGTACCCAGTGGTTTTCATCCGGAAACACGATAAGTTTGGAGGGAATGCCCTTTCTTTGCAGGGCATTGAACGTCGACAATCCCTCTGAGAGGTTTACCCGGTAGTCATGACCGCCGTGGATAACTAGCATCGGTGTCTGCCAGTTTTTGACGTATCGTGATGGGGACCATTTGTCATAGAGTTGGGGATTATCGTAAGGGGTACCACCAAATTCATATTCCGGAAACCACAGTTCTTCTGTGTTGTAATAAGAGGAATACTGATCAAAATCACCATCGTGGTTGATGAGGCAGCAGAAGGTTTCCGGTGCGTTTCCGGCAATCCAGTTAATCATAAATCCACCGAAAGAAGCACCCAGCGCACCGATGTGGTCCTTATCAATATAATCATAGTGATTCACAACGTAGTCCAGGCCGTCCATCAGGTCATAAAAGGGGCGGTCTCCCCAATGCTTTTCAATGGCCTCCCGGAACTTATCGCCGTAGCCGGTACTGCCACGGAAGTCGATGGCCACAACAGCATAGCCCTGTGCCGGGAGAATTTCCAGGTTCCAGCGGTAATGAAAATTATCTTCCCATGACCCCTGCGGGCCGCCATGAATGTAGAACGCCAAGGGATACTTCTGTCCTTTCTTGAAATTAACAGGGGGGATCAACCATCCATGGACCCGTATATTGTCCCGGTTTGTAAACCAGAATTCCTGCGGTTCACTGAAGATGATATTCTGGACCCGCTTGTCATTGAAATGACTGATTCGGCTTGTCGTAAGGGCTTTGAGGTCTAATTTGTACACCTCAGTCGGTGAGGTAAGACTGTTCTGGGTAAAGAAAAGCTGGTGCCCGTTGATTACGAGATGCCCATTCGTCCGGCGGGACAGCAGTTCAGTGACCTTGTTTGTTGCCAGGTGCATGTCAAAGATGCGGATGTGTGCTTCCTTATCCGCAGTAAAATAGATATCCTTCCCATTTTCTGAGAAAACCATTCCCGATGGAGAATACTGAAAGTTTTCCGTAAGGTTCACGGTTTTTCCTGTTTTGAGATTCCGGCGCATCAGACGAAAGCGATCAGCCTCATAGCCGGGGATTTTCATTGCCAGGTAATAGAGATACTGTCCATCCGGTGAGTAAAGCGGTGAAGAATCCCATGCGAGATTAGCTGCGGTCAGGTTCTCTCGAGTTCCGGTTTTTACATCATAGGAATAGACATCAAAATTCGTAGTCCATGCGCGGTTCCTTCCAATTTTTGTCGTAAATGAGATTGTCTTCTCGTCCGGTGACCAGTTGTATTCTTCCGGCCCGCCGAAGGGTTCAGAGGGACAATTTCCGTCGAGTCCCAGCATGATATCCACTGCCGGTCCGCCAATGACCGGCATGTAGAAAACGTGATTCCACTTTCCATTTTCCCACTTGTCCCAATGGCGGACAAAAAGCTCGGTATAGACCTTCGCTGAACATTTACTGTTCGCAGTTTCCTTGTCCCGCCTGGCGACGTCAGAGAGATTGGAAGTTTCCGGATAAACCCCGGCTGTAAATGAAAAAAAGGTGCCTTTCGGGGACAATTTCAGGTTTTCAATAGAAACCGGGAAATCCGTAATCTGCTCTGCTTCTCCCCCCGACATGGACAGCGCAAATATTTGCACGATCCCCGTTCTGGATGAAAGAAAGTACAGAATTTTACCGTCTTTGGAAAATATGGGGTTGAAATCAGCGGCTTCATTGTTGGTTAGTCGCCGCATCTTATTATCAACGGTATTGATCATGTAAATGTCCGAGTTTCCCCGATTGGTTTTCAGAGAGTAGTCGGTGGCAACAACTGCAACATGATTTCCATCAGGAGAAACCGCAATCGTGCTGACTCGCTGCATGGCAATCATGTCATTGAAAGAGAAAGGGTGACCCGCTGCAAAGAGGGGCAGCCCCAATCCCGCAATAAGAAGTAAAAACAGTTTTTTCATGTGTCCTCCCTGTTCATTTTTGCAGTGCTGATTATACCATATTGCTGTGTTACAATACCTCCGCCCGAAAGGAGATTGCGTACATGGAAATTACTGGAATTGTTATCGCAAAAAATGAGGCTGATCAGATTACCGGTGTGGTTGAGAACCTTTTTTCGGTGTGCGGGAACGTTATTGTGGTTGATTCAGGAAGCACGGATGAAACCTGTTCTTTAGCGAAAAAGGCAGGGGCGAAGGTCATATTCCATCCATGGGAAGGGTTCAAGGGACAGCGTCTGTTTGCCGACACTCAGGCAGAAACAGACTGGGTCCTGGTACTGGACGCTGACGAACGCTTGTCTGAGGGACTAAAGACAGCGATATTGAAGCTCAAGGAAAATCCTGATTCATCGGAGGTCCATGCCTATTCTTTTCGCCGCAATCTCCATTTTATGGGAAGGTGTTTCCGCGACAATTTTCTCACATGTGAAAGAAAAACAAGACTCTACAATAGAAAATTCTCGAAATGGGATGGCGGGAGCGTTCACGAGGCCGTATCCGTAAGCGGGAAAACACGGAAAATCGGTGAGACAATTGAGCACTATTCCTTTGAAAACATGGAAGAGGCCAGAGATAAATTTCGTGTTTATGCTGCTCTGAAGGCGAAGGACAAGCATCAAAGGGGAAAGAGAACCGGATTCTGGCGAATCTCACTAGATATTGGAGTCACCTTTCTGAAGAAGTACATCTGGCAGTGCTACTTCCTGAAGGGAACACCGGGATTGATTCTGGCTTGGCTTGAAACAGACTATACCGCGCTTAAATATATGAAATTATATGAACTTAATCACTCTTTTGATGAAAAGGAGAGCAAACATGAGCAATGAACCGGGCTGGGAAACCTCTGTTACCAAAATTGAGCCCAACAAGATCCAGTTGCGGGGCTACCCCATTGATGAACTTATGGGAAAGGTGGCATTTCCTTCTGTTGTGTACCTCGCGTTGAAGGGCGAGCTTCCGGACGAAAAAATCGGCCGGTTGATGGATGTCATGCTGGTTTCCAGCGTGGATCATGGTGCCACACCACCGTCCACACTAACTGCCAGAACCGTTGCATCCACAGGGGCCCCGCTTAACGCATGTATCGCCGCCGGCATTCTTGCCATCAATAAGTTTCATGGCGGCGCCATTGAGAACTGCATGCATTTTGTTAAGACAGTTGTGGCAGTTGCGGATAAAAGAGGCATTTCTCTTCGGGAAGCTGCCCTTCAACTGGTTCAGGAAAAGCGTGAAAATAAACAGGTCATCCACGGCTTTGGCCATCGGGTCCACACAAAAGATCCCCGAACGGCAAAACTTCTCGCTGCGGCAACAGAGGCCGGTGTCTCCGGCCGTTACATCGAAGCCATGAAAGCGGTACAGAAAGCAATCCATGAAGTCATCGGAAAGGACCTTCCCATTAACGTGGACGGTGCTATCGGCGGAATTCTCTGTGAGCTGGATTTCCCCCCCGAACTGGCCAACGCCTTTTTTATCATGGCACGTGTGCCGGGACTGGTAGCTCAGATTCACGAAGAACAGACAACCATGAAACCTATGCGGAAGATACATCCGACAAATCACCGATATGTGGGGCCGGAAGACCGCCATCTGGACTGAAACAGGCAAAGGAGAAAAACATGAAAGATAAACTGAAAGAAATGTTTCCTGAAATGGAATTGATACAGAACAGTGAACTGAAGGAAAAGACATATCATTGCTTCAAGGTTGCAATGGAGCGGGGAGGGTGGGACGCACCGGACCTTTACGAAATGCCCTTTACCCTTCTGATACCGGAATGCAACGTCAAGATGGTGGAACATGT